>DFST01000146.1 GCA_002378975.1 Chitinophagaceae bacterium UBA3430
TAATGTGAACAGGTAGGCTGATAACGACATTTGGGTCCGATGATCGGCGAGATCACCCATTGATAGATCCGAATCAATAAGATCAAGGGCCAACCGATGAGATAGAACAAGAAGATGCGGAACTCTTTCATTCCGGAAAGATTTTCGCCCAAGCCTGCTGCACCTGCTGTTGACAGGTTGGGTAATCGGGCAAGCTGCGCCCGGTAAATAAGATGAACAGGTCCAAGCCCTGCTGTTGCTGCTTCAACGCTTCTTTCCAGCGTACTTGGTCGAGGCGGTACGATTCACGAATCAGTCGTTTGATTCGGTTTCGATCAACGGCCCGCTTGAATTGCTTGGAAGAAGCACCGACGCCCACCTGAATGCCGGTAGCCGAACGGAATTGATAGATGAACCGAAATTCTCCCAGTGAAAATCGCTTGCCCTTTTGGAACAAGGCATCAATCGACTTGCGACTTTTCAGCCGTTCAGTACGGGGAAAACGGAGATGGAGTTTCATGCAAATAAAAAAGGCTCCGGAATGCCGGAGCCGTAAAATTATTGAATCGACCGCGTTCGTCTGCCTACAGGCAGTCGGGCTTATTTCAGTTTGCGCTCATCCGAAACGGTCAGCTTTTTGCGACCTTTGGCACGACGGCTAGCCAATACCTTACGACCATTGGCAGTAGACATGCGCTCACGGAAACCGTGTACGCTTTTGCGACGTTTGTTGTGCGGTTGGAATGTACGTTTCATTTTCTGGTTCTGTTTTCACGTTCGATCCGGCGGATATTCGCGGACCAGAATAGAAGCCGGGAGAACGACTCCGATCGGTTAGCCTGCTGGTCACCACACCTACAGGTTTGTGAAAGGAGGGCAAAGGTAAGGGAAGAGGGGCAGAAGACGTAGGCTGAATGCAAAAAAAGAGCCCAATCGCTGCCTGTCAATGGATTAGCTGGTCGGCCGGGAGGTGTTTTGACCGGATCTCATGGCCATAAAAGGCGGCCGCCTGCCGGTCAAATGCAGCCGGCTCATCCGTGGTATAAAATCGGATCTCCCCACTCCGACCCAACCGCTGCTCCATCTCGGGGTGGCGGTTTAAATAATCGGCTAAGCTGTCTGCCACGATTTGTCCCTGCGTCAACAACTCCACCCCGTTGGGGAGGAATTGCCGGATCTTCTTTTCCAATAAGGGATAATGCGTGCAGGCCAATAAGACCAGATCCGTTTCCGATGATTGAGCAAATAAAGCTTTCAGATCTTTCTGAACGAAATAATCGGCCCCCGACCCCTCGTGCTCGCCTTGTTCTATGAGTGGTACCCAGAGCGGACATGCCTGCTGATGCACCCGAACATCCGGAAAGAACTTGGCCATTTCCAACACATACGACTCCGACTGAACCGTACCCGGTGTGGCCAATACCCCCACGTGTTTGGATCGGGTGTGATCGCCCATGATCTCGGCCGTTGGGCGGATTACCCCCAATACCCGATTGTCGGGGGCTAGGGTGGGCAGATCAGTTTGCTGAATGGTCCGCAGTGCCTTGGCAGAGGCCGTATTGCAAGCCAGGATCACGAGCGGACAACCTTGATCAAAAAACCAACGCACGGCTTGCAGGGTATACTGATAAATGGTTGCATAGGAGCGATTGCCGTAAGGCGCGCGGGCATTGTCGCCTAGATAGAGATAATCATAGCCAGGCAATCGATCGACCAGAGCGCGCAGGACGGTGAGTCCGCCATAGCCGGAATCAAAAACACCGATGGGACCGATTGCTGACATAACTCAAATGTAGGGGAAGAATAAAAAAGCCTCCCATTGGGAGGCTTCCGTATTTCAAAAATGAAATTAATTTTTTGCGCCGGCTGGCTTGGCAGCAGCAGGTTGTTGTTGCAATTGAGCCGGGATCTTGATGCCGAGTTCATTCAACACCGGAACCAGCAAATTGTCTTGCTCAGGAGCGACCAACAGCGACTCAGGCGTAACCACGTAGGTGTATCCTTTTTTCTTGGCCACGGCATCGATGGCTTTGCGGGCCTTGGCAATATAAGGCTCCAAGAACTCCTGTTGTTTTCCTTGCAGGATCTGCTGAATGATGGACTCTGCTTGGCTCAACTCATCCTGGTAGGATTGGAGTTCTTTGCCAATGATGTCACGAACGCTTTTCGATTTAGTCGTATCCGCGTAATCTTTCAATTTCTTTTGATACTCATCCTGGATGTAATTCAGGCGGGGCATCACGGAATCCTTAACGAATTGTTGACCAACGGTATCGAGGTTGACTTTCTCAGCAGCCAGTTCAGGCATCAATCCGAGCACGTCATTCACGCGAACGTAGCCGATTTTGGTGGCTTGCGCGATCAATTGTTGGGCACCTGCACCGAAAATGACCAGCGCCAGGATCAAAAGGGTTTTTTTCATGGTTTTTATTTGTTTATCGTACTCCTAATTCTTTGAGAACATCCTCACTTTTATCAAGTTTGGGGTCGGCAAAGATAATGGTTATTCCCTCACTTTTATCGAAGACCAGCTCGTAGCCGCGCGATACGGACAGCTTCTGAACGGCATTGAAAACCTTGTCCTGAATCGGCTTGATCAGCTCCTGACGCTTTTTGAAGAGGTCGCCCTCAAATCCAAAACGCTTCCGCTGCAGATCACGAACCTCCTTCTCCAAGCCATACAATTGATCTTCGCGCTTCTTGCGCAATTCTTCGGTCAGCATCACCTGCTCGGCCTCATAATCGCGGTACATCTTATCCAGCTTCGCCTGCTTGCCATCGATCTCTTTCTGCCAATCGGCGGCAATGCCGTCCAATTGCTGCTGCGCCTCCTTGTAAGAAGGCATCTTGTCGAGGATATAGCGCGTATCAATAATGGCGTACTTCTGAGCCAGCAAACTGCCTACCCAGAACAGCGATAAGAGCAGAAAAAGGGATTTTTTCATATAGAATATGTTTTATTCCGGTTCGAAGCCCAACATGAAGGTGAAACGAGAAGCCGCTTTCAAGCCTGTTTGACCAGGCTGGATCCGATCTAGTCCGATGCCGTAGTCAAACCCAAGCAGACCGAACATCGGGAGGAAGAAACGCATACCGGCCCCTACACTGCGACGCAAACGGAACGGATTGTAGTCGCGGTAATTGTACCAACCATTCGCCGCCTCGAAGAAGGTCATGGCATAGATGGTGCTACTCGGATTGGTGACCAGTGGAAAACGCATCTCGAGCTGATACTTATTGAAGATCGTAAAGAACTGACTGGCACTTTGCTGATCGGGGTTAATGGTCGGATCGGAGGTTTGGTAAACCGGATATCCGCGGTGTGCGACGATGTCGTAACCCAGCAAACCAAAGTTGTTGGTCAAGCCCGCATCCCCCACTTGAAAACGCTCGAAGGGCGAATAATCCAGGGCCCGATTGTATCGTCCCATGAAACCGTATTTGGCCGCGATCTTTAATACGAACTGGCGATTCTTGTCGGCACCCAGCGCCTTACCGATCGGCACATACCACTCAGCATTGAAACGCCATTTGTGGTACTCCGGATTGCGGTACTTGTTGTTGTTATTGGCGATGGTCTTGTTGAACAAGGAATACGGGGGCGTGAACTGCACACTGGAGGTGATGTTCGATCCGCTAGTCGGGAAGATCGGGTTGAAGACGGAGGAACGCTGCAACGCAATTTTAAAACTCACGTTGTTCGATGTACCGTTCGAAAAATTGGGATCGAAGATGGGATAGTTGCGCAGTACGTACTGGGTGTAATTGAATGTATACACCAAACTGAAATAGTCATCGGGCCATTTCAACTGCTTACCGAGCGAAACAGAGAAACCGGTCGTCTTCAAGAAGTTGGTATCCGAACGGGCGCGGTCGATGGTTCCGGTGAATGGATCGAAAGCGTTGGAGAACTTACTGTTGTTGAATGAAATGGTAAACGAGTTGCGCTTTTTTCCGCCCAGCCAAGGTTCGGTGAATGAGGCGTTGTAAGAACGATAAGCGCGGCCGTTTGACTGCAAACGAACACTGAGTTTTTGTCCATCGCCGGTTGGTAACGGATCCCAAGCCGATTTCTTCCAAATGTTTCTGATGGAAAAGTTGTTGAACGTAACGCCCAAGGTTCCGGTCAGTCCGATGCCACCACCCCAACCGGCTGAAAGTTCCAATTGGTCAGAACTTTTCTCCTCCAGTTTCCAGTTGATATCCACAGTACCATCTTCCGGATTGGGAACAACGCCCGGGTTGATGGTCTCCTGATTGAAATATTGGAGGTTACCCAATTCACGTTGAGAACGGATCAAATCGGCACGACTGAACAGCTCACCCGGAATGGTGCGGAGTTCACGACGAACCACATAATCTTTTGTTTTTTCATTGCCGGCAATGGTCACATTCTTGATGCGTGCCTGCGGACCTTCCATCAAACGGATCTCGTGATCGATGGTGTCGTTGTAAACTGCCGTCTCCACCGGCTCAGCACGGAAGAACAGATAACCATCGTCCATGTAGTAACTACTGAGGTCACCGCCTTCCTGCGAAGCTTCCTTACCCAAGCGCTTGTTCATCGTAGCCGCATTGTACACATCACCTTTGTTGATCCCCAACAGCTGATTCAACAATGAGTCGCTGAACTTGGAATTTCCTTTCCACACAATGTTGCCAAAATAGTAACGACGACCTTCACTCACTTTGAGGTCCACATTCATGTTCCCCTTAGCGGTCAAGTACTGCGTATCGGCCAGGATCTGCGCATCGCGGTATCCCATCTCGTTGTAATAATTCAACAAGCGCTCTTTGTCTTCTTCGTACTTCTTATCGTCGAATTTGGCACCGCTAAACAGCTTGAAGCGGAAATACGGATCGAGTAATTGTTTGGTGCGCGATGGAGAAAGAAAGCCCCAATCCTTCAAATAGGTATTGAAAGCCAATGGCTCGGTTGTTCCATACGGACTGCCCGATTGATCCGGACGCAAGGTCAACTTGGACATCTCCTTAGTACCCTTCAGGCGCTTCTTCAGCTTGAATACATCCACCCGCTGGTTGCCGAAAATGCGGACCTCGTTGATGCGCACCTTGTTGCCTTTATCGATGTGGATCGTGAGTGTGTTGGAATTGACATAAGTCGGATCGGGTGTTTCGTCGATGCGGACCTTTACATTGCGATAACCCTTCTCTGTAAAATGCTTGGTGATCTTCTCGGTGATTTCGCGGCGGGTATTCTCCGAAATGATGGTTTGCTTGGTCAACACCACTTTGGTCAGGATGTCTTCTTCTTCAGTTTTACGAATGCCAACGAATTTGTAGTTCCCCAAACGCGGACGTTCTTGTACATAGATCTCAAACCAAACCTTATCGCCTTCGATGCGCGTTGCGTAAATGCGGATGTTCGAAAACAATTTTTGACGCCAGAGGTTGCTGATCGCTTTTCCGAATAATTCCGAACCGGGATGGATGAATTTATCACCCGGCTGTAGATTGGCGATCGAATAAACGATCGAGGTATCCGAATACTGAATGCCGGTGATGGAAATGCCACCAATGGTGTACTCTTTGACGATCTTGGCATTGGACCATTCGATCAATTTAGGGTCGACCGAAGTCGAGGGCGTTGAATCAACGATCACTTGCGCCTCCGTTCGGAGAACCATCAAGGCCATCAGGCAACAAACCATGTACAGCGTACGCTTCATCCGGTGCTTCTTCAAAACGTGGAAATAATATTGTAAATTGTTATCTATCAGTTAGTTATATAGTAATCCGCTAGGGAAGGTGGGCAAATTAACGGATATTCCTGAAAGTCTTTGTTAAATCGGCTCGGAACTCACTTGTTCGGAGGTCTTTCCGAACCGGCGTTCGCGTTGCTGATAATCGAGTAAGGCCTTGTAGAGATGCTGGCGTCGAAAATCGGGCCAGAGCGTTTCGGTGAAGTAAAACTCAGCATAGGCCAGCTGATAAAGCAAGAAGTTGCTGATCCGGTGCTCCCCGCTGGTACGGATCATCAATTCTGGATCGGGGAAGTCTCGGGTCGATAAATGAGCGGCGATCACCTCGGCATCCACGGATTCGGGCGAGAGCTCACCGGCTTGGATCTTTCGGCCCAATTGGTGAAAAGCCTGCGTGATGTCCCATCGACCACTGTAACTCAAGGCCATGATCAAATGCATGTGATCGTTCTCAGCAGTAAGCTCCAGCGCCTCGGTCAGCTCTTGCTGAGCCGTTGGCGGCAGCATGGTCAGATCGCCGATTACGTGTAGACGAATTCCATTTTTCTTGAGCTGCTCCACTTCCTTCCGAATGGTGTTGACCAGCAACTCCATGAGTCCGCTGACCTCAGCCTGTGGCCGGTCCCAATTCTCTGTTGAAAACGCATAGAGCGTGAGGTATTGGATCCCCAGCTCTGCACTGGCCTCCACGATATCGCGCACGCTTTGGACCCCATGAAAATGTCCAAAAAGCCGGTCCTCACCCCGCTCCTTGGCCCAACGGCCATTGCCATCCATGATGATGGCCAGGTGTTGGGGCAGGTGGTCCCGTTCAATATTGGCTTTTAGATCCTCCATAAAAAAACCCCCTCGAGAGGGGGCACAAATTTACCAATGGAATTCGGAATTCCGAGGAAAACTAGTTGGCGGTGGGGCAACGATACGATTGCAAGTTGAAACTAAGGTGGATCATGGCCGTCACGAACTGGTCCTTTTGCTGGCTATTTCCGCGCTGACGACCAGGAATCCCTACCCGAGGCCCCAACTCATAGGAACGATCACTCAACAAATAGGCCGCTGAAGGACTTCCATCGGGATTCAACGGGAAGATGGAAGGGTCCACGTAGGTCTTGCTCACATCATCCAGGTAATCCGTATTGGTGAATCGGTGCAGGATCTCCACGCCGATGTTGATTCGATCGTTGATTGAGTACTTGATGCCGCCGCCGAAAGGGATGCATAGAGCGGTAGTCCCGTAAGGCTTGCGATCGGGATACAGCGCATTGCCCTGTCCTTCAGTACCCAACGGACGAAGAAAGATCTTTTCCTCTTGGAGATAAGCATAGGGATCATAGCTGAATAAGCCCGCACCAAACGTGATGTATGGCGTGAAACTATACTCAGGCTGACCGGGTATGAAACGGAAAAAATTGAAATCACCCTGCAACGTGAGCTCCCAGACCTTGCTGTTGAAGCTCAGATTCCGGCTGCTCATGTACTTATTGTGGTCGTTGTAGATGTCGGAATACCCCAATTGGGCAAAAGACAATCCAACCCGGGCAGCGATGTAGTTCCCCAGATTCTTGCGGAAAAAAGCTGTGGCCGCGATCTTAGGGCGGTTCAAATTAGCTCGGGTATTGAGGTCGCCGAAATAATGACCGGCACCTACCCCAAAGCCAAACTCACCTTCCTGAACAACGGCATCTTGAGCCTGCAAGGTAGAAAGGCCCACCACTACCGAGATAACCAATTGAATTACAAAGCGATAACGAAAGTTCATGGGATCGATTTACGTTCCAATGGATATAGAACGTCGAAGGTAGCCAATTTCTTGTGAGGGTGGTGAATAAAAGGGTCAATTCCGCTTGTCCAGACCCCAGGTCAGCTTGTTGCGTAAGGTGTGCAAGAAATTCTCTTCACTCAGGCGCACCAGCCCAATATCAAAGGATTCTCGACGAACCGCCAGTTGAATGGACTTACTAACTACTTCGCGGCGCGCATCCAACGAACAGATCACCTGCTCCGAACGACTTTCGATCTCAAAGGAGATCACGTTGGTGTCGGGCACCACGATGGGACGAACATTCAGATTGTGCGGGGCAATGGGGGTGATCACGAAACTGCGCGACTCCGGAAAAACGATCGGTCCTTGACAACTCAAAGAATATCCCGTAGAACCAGTGGGCGTGGCCACGATCAATCCATCAGCCCAGTACGTATTCAGAAATTCTCCATTCAAATAAGTATGAATCTTAATCATCGATCCCTGGTCTTTCTTGTGAATCGTGAATTCATTCAGGGCATAGGGCACCTCACCAAACAGCGGCTGACTACCATCCAAATGGATCAACGTACGTCGGTCTTCGACGTAGGAGCGTTGCGCCATGGCGCGGATGGCGGTTGGGATTTCCTCCCGACCAATGCTGGCCAGAAATCCAAGCCGGCCTGCGTTGATGCCTACGATCGAGATCCGCTTCTCCCGGATCAGCGCCAGGGTATCCAACAACGTGCCATCGCCCCCAAAACTGATCATGAACTCGATGTCGTCCGACAAATCATGGGCTGTAGCAAAATGGCCAGCCCCATCGGGCAATCGAACCGAACCGGCCAATTGATCATAAAAGTCACGAAAGATGACGGGACGAATCTGCTGACGCTCCATCTCATCGAACAGCATTTGCCATTCGGCTTGCTGTTCCGGATCGTAGACCCGGCTATATACGGCCGCTTGCATCATCAGAATGGATACTTCCGATGTAAAAATAGACCGTTTTCCCCGAAACGATTGATCGAATACTCCAGGCGGAACAACACATCATAGAAGATCAGCAGATCCAATCCTACTCCACCCGAATACAAAAACCGGTTGGACAATCGGCTGTCTGCCGGTGATTCCGGATCGTGTACATAACCAGCCTGCACAAACGATTTCCCGACCAGACGAATCGGAATGCGAATTGGATCCTTTCCTTTTTTATAAGGAAGATGGATGGTGTGACGAAGCAACTCCCGATTGAGATACCCGCGCGTCAATCCGCCCGACATGCCATCCACCACATAATATTCATACCCCGACACGAACTGATTGCCATAGCCCAGAAATCGACGATTCACAAAAGGCTGATGCGTTGGAAATTTTACACCGGCATACCCGCCCCAAGCCAGCCCCCATTTTGAATTGAGGGGCCAATGCATCATCCACTTTCCATGCAATTCGAACAAATCCATCGAAGATCCGAGTCCGGTTTTTATCGCCTGCAACTGAACCAGTGAACCTTTGCGGGGGTAGGGCAGGTAATCGACCCGCTGAAAATTCATCACGTAGTAAAAGCGCGGATATTGAACCTGCGTTCGTCCCTCCGGAAAATACGTCGGGTTGCGCAGCAAGACCGTATCGCCCACCCGATCCGATCGCCATTGAAATCCGAATGTATGCCGCGTGTTGATCCGGGGACGATGCTGCACTTCCACAAAGGCCTGTGTCTGGCGACGAAGGAATACATCCGGATTGCGCAAGAATACCTGCTTATCGTTTACGGTTTGCAGATTCACCTCGTGGTTGCGGGACTGACTAAATCCGACCCGCATGCCCCAGTGCATGCGCTTATCTAGATAAGGACGCTCATACGAAAACGAAATCTGCTGCGTATAGCCCCCTAACAGCATCAACAAACTGCGATCGCCCACACCCGTTGTGTTGTTGAAGTACAATTGAACCCCGTAATTGACGCGTCGCAAGCTGGCATTCTGCTCTACCAGCCACTGATTCAGGTTGCGATCGATCGGATCAAAGTATAGTACCGGATAAAAATTATTTCGTTCCCGAACACGGACCGTCACCCGAACTCGATCCCCCATGAACGTATCAGCAAACACCGTTACTTGCTGAAACAAGCTCGTGTTCATCAGCACACGCTTTGATTCCTCGAACCAACGAACCAGTTGTGGCAGTTGACACGTATCGCCGGCTTCAAAGGGAAGCTCCCGCAACAAGATGGATGATCGGGTTCTTCGATTGCCTTCGATACGAATGGAATCGATCACCAAAATAGGCAAGGCAGGAGAATACGAGGAAGCTGTTGAAGGCCTTGGTTCCTGAGCGCGGCTGACAGAAAAAGGGAAACAGCCCCAACAAAAGAGCAGTAGAAGAAAAATGAAAGTGGTCGATGGATTTCGCGGCACGCTAAACATTCAGATAGGACATCAGATTGTCGTAGTTGTTACGCAGTTGGTTGGTGTAAAGTTCTTCGCCAAAAAAACAAACCACATTGTACTCGTAGCGCTGGAAAGTGGCGACGATATCCGAGATCTCGGGCTTGTTCAACCGGATGGTCACAGACAATTGTCCCGACTCCGGCAGGATCCGCGTATTCAACTGGGTGATCTGGGCATCGTGCGTTTCTACCAATCGGCTCATTTCACTGAACGCATATTGCCGAGGCTCCATCTCCAAGACCACCAACCCACCCGGTTCGTCCAACCGCATAAACGTAGCCATTGCCTGAATCAAGTCCGAAGGAAGCAAGGTGCCGATCAATTCTTGCTCAGCGCCTACTACCGGAACAACGGTTAAATGATGTTGGGCCGCTACCTGCAAGGCCATCAAAAAATGGTCTTCGCTATTCACCGAGATGGGTTGCCAAATCGAGGCCACTTGCTGCAGCGTCTGTTGATCCTCATCGATCGCTTGCAAGGCAGTTTCACTAACCAGTGCAGCAAATTGGATGCCCTCCCCGATCGGCAGGTGCAACACTTGATGATCAGCCATTACATTCAACGCCTGAAATACCGTATCGGTGGGCCGCAGAAACGGCAGGGTTTGAGACAAAAGTTGTCGACAAAGCATCGGACAGATTTACAAGTCAAAATTACGGGAGTCGTTCGAAGCCGCAGCGCTTAAACAGCCGGCGTGGGGTCGGGAAACTTTTGCAGAAAACGCTCGAGGATCACATTGAATTCCGCTGGCACTTCCATCATCGGCGCATGGCCGCATTTATCGATGAAGTACAATTCACTATTCGGGATCAGGCGATTGAACTCATGCCCGACAAACGGCGGCGTGATGATGTCGTTGTTGCCCCAAACCAACAAAGTGGGCAAGGAGATCTTATTCAGTTCATCCCCTAAATTATTCCGGATGGCGCTTTTAGCCAGTGCAATGATCTTGATCACCTTCATTCGGTTATTGGTGATGCTGAATACCTCATCGACCAGCTCTTTGGTGGCGGTAGCCGGATCGTAAAAGGTGAGTCCGGTCTTTTTCTTGATGTATTCGTAATCGCCGCGCTTGGGATAACTATCCCCCATGCCATTTTCAAACAAGCCGGAGCTGCCAGCAAGGATCAACGAACGAACCCGCTCAGGGTGTTTCAACACATAAACCAGTGCCACGTGCCCCCCCAAAGAGTTCCCCATCAGATGAACTTCCTGGAGATCCATCGCCTCCAGAAATTTTTGCAGGTATTTGGACAACCCGCCAACGGATGTATGAAGCAAGTCAAGGTCGAGCAACGGCAAAACCGGCACAATGACCCGATGCGTTTTACGGAAGTGTTCAACTACCTCGGTAAAGTTGCCCAGGTTACCGAATAACCCATGCAGCAGGACCAACGGTTGTCCCGTTCCCTCATCGATGAAGTGATACTTCTTGAACTCTTTGATCTCGTATGACATGACTAACTGCAGGGAAAACCCTTCGTTGCTAAAATAGACCTTTTGAATGAATTGGGCTTGAATCGAAAATGAAGCTAAAAACAATTCTACTTAGGCGGAGCGGAAGGAACCGCCGCCGCGAAGTATTGATTCAATGCGTCTAATTGTTCGCGAAACCAGGGTATCCAAGCACCCACGCCCTTGAACCCACGCATAAAGAGCGGTTGTACTTCTTTCAAAAACCAAGACTCCTGCCAGGCATTGGCCGGCACCACCGATGTCCACTGCAACAGATAAAAAACAGCGGATGCCAGTCCCAGATA
>DFST01000180.1:0-19736 GCA_002378975.1 Chitinophagaceae bacterium UBA3430
TTCAAGATCAGGTTCTTCCACCGACCGATGATCTGAAAGGGCCCATCTAGGTCGCCCAACAACGAACCCATCAGATAATTCTTCACCAGCGACAACTCCTCGTCATCGATCAACTCTTCCCGAAGAATCCGCATCTCTTTATACACCTCCTGAATGGTTGCTTCGCAAACATCCTTGCCCGCTTCCGTACTCACCATCCACCCCGAAGACTGCATCAAATTCATCAAGTAACTGTGAATGCCGTAGGTATACCCTTTGTCCTCGCGGATATTGCTCATCAGGCGCGATCCGAAGAATCCGCCAAACACCGTGTTCAAGATCATGGATGGCTGAAAGTCGGGATGGGTCCGACTCGGAAAAGCACGTGCCAGCCGGATCGCTCCCTGCACGCCATTCGGGTCATTTTCAATCCGATATTTTTTCTGCGCGGCGGGTTGGAACGCATGGACAGGACGATCCACTTTCCCATTTGGCAAATCGCCGAAATATTGATCCAATGCCTCCCTAAAATTCGCCGGCAACTTCCCGGCAACAAACAACATGAATTCGCCATTTCGATAATACCGATCGTAAAAACTAAGCAATTGTTCTCGACTCAAACGATCAAAATCGGGCGCCTTCGTATACTTTCCATAAGGATGGTCTTCCCCGAACAAGTACGCATCGATCAATCGCCCGGCCACAAAATCACATTTCTTCAAGCTGACCGACAAGCGCTGCTTCATGTTCTGCACATACGTCGACAACTCATCAGCCGGCATCACCGAATCCACGATCAACTCCCGCACCAACGGCAGCAACACATCCAAATGCTTCGACAAACCATGCAACGAAATCGTAGCGGTTTCATTGAAACAACTTCGTTGTAAAAAGGCGCCGTGGTATTCAAAGAAATCATTGATCTGAAAGGCAGTCTTATTGGATGTCCCATTGCGCAACAAAAAATTGGCTGTAGCTGCTTCCAGATTGGCTGTTTCGTAACTGTTGCCTGACCAGAATACCCACTCGATCGACATGACTTCCTCTGCCCCTCCATTGAAGGCATAGACCGGAACTCCATTGCGTAAGGCGAACGATTCCACCTTAGGCAATAGTAAATCGAAATCAACGGCATCCACGATCGACGGAGCCTGTTTGCGGTCTATACTCATACAGCCTCCGGTTTAGAACGATAGTACATCACATTTAGATTCTCCATGCGAAAGATCTGCTCGGCCTGCACCAACACATCCTTGATGGTAACGGCAGCATACCGAGCAAATTCCGTATTCATCATATCGGCATCGCCCAATAACTCATAATGAGCCAAACTCGTTGCCCGATTCATTACACTCATATCCTCAAACGCGATCATACTCTCTGTCTTGTTTTTCGCTTTTTGCAACTCATCCTCCGTTACCCCATTGGTCAGTAGTTGATCGATCTCTTTTTGCACGGCCGACTCGGCCGCCTCCAAGGTCACTCCCGTTACCAATTTGCCTTCGATGGTCAACAAACCACGGTCCGTCGATCCGAAATGATAACATTCCACATTGCTGAACAACTTCTGTTCCTTCACCAACGACTGATGCAATCGGGAAGAAGCACCGCTACCCAGAATGTCGGTCAACATATCCACTGCTTGATAGCCGGGTTCCATCCGAGCCGGCATGTGCCAACACATATACAAGGCATCCAAGGGTACATCCGCTTCCACCACCAAACGACGCGTCTCGGTTTGGGCAGGCTCCTGCGGCAATCGTCGATCGTATTTATCACCGGACGGAATATCACCGAACCACTTCTCCGCCATCACTCGTACGTCTTCCGTTTTCACCGGACCAGCCACGACCAGTACAGCGTTCGCCGGACAATAATGCTTTTTAAAAAAGGCCTTCACATCATTCAGCGTCGCTTCCTCGATGTGTTTCAAGTCCTTACCAATGGTCATCCATCGATACGGATGGCTATTGAATGCCAACGTCCGCATCTTGTGCCACACATCGCCGTAGGGTTTGTTGATGTAATGTTCTTTGAATTCCTCACAAACCACTTTACGTTGCACATCCAAGCTCTTCTCGCTGAATGCCAAGGAGAGCATCCGATCGCTTTCCAGCCAAAAGGCCGTTTCCAAATTCACGGCGGGTAGCTGGATGTAATAGTTGGTCAGATCGTTGGTGGTGTACGCATTGTTCTCGCCACCCGCCCGTTGCAAAGGCTCATCGTACTCCGGTATGTTGACGGAACCACCGAACATCAAATGCTCAAACAGATGAGCGAAGCCGGTCCGCTCCGGATCTTCATCCCGAGCACCCACATCATACATTACATTGAGAACCGCATTGGGCGTGGTGTGATCGGGGTGGACGATCACGCGAAGTCCGTTGGCTAATTGAAATCGATCAAATTGAATCATGATAAATAGAGGAGGCAAAACTACCGAATGCGGAGCACCCGGAACTCGAGTTCACCGATCTTTTCATCGCGGCGATAAATGATCCGAACCTTTTCTCCAGCTTTTTGGAGCTCGATCTTGTATTCATTGAGGATGCCCGAGAAATTTTTGTTGACGGCGATCACCTCATCCCCCAGCCTCAATCCGGCTACTTCGGCCGGCGAACCCGGTGCCAAATAACCCAACCGGATCTTATTCTCGATCAGGTAGAGCTCCAGACCCGAATACGAATAATCGAACGGATCGGCCAAGAAACGGTTGGGGGTCAGGTGGATCTCCTTTTTCGGATAATTCAGGATCACATTGAACCGGCGAAGCAGATCATTGCCAATCAACCCAGCCCAAGCCGGATAATTGGTGACATTGTACGTATCCTCAAAAATGCTGATGGGGACATTTCGAAATCGATACGGACCGATCCGGGCCGAACGAAGCGTAGTCAATTCCATATCGATCCGACCCCCGATTCCCTCCCCCGACTTGATCCAACGCTTTTTTTGTAAGTCGAGTACCCCCGACTCCTGGGCATACCTTTTTGAGAAAAGCAGATTGAGCCCAGCCCCCAGATCGACCAAAAACTGAGGTTGCGCTACCCGAACATCTTGTATTTGCACCTCCTGACTGGGCAAGCGATCCAATTCGGGATGCATCAAATACCCCCGGCGTGGATACGTATAGGCACCCGGCGCATACCAGTCTATTTGTGCATTTTCGTAATCAATACCGATGACAAACCGACTCAACAAAGAGTATCCAATTATGCCATCTATACGAACCCCATATACGGCCGTCAACACCGAATAATCATTCACATGAAAATCCAGACCGTCAACCTGCATGGCGCCGATCTGCAACGAACGCTGATAAACAAAAGGTACTTCCCGGATGCCGGCAATGCCTCGAATGGCTTGTCCACTATACACTGGTTTCAATCCCAAATAGGCCGCTGTGGAGGAATCCAACGAGATCCCGCTGCTTCCCGTATCAAAAATGAATTGCAGCGTATCGGGAAAGGGCTTGAGCTGTGCCGTCACAATCACCACGCCACCAGTTACCTGCAAAAAAGGCGTCTTGGTTAGCCACTTGGCCGGTAATTCCTGTGCCGACGAAGCGAACACGGTGAAAAGAGAGATGAAAAACAAGGCAAGCCGTTGCATACAATAAATGTACAATCAGACAGAGACAAAGTTGAATGAGTTTAGTTAGTTGAGGAGGTTTAGAATTATCACCTGTAAAAGCTAAACGAACTCAATCATCTCAATTTCCTCAACTAACTTTGCACCATGAATCTTCAAGATCTGTACAGCAAAGCGGCTCGATTCGATTTTCTCACGCAAGAAGAGGGCCTACACCTATACCACCATGCACCCCTCGCCGACCTGATCCACATCGCCGATGAGTTGCGCAAACAGCAAGTACCACACGGCAAAGTAACCTGGCAGATCGATCGCAATGTCAACACCACCAACGTCTGCATCGCCAATTGCAAATTCTGTAATTTCTACCGCATCCCCGGCCACCCAGAATCTTACATCACCGATATGGACACCTACCGGCAGAAAATCCGGGAAACGATCCAATACGGTGGTGATCAATTGTTGCTGCAAGGCGGACATCATCCGGAACTGGGATTGAAATATTACGTCGATACGTTTCGCCAGATCAAAGAAGAATTCCCGGACATCAAATTGCATGCGTTGGGCCCACCCGAAGTGGCCCACATCACCAAATTGGAAAAAAGCACGCACCGCGAAGTTTTGAAAGCATTGAAAGAAGCCGGTTTGGACTCACTACCCGGTGCCGGCGCCGAGATCCTGGTCGATCGCGTTCGCCGACTAGTCAGCAATGGAAAATGCAATGCCCAGGAGTGGTTAGATGTAATGCACGAAGCACACAATCAAGACATCACTACCTCGGCCACGATGATGTTCGGCCACGTCGAAACGATCGAAGAGCGGTTTGAACACCTGATCAAACTCCGCGACGTACAAGCGAAAAAACCAACTACCGCCAAAGGGTTCCTTGCGTTTATTCCGTGGACCTTCCAAGATGTCGACACCCTGTTGGCCAAAATACGTGGCGTTCAAAACCTGACCACAACGGAAGAATACATTCGTATGATCGCGATCAGCCGCATCATGCTGCCCAACATCATCAACATTCAAGCATCGTGGCTGACCGTAGGCCGACAAACCGCAGCGATCTGTTTGCATGCCGGTGCCAACGACTACGGATCCATCATGATCGAAGAAAATGTAGTCAGTGCAGCCGGTGCCCCGCATCGCTTCACATACAAAACGATACAAGAAGCCATCCGCGAAGCTGGATTTGAACCGCAATTGCGCAATCAACAATATGAATGGCGCGCAATCCCTACTGAGATCGAAGAACAGGTCGTTAATTACTGATCACAGATCGATCAACGTACGCTTTCCGCCTTACCAGTTAATTTGCTGATGAGCGGTGTTTGCAAGGCATCCAACGATTGACCTTGGGGATGAAGAAAAGAATGCTTGAGCTGACGACCCCAATGCAAATGTTCACTGACCGCTTCGATCCGTTGCTGATAATAATGGGTGAACGCCGAATCCAAGTCGGGATGCCTTTCTAAACAATCCGCGAGCGCCTGCGCATCGTAAATGGCATTGGTGGTACCGGCACTCGTGAAGGGAAGTGCCAAATGAGCCGCGTCACCAATCAAGACGCGATTGGACTCATGGAATCGGGGCAGTGGATTGAAATCACGCGTCTTCCACAGATAAGCCGTCTCGAAATCCGTTTTTTCGATCACTGCTTTCACCGAATCCGGAAAAGCCTGCAGCAATCCAAAGCTAGCCTGCTTTATGTCGTCCTTCGTTTCAAATGGTGTTGGCCACAACCGGACATCATACTGAATGTACCAGATCAACTCGTCGCTCGAATAGGGAATGAAGCCGAATGACAACCCCCTTTCGCCATCTTGATATTTATGGAAAACTGAAGGCGCTTCCGAGATCAGCGCCGGATCACGTACCAAGCCAAGAATCTCATTTACCTCTACGTCGGAAAAAGAAGTTTCGCCGAAAATGGTTTCGCGAACTTTGGAAAGTCGCCCATCGGCACCCACGAAAATATCACCCGGCTCCACCCGGCCGTCTTCAAAAACAGCTGAAACGGCCTTTCCTTCTTCATAATTGAAATGCGAGAGCGGAGAGCCAAAATGGATATTGTCTTCGCCGAACAGCGGCACCAGAAATCGAATCAGATCCGAACGTTTGACACATTGCCAGGGGTCCATATCCAATTGACGGATCACTTCCCCATTCGGTCGCATCATGATGAATCGATCAATCATCTGGCCCGGCAACAAATTGGTATCGCCCAGCGACCGAAGCATTTCCAGTCCTTCCCCATGTACCATGAATGCATTCCCATGCAAGGGAATCCCCTCGGCGCGCTCGTGTATGGTAACCTGATGTCCGCGACGACGCATGCGGATACCAAAAACCAAACCGGCTATCCCAGCCCCTATGATCACGATGCGCATAATCCGGCAAGATTTTTTTCGATGCGATCAAAAGCGGTAGTCAGAATCTCTTCCGTAGTCGCAAAACTGATCCGGATCGTGCCGGCCGCAGCCGGACCAAACCAACGTTCCAAACCGGGAACCACAGCCACCTTGGCCTCCTTCAACAAGCGCGCTTGCAGATCGGCCGATGACAATCCCGTACCCCGAACATCCACCAAGGCCACATAACAACCTTGTGGCGATAGACAATGAAAGCCAGGAATCGCATTCATTCGGCTAACGGTTAGATCGCGCATCCGTTGCAAATGCTGAATAAATCCCGCCAACCAATCCTGCGCCTCATTCAGCGCAGCTGTTCCAGCCACTTGCGCCAAAATATTCACCCCATGAATGGTCGTACTATGTAATGAGTTTTCAAACAAGCGCTCAAATAGGACCGGATCGGTCGCCATCACCGCACCCAAGCGCATACCCGCTAATCCATACGATTTGCTGAAACCCGTCACTGTGATCGTACGGTCAGCCACCGTTTTATCCAACGATGCAATAGAGGTAAATGCATGCGGTTGAAATACAATATCGCTCCAGATCTCATCGGAGAGAATGTATAAGTTATGCTTCTCGGCAAAGGCCGCCAATTGCAAAAGCTCTTCGCGGGTGAATACTTTGCCGGTCGGGTTGAGCGGATTGCAGAGACAGATCAACTTGGTTCGAGGAGTTAACAACGACTCCATCGAGTCAAAATCCACGCGATCGGTTCCGGCGGGTATCGGAAACCGAACCGCTACACCACCCACGGCTTCTACCGAATAGGCAAACAGGAAATCAACCGGATCGAAAACAATGGCCTCGTCCCCTTTATTCAACAATGTTTTACAAGTGAGGTAGATACCAAAGGCAGCACTGTCGACCGGCAATACACCTTCCACCCCCACCGAATAGGATCGACGAGTTTGCATGTAGGCAGCCATGGCCTCCCGAAAAGGGAGATAACCTTTAGGTGCCGAGTAGGAATAATAATTTGAAGAAGTATAGCGCACGATCGCCTCGGTGATCACGGAAGCTGCTGGAAAGTCCGGATCGGCTGCAGTTAATGGAATGACACCCGTCGGCAATTCGGCCCATCGAAGGTTGTGCGCACGTTGCGCCAAGACCTTCAAGTCAATATTCGTAGGATTAAACAGGCAAGCGTTTTCTGACATCGGAATGACTCAGAGTCATTTAATGGACACAAAGAAAACCATTTTTTTTCAAGTAATCTCCATGGAAAAGCGATCACACTTAAAAGGAGCGCAATACACGCCCTGGCTCATTGTCTTTCCGGTCGCGATCGTATACAATAACCCCTACCATCCAATCCATGGGCATCTGGAAATTCAATTGCAATTCAACCTTGACGGGTTCGGTATAACTGTTGGCCGGTTCCAATTCAAATACCAACGCCACGAATTTTTGATCCAAATCGGGCAGGTCGTATTTACTTCTCAACTTATAGGTGCGGGGGCCCATCTTAACCGACAACCCCTGCAATTGCTGATAAGCCGCACGAAACTTCTTGCGCGCAACTTCATGCTCGTCTGTGGTCAATAACAACGCTTGCCAACTCAGCACAGCCCGACCGGAAGCTGAATGTTGAACGAACTGAATGTTTTCGGCATCTCCGATGGAAACCTTGGAGCGAATACTACTGTCGCCGGGTTCCCCCATCAGGTTTTTATACCCATTGGGATAGTCTTCCAATACTTGTTTGACCGCAGCGGCCAACTCATTCTTCATCCCCGGTATCCGCAATTGGGATTGCCCCATAAGAGGAAGAAAAATGATGCAAAGAAAAAATAGCGATTTGTAATACATCAGGTTTGGCTAAGATAGTAAATAACGCACCGCGGAACCGGACGTCCCCGACACTGAACGCTGAACTTTGAACCCTGAACTAACTAGTACATCCGCACATCCCGCACATTCCGTTCCATGAATTTTGGCATACCCCCAGGGGCTTGTTGCGGACCTGACTTGCCACCCACCCGGTTCAAATTGAACAGGAAGCTGACCATGAAGTAGCGACGCAAAACCATGCTCCGCACATCCTCGAAGTAGTTGTCGCCGGTATTACGCGTGATGCTCTGATTCTGATTCAACAAATCGTTAACCGTGAATTTGAGTTCCGCATTCTTCTTTTTGAGGAATTGCTTGGCAAAGCTGGCATTCCACAAAGGAATCGACTGGTTGAAGCCGGCGGCGCGACCACTGTTGATGTAATAATCGATGTCGGTCGACAGAATAAAATTCTTTTTAAAGGTATAGGCCACATCGAATGAATAGGTCTGCGACAGATAGGATTCATTCAAAGCGGTGTTGACCGAATACTTGATGTTGTAATAGGACATAGAACCTTTGAAGGCCAAATCCCATTTCTCCTTCAAGTTGAAATTCGCCCCGGCCGATTGAGTCAATGTCAAGGTTTTACCTACGTTCAGCTGCTTGTACAATTCACTTACATCCTTGTTGTAAAGAATGAAGCTGGTGAAATTCAAACTGGATCCTTTCAGTTTTGGATTCTTAAATGGCAGCCCAATCGTAATAAAAGCCGATCCCGTCAAAGCACCGTCCAAGTTAATGGGTTTAGTAACCTGTACGCCCTTGCGAATGGTATCGATGCTGTTCACGATCTTATTCTGCGTGGCATTCACATTGAGGTTGGCGGCGATGTATTTGAACGTAACCATGTTGAACGTATTGAAGTTCAGGTTCACGTTGTGGCTGAACTCCTGGGCCAATTCCGGATTACCGGTTCTGACGAAGAGCGGATTCGAAACGTCCAATACATCTTGCAATTGAGTAACACTGGGCTGATTGGTACGGCCACGGTAATTGAACCGGATGCCTTTGGTTCGACTGGGCGTCCAGTTGAAGCTGGCTTGCGGGAAGAAGTTCGTGTAACTCTGCGTGGTCATCGAATCCTTCGCCAAAATGGCTTGATAACTATCGCTGGTCAACGTTGCCCGTTGTACACCCACGCCCAATTGGTAATTGTATTTTTTTTCCTGTACCCGGTAATTGGCACCGAAACGGTTGGCCTCAAAGATATTTTCAAATCGATTCGTCAGCAACAGATTCGGCGTATCATATTCATCCGTCAACGAATTGTAATTAAAGGTGCGCTTGTCCGATGTATTCTTATTCGATGTATACGCATAATTGATCTCCAACACCTTGTTCGAAGCCAACGGCTCGGTATAGCTAGCGCTGATCACATTGTTGCGCGTAAATGTCTTCTGTGTATTTTGTTGATTCTGATTGATCGCCCCCTGCGCTGTTCCATCGGGTTTGAAGAAATAAATGGGCGATTTGTTGGATCCGTTGCTCTCGCTTTCGCCATAGGTATTGTTCCAACCCAACGTAAAGGTTCGTCCGATCTTATTGAAACGACGACGATACAAAAAGTTATTGCCGGCATTCAGTCCGTCACGCACATTGGAGTTGATCGTATTGCTGGTCAAAGCCAGATAATTGTAGTTCGGTGAAACCGACCGGGTATAGGAACTATCCTCGTTGTTGTTATCGGAATGCTGGAAGGTCAAGCTCGGCGTATACAAGATCGAGTTCATCGAATCAATCATGTACTCCACCCGCATATTTACCCGATGGTTCTGATTGGTATTGTTGGAATAGCTGTTCCGATTCAGATACGCGATCGAATCGCCGGGGAAAAAGGTTTGTCGGTAGGTCTCTTGCCGCTGTTCGTTGTTGGTATTCGAGAAGAAATAGCTGCCACTGGCTTTGAGCTTGGTCTTGTACTCCGTATTGAAATTGAGACCCGCTGACAAAGAGGTAGTAATGCCGGTTGGGCCGGCACTCGAACCAAATCCACCAAATCCGCCGCCGCCGCCTCGCGTGGAGGTAACGGTCATCATGCCACCACCCATACCACCGCCACCACCACCAAATCCACCTCCTCCACCGCCGCCGCCCATGGCACTGAATCCACCCATGGAACTGATGATGTCTGAAAAAGAGAACCCTTGTTTATTGATGTTGTTGGCGTTAAAAAGCAACGATATCCGATTATTCCCATTGAACACGTTCGCGCTCATATTTCCTTCGTAACGACCCTGATCGCCATGGGAAGCCAATGCACGTCCAAATACGCCTTTGTTCTTATCCTTCTTGAGTTTGATGTTGATCGCCTTAGATCGGCTTCCGTCATCGACTCGCGTAAAACGAGCTTGCTCACTCATGTCGTCAAATACCTGCACACTCTCTACCATATCGGCCGTCAGGTTCTTGGTCGCCAACTTCGGATCATTTCCGAAGAACTCCTTTCCATCCACATAGATCTTCTGCACCGATTCGCCTTGCGCAGTCACCGCTCCATCTTTGTCAACTTGCACGCCGGGGATTTTCTTCAACAGATCTTCCACGGTTGCATTGGGGCGAGTTTTGAACGCATCGGCTTTAAACTGCACCGTATCTCCTTTGATCTGTACCGGCGCATCGGTGTTGATCACCACGCCCGTTAAGGTCTTCACTTTCGGAGCGATCTTCAGATCCGACAGATCGATCGAACGATTTTCTGCTGTTACCGCCAATAACTGTTGGAATGATTCCAGACTTTGATGCGCGATCACCAGCTTGTATGCACCGGATGCGATTCCCTTGAATTCAAATTGTCCGTTTTTATTGGATACCGTAAAAGTGACCAACGAAGAGTCGGCCGCCTGCAATAGGCTCACCGTAGCCCCGGCCACCGGCTGAACAGCGGCAGAATCGACAATCCGACCCCGGATGGTACCATCCGCTTTCTGGGCTTGAAGACTAAAAGAGACAAGAATTAGGGCAAAAAAGCTATATAAAGTTCTCATAATCAGAATTGAGTGCGCAAGTTAGACGCATTACAAGGAATTATCTTGCTTGTAATCAAGATTTTAACAATTGGAACGCTAAACGGTTGAATGATGGGGGTTGAGCGTTGAGGTTTAATGTTTTAAACCCCAAAACCTCAACTCTCAACTAAAAAGGTATTCCACGTCTTCGCGGCTCAGCGACTTGACAAAACCGGTCTCATCGGAGACGATGTCACGGGCCAGGGCTCGTTTTTTCTCCTGCAACTGCAGGATCTTGTCCTCGATCGTATCCTTACAGATCATCCGATAGGCAAAAATGTTCTTGGTCTGCCCGATTCGGTGCGTTCGGTCAATGGCCTGCTGCTCCACGGCGGGGTTCCACCACGGATCAACGATGTAGACATAGTCGGCAGCCGTCAGGTTTAATCCCACTCCACCCGCTTTCAAAGAAATCAGGAAAACCCGCACCGTATCATCGTTCTGGAAATGCTGAATGGCACGTTCCCGCTCGGGAGCGGTTGTACTGCCATCAAAATATTCAAAGGGAATCTTCAATTCAATGAGTCGCTCCCGGATCAGACCCAACATGCCCAGGAACTGAGAAAACACCAACGCCTTATGCGAACCGATGCCCTCGGTCAACTCGCGCACCAACTCGTCCAATTTGATCGAATGATTTTCGAACTTATCCTTCTCATTCAAAATGGCGGGCGAATCACAGATCTGACGGAGCTTCATCAAGCCTTGCAAAATGGTCAGCTGCGATTTCTGTATGCCCTGCGTTTCGATCGAACCCAAGATCTGGTTCCGATAATCATTCCGATACGCATCATAGATCGAACGCTGCTCCTCCTCCATCTCACAAAACAGAATCATCTCCTGCTTTTCAGGCAGGTCTTTGGCCACTTGCTCTTTGGTTCGACGCAGAATGAATGGATACAACAACTTCCGCAAATGTTCTTTTCGATCGGCCTCGCCCAATTTATCGATGGGAATCGCAAACTCCTGCTTGAAGAACTCCATCGTTCCCAACATGCCCGGATTCAGGAATTGCATTTGTGCATACACATCAAACGTATTGTTTTGCAAAGGCGTACCACTCATGCAAATTCGATGCTTGGCTTGCAGCAAGCCCGCGGCTCGGGTCACCTTGCTGGCCGGATTCTTGATGGCCTGTGATTCATCCAATAACACATAATCCAAACCCAATCCACTTAATACTTTGATGTCACTGCGCAACGTGCCATACGTGGTAATGATGACGTCGGGCTCCGACAATACCTCGTGGGTACGCGTGCGATTGGCGCCATGATGAATCCGATAGGTCAATGAAGGCGTGAATTTCTTGATCTCATTCTCCCAGTTGTAAATGAGCGTTGTCGGACAAACCACCAAGGCGCGCAATTTCCCCTCCGTTCGCTTGAAAAACTCCAACATCGACAAGGCTTGTACGGTTTTACCCAATCCCATGTCATCTGCCAGAATTCCACCCCAGCCCACCTCGCGCAGATAATTCAGCCATTGGAAACCCGACACCTGATACGGACGCAAGGTCGATTGCAACGTATCGGAAGGATCCACCGATTTGATCTGATGCTGCTCGCGGATCCGCTCGTATTTCTCCTCCAATTCGATCTCTTGCTGCGATTCATCCCGCTGCGCATACAACTCATCCAAAACACTCACGTGATAACGCGAAAGCCGAAGGGCATCGGTCTTTCCCTCGCCCACGCGGAACAGCAACGAATATTTCTTCAGCCACTCTTCCGGCAAAATGCCCAGCGTACCATCATCGAGCTGAACAAAAGTTTGATTGTTGGCCAGTGCCCGCTTTACTTCCGCTACCGTGACCCGCTGATCGCCGTAGACCAAATCCACTTTGGCATCGAACCAATCGGTGTGACTGCTGATGAATACCCGCGTTTGCGGCTTGGCTGTGTTGAAACGAAAACTCCGTAGCGATTCAAAGCCATAGACCGGCGTCTTGAAATCCTTCATCGCATCCACAAACAAGAAAAACCAATTGTTCTTCAAGATCTCCGTACCCTTCAGCGCCAAGGTGTGCGTATCCGACTGATACACGAATCCGGAATGCAATCCCTGCAGTCGATCGATGAACGCTTGCTCGATTTCACGACGACGATGAATCACCAATACTTTCTCCCCCTGCGGTACGATCAACTCATCCCGATCCGCCGGAGTCACTTCATAACCCAAATACGAAAAACGAGGCTGGAAAATCAGGTGTTCATTTCGCTCTGCGAGATATAAACTCAACTCGGGCGATTGGTCCTTGACCGACTGCATGATCCCTTTATCGAATTGGATCGCATATTGACGTGCCAAAGGCACCAATTCGTCGCGTAAATAATTGGGCCAGGCTGCTGCCGAAACCGATTGCTTGCCAGTCGGACGGAAACGCTCCACCATGCGGATCTTCTCTTTGTCCGTCCAAAGCCAGGCCTGGTGATTGTATACAAAGAACAACGGGGTTTCGTATTCCTGATCACTGATCGAAAACTCCGAAGCACCCGCTTTCATCCGAGCCGTCACTTGGTATTGTCCATTCTTCTTAACCGCCAACAGCAACTGCGCGGGCTGTTCTTGCAATTGCAAGGGCTCCAGATTCGCCGTCGTGAATGATTTACCCGGTGGCAAACAAAATGCCCAACCCGATTCCAACTCCACAAACAACTTGCGCAGCTTGGGCAGCAAATATTCCGTGATCAAATCACGGGTGTCTTCCGGTAGATCTTCATCATCCTGCTGGATGATGTTTTCCCAGATTCCCGAAAAGGGCGAATTGCGACTTACGTATTTATTGATTTCCGAAGCTTGCAGCTTACGCAAACTGGAGATCAGCTCCTGATCCGAATCGGAAATGTCGATGCCCGACACATGTCGGGTAATGTCCAGCTTCTCCACCTTGCCCACAAATCCTTCGCCCGAAGCATCGGGTTCCCCGAGCACCGCTTCCACAGTGAAATAGGGGTAATGCTTCTTTTGAAAAACAAACACCACGCCAATGCGCTTCGAATAGAGCGAAACAGCTTTCTGCTCTTCCACCACCACCACGGGCGCAGACATCATGGGTTTGGGTTGCAATACGCTCGGGCGAGATGCGGTTGGTAAGGGTGCCACGCGTTTGATGGATGCATCCAACACTCGCAAGAAAGGCTTCGCTTCTTTATAGGTAAACTCAAACTTGCCGCTGAGATCATCCTGGAGCGAATACCCGTAGGCTTCCAGCAGCTTGTTCTTTTCCTTGTCCCAGTTCCGAATGGTATCGAAATAATTGGCCCCAAACGTGTGGAGCAGTTGCAAGAATACAATCACCTTGGGCAAGCAAAGCGGATGTTTCTCGTCCACATAATCACAGCTGGTATCAAAATGTCGTTCTTCATTCTTGCGAATCATCACCAAATACGAACTGTCATCAATGGTGACCCGCGCCTTCACCATCTCATTTTCAGCAAATTCGATCTGGGCTTTTTGCGTGCGCAGATAATTTTCAGCTGCAGAAAACGTATCCGAACCACAAAGCATGCGCAAGGTTTTCAATTCAATCTGCTTCATCTTCGCTACGGTGTGACGCTGATCGAAGATGGCATGTCCGGTTTTTAACTGTCCTCGATCGAGCAGCTCCTGCAATTGCAAGAGGGCCGCGACTTCGTGTCGGCAGATGTCGCCAATATTATACGGACAACTACAGCGCAAAGAAGTCGTAGCCGGATCCTTGAATTGCTGAACATGTACTTTATAAAACGTGGCGTAGTTGTCGTCTTTTACGCGAAACACCGCCGTGCCAAACAGATCGTCGTAATCGATCAGTTCCGCATACCCGATGGCATGTATCTTCTTTCCCCGACGAATGGTTTCATCGGTTCCTAATGTGTAAATGTGCTTGAGGAGGTGTGGTAACGCCAACGGATGGATCGATTTTGTCGTTACCCCGATTCAATTGGAGTAACCGGCAAATGTATGTGAAAGATTGGCAGATTACGAAGGAAATTGGCAAGTAGTTATCTACGTGCTTTTGCGCAAAAAAATCGTATCTTCAGAGATTTTGCCGCGTTTGAACTTTGAACGCTGAACTAAAATCATTACCCCGCAATCAACTTCCCATCCCGATACAGCGGCAACACCGGTGCCACATCGATGGTCAGGCAGAACTCAATGTCCTTGATCAGTCCAAACCGGTTCACCAACCGATGATAATGGGTTAGCTGGGGGGCATATCCGATGAGATCGGACCCATGTGCCCGAAACAGATCGAGTGCCATATTGGATGAATCGCAATGGATCGTGAAATGTTCGCCGATCCGATCGATCACGGCGCCGGCAAACAACGTGTCTTCCAGATTAAATCGGTCCTTCCAACCCGCGCAACCCAAGATGACCGACTTGCCGGAGGCTTTTAGAAAATCACAAACTTTTGAAAGATTCGGAAACGACCCGCTGATGATGGTATCGGCGTTTCGGTCCAGCGCCATTTGCAACAGGCGCGTACCATTCGTGGTGGTTAACACCAGGATTCGATTCCCAATAAAATCAGGCGAATACTCCAAAGGAGAATTGCCATGCTGCAATCCGTCTGCAATCATGCCATCACGCTCGCCCGCCGCAATGCCATCGATGCTCTTACTGATCTCAATGGCTTTGGGTACCGAGTCGACCGGAACCACCGACCGCGCCCCATTGTGCAAGGCGGAAGCGATGGTCGACGTTGCGCGGAATACATCGATGATCACAACCACGCTATTCGACACATCATACAGATTCAACAGGGCCGGCGACAGACAGGTATGTAAAGCAGGTTTCTCGTTACTCATTTCATCAAATAGGTTTTCCATCGATTGCCTTCGGCCGACTTTCGAATGGTTTCATTATGTTGTTGTATCAGATTCTCCAGATAATTACCCAAATACAAGCGATCGGCGATCCGACCCAGCCGACCCTGCGGCCATTCATAGTGGATCAAATTGATGAGGATCGATCCATTTTCACAGGGCTTCACGTGTCGCTCATGCCGAAACTCGGCAAAAGGACCCATGGCCTGCTCCAGCACATAGCGTTCCGGTTTGACCAACTCCAATACCCGCAAACGCATCAATCGATCCTTGAAAAAATGACGGGAACGCCAGGTGATGGTCTCGCCCGATTCCAACAAGCCGAACCGGGTACCTGCCACCGCCTCTTCCCGATAGGCCACCATCGCGTCTTTGTGCAAACCCACATGCCGACTCAGATCGAAAACGATCTCCGCCGACTGGGCAATGAACGTGGTCAGATGAATGGTAGGCATGGGTCCGGCAAATGTAAGAAACCGAAGCTCCGTTTTATTGGAAGGGGATCTTTGCCACCCGCGCTTGCAGATGCTTATCCCGTACCTGCACCGTTACAGGTGTGTCGATGGCCGCAAATTCCGGCTTCACATACCCCAATCCGATGGCCTTGCCCAAACTGGGCGATTGAGTACCGGATGTAATGTGCCCGATCGGATGACCATTCGCATCGCCAATCACATAGCCGTTCCGGGGAATCCCTTTGTCGATCATTTCGATGCCGACTAACTTCCGGGTCACTCCCCGCTCTTTCTGCGACTCCAAAAAGTCACGCGAAATAAAAGTCTCCTTGTTCAACTTGGTGATCCAACCCAACCCCGCCTCCAACGGCGAAGTGGTATCGTCGATGTCATTTCCATATAAACAGAATCCCATCTCCAACCGGAGTGTATCGCGAGCACCCAAACCGATCGGCTTCAGTCCCTGCGGACCACCCACTTCAAAAATGGCATTCCAGATCTTATCCGCAGCGCCATCCTTATCGTCGAAATAGATCTCCACCCCGCCGGCACCGGTATAACCCGTGGCACTGATCAGCACATTATCCACCCCGGCGAATCGCCCTTTCACAAACGTGTAATATTTCAGATTGAGGATGTCCATCTCCGTGAGCGACTGCAAGATCTTGGTGGCGTTGGGCCCTTGAATGGCCAACAGCGCTGTATGCTCCGAGATGTTGTGCATCTCCACCTGGTCGTGGTTGTGCGACTGGATCCAATTCCAATCCTTTTCAATGTTGGAAGCATTCACCACCAACATGTATACTTTATTCTCTTCAATGCAATACACCAACAGATCATCCACGATGCCACCCATATCGTTCGGCAAACAACTGTATTGGGCCATGCCCGCTTTCAACTTCGAGGCATCGTTGCTGGTCACGAATTGAATGAGATCGAGTGCTTTGGGACCTTTGAGGATGAACTCACCCATGTGACTTACATCGAACACACCGGCATTGCGGCGAACGGCTTGGTGTTCATCGTTGATGCCTGTATACGAAATGGGCATGTTGTAACCGGCAAAAGGCGCCATCTTGGCGCCCAATGCAATGTGCTTGTCGGTAAAGGGAGTATTCTTGATGCTCATATGGCTTTTGTTGACCGCAAAGGTAACGGAAAGCCAACTTGACTAAAGCACCCGATTGCCTGCAGACAAAGACAGATCACCATCTGCCTGCATGGTGTAAAGTGAATCGGGTTGAAATGCCCAGGATTTATTCTTCAATGCGGCATCAGTAAACCGAACGGATTTCCCCGCGGGCACCTGAACCCATAACTCTACGTGCTGACCTCTGTACTTCTCCTCCTTACCTACAACAATACCGGGCGCTACCTGCAACAAGCTGTCATTAAAAGAAACCGGATAGTCAAACTTATCTAACCGCATTTGCGCCTGCTGCGGGTTTCGACCCCTGGCAAACTTGATCACTCGTACATGAAATAGCGTATCGGGACTTTTCTCAACCTTGATTTGCACGGCTGGAATCTTAAACGTATCACGCGTGATATCAAATCCCTGAGGATCACCATTGATCCACTGCCAGGTGCCCGTGTACTCGAACGGAGGAGCAGACTGATCGATGGTCAGCGTATTCATACTGGTACTCGAAATAGTGACATCGCTGACGTTTTTGACTTTGTGTTCAAAGTCCCGTATCACACTGATGCCTGTCCAAAAAAAGGCGATCCAACCTAAGGTCCACAGAATACCAAAACTCCATCTCAGTACCGGACTCTTCCCACGTACACGAAAAAGACGTCGGATCAGCCAAATGAACAGAAACAAAACAGGAACAATGAAAAATAAAAAGACCGTTATCCAGAATCCCCACTGCTGCATCTTACCGGTCCAGAAAAACTCTTGGGCTGGTAATGTTACGAACCCGGCAAATAATATCGCTGCTCCTGAGACCAATAAGGCAAAGGCCACGGTTCCAAGAAACAGATAGATAAAAAAGCGGATGACGGATCCGATCGCATGCAACACATTCCGACTCGTAGAACGAACCTCAGAAAATCCTTTGCTGCGCTCGGAAAACTTTTCTGAAAGCTGTTGAGCCGTCTGCTCCACTTCGCTTCCCCAATTCGTTATTTTTCCTTCCAATCGATCAAATCCCTCTTTTACATTTTGCTTGATCCGATTCAGATCTACCTTTTCTCCACGCATCTCCATTTTTTGATACGTGTTGGTGGCCTCGGGTAAAATGATCCACAAGATAAAATAGACCAAAACGAAGGTGCCCGTGAAGCTGCCATAACCGATGCTTACAAAGATCGAATCGTCAAATAAGTCAAATACATTTAATAGAATGTTGAGCAACAACGGAGCAGCAAAAATCAACCGCACATTGCGCACCGGTGTTTCAAAATACGCGGCTAATCCGCTGGCCACACCGCCCAAGATCCGGTCATCCGGATTGCGATAGAGACGACGAGCCGATTGACCGCGCAGCGATTGTTTGGGCAATAAGATCCACAAGACCAGATAGATAAGAAAGCCCGTACCAAATCCGCCAAACGTAATGATGGCGAATAATAAACGTACAACTGTAACATCGATCCCGAGGTAAGAGGCAATCCCGCTGCACACCCCACCCAGTATCTTATCATCGGCATCGCGATACAAACGTTTTTGCTGACGCGTTGCTTGCTCAGGACCGATCGGCGCATTCGATTCAGTCGAATCAGAAAAATCTTCAGGGCGACCGATCGAGGCAATTACTTCCTCAAGCTCTGCTTCGGTGATCGCATCGATCCCGCGCTGCAATTTTTCATACAACAACTCGGAGATACGACCCTCGATGTCATTGAGAATCTCTTCGCGACTTTCCTCCAATTCAAAATGCTTCCGAAGTAATTGAATGTACTGTTGCAGTTTTTCATAGGCGGGCTCCTCGATCGAAATGGCACGACCGCTTAAATTGATTTGAATGATCTTTTTCATACGATTGATTGAATGTGCTTATTAGTCAACTTGAAGAGAAGCGAGGAACTGATCCCGCAATTGTGTATCCGCCTTACCCGTGCGATCCGTATGACCGTATTGGATCATGTACGTGCCTACGATCAACATGCGAAGCGTGAGACGATTCACCCCTCCTTCTTTAACGGGTCTTTCGATCAGCATCTGCATCACCTTCGCTCCTTTGTAGTCGATCATCTCGTCTTTGATGAGCTTGGCGTCAGATCCCAATTGGGCAACAAGACCATCTCGACTCTGATCCCAAAAGGCCTCTTCGGCTTGCATGGCGATCGCGGTGCTCTCATCGAGTCCCATCGTACTTAAGTCGATTGAGATCACTTGAAAATTGGCTGAACTGTCAGCCAAGCGAAGCTGACAACGCTTGGCCGGACCTTGCTCTTCTACTTGAACCTTTCCGGGAAACACCACACGGATTCTATCCAAACGAAGTGTATCAGACTGTGCATACGCGCCGACTGTGCTCAATGAAGTAATGAGAAGAAATAGAATTGACTTTTTCATGATTGGTTGGTTTGTTATTATTAAATATGATGGTTAGATCGTTGCGGATCGGTGATGGAAGCAACCGCGGCCGATAACTCATTCCAGGTACGCTCCAATTCCACGTACGTAGCATGACC
>DFST01000180.1:20101-22581 GCA_002378975.1 Chitinophagaceae bacterium UBA3430
AAACCAGCGTTCTTCAGCCGGGTCAACAACGGATACAAGGTCCCTTCCAAGATCGGCAACCCCGCCCCCCGCAGTTCAGCGATCAGGTCGCTGGGATACGCCTCCCCCCGACGAATCACCGCCAAAATGCAGTACTCCAAGGTCCCCTTCCGCATCTGACTCTGTGTGTTTTCAATATTCATACCATCGATTTCAGATGCAAACATAATACACTTTTAGTACTATGCAATACAAAGTACTAAAATTATTTTTTTCCGCCCTTTTGAATCTAAATAATAAATTCGGTCGCCTCACCATTTTCCCCGAATTTTGATATATATGATAAAAAATACAGCATTTTTAGCCGGATTTGGCCTGATTTTAGTCATTTCTGCCTGCTCCGATAAATACCTGCCCCTATCAAAAAAATACGGTCCGGTCAGCCAAGACGGCCGACCCAACTATGCCGAACTGGCCTCCTGGGCCGCTCATCCGGCCAAATGGGACCCTTCCGACAGCGTCCCCAAACCCCTTCGATCCGAAAAATCCGATCAACAGGTAGACGTATTTTATATACACCCCACGACGCATACCGCTAAAGAGACGTCCGGTCAATTAAATGGCGACTTGAACGATGCCTATTTGAATGCCAAGACCGACTACTCCGCGATGCTCTATCAAGCCAGCGTGTTCAATGCTTCAGCTCGCGTCTTTGCGCCCCGCTACCGGCAAGGACATATCCAACAATTCTATGCGATCGATACGGTACGTAGTCGTCAAGCGTTTGAGCTCGCCTATTCAGATGTGCGAACCGCCTTTCAATATTACCTCGATCATGAAAACAACAGCCGCCCCATCATCATTGCCGGACATAGCCAAGGCGCGTTGATGGCTTCCCTTTTATTAAAAGAATTCTTCGACGGAAAACCCCTGCAATCCAAACTAGTAGCCGCTTATGTGATCGGCTGGCCGGTCCGCGCCGATCAATTCACCACCATCCCGGTTTGCACAACACCCACCCAAACCGGATGCTATTGCAGCTGGCGTACCTACAAGGAAGGCTACGAACCACCTTATCGAAAAAATGAAACGGGGATAAGCATCGGCGTGACCAATCCGCTTAGTTGGACAACCGACAACACCTTCGTCTCCCGCAAACAAAACCAAGGCAGCGTACTCTACAAATACAACAAGATCTACAAGAATACAACCGATGCTCAGATTGATGGCGGATACCTCTTTACCAAGAAACCGCACTTCCCCGGCAGTTTTCTATATCGCACGAGCAATTACCATGCGGGGGATATCAATTTGTACTACATGAACGTACGAGAGAATGTGCGCGTGCGGGTGAGTAGTTATTGGAAACCATGAGGAAGAGTTGAGAGGTTGGACCCATCTCCTCAACCCTAATGAAGTCCCACCACCGGCACGCGGGCTTCCTTCAGGATCTTCTTGGTGGAGCTGCGGCGGAAGATGGCTTCCAGTAGCCGATGCTTTTTAGGGATGGTGATCAGCAGATCCAGATTATTCTCTTCGGCAAAACGATTGATCGCAGTTGAAATTTCCTCCTCTTCAATGAAATGATAGACGGGATTGGTGCCCTCCAATAAGGTATGCAGCAGCATGGATTGCTCCGGGGTATCGCTTCGGAACTCACGATCCTGAAAGTCGACGTTCAATACATGCAACTCCGCTTTGAATGCTTTTTGAAACTGTTGGATGAATCGAGTGGGCGTGGTATCGACCACCTCACGGAAATCACAGGCCAATCCGATCTTCTTGATCCCATGCCCGAACGTTTTTCCCTCAGGCACCGCGATCACCGGATAGGTCAGTTTGCGAATAGCAAAAAGCGTGGTGCTTCCAAACAATACCCGCTGGGCACCTGTGAGTCCGGTGGCCCCCATCACGATCGCAAATGGATCGAGCTTGTCGGCCACATGCTGCAATTCCTCCACCACATTACCCAAGATCGCTTCCGTGTACACTTTAAACGCGTTTCCGTGCACATGATGCAGATCTGATTTCAGCTGATCCAATTGTTTTTCGGCTGAACTGCGCAGATCGTCGAGTGAAACCAGTACCATCGGACCGTCGGCAAACGCCACGGGCACCTGATAAACATGCACGATGGTTACACTGTGACCAATCGACTTAGCCAGGTCTATGCCGTAATTCACGGCATTCCGCGCCACCGGCGAGAAATCCGTTGCAATGAGGATTGTTTTCATGCGACGAATCTAGATCGACAAGGGCAGAGCAGTGATGATCAAGGTTGGGCGAAAACATGATTAAACTCTGTAGGGATGCGTTTAGAAGATGGGAGTTGAGTGTTGAGGTAGAGTCGATTAATGTAGAGGCTGTAGATCAATCACATGAATTTCACTCAACATCACACGATCAACTTTTCAACTTCAACCCTAAACGCCCATCTTCTCAACAAGCCGCCCCGCGGCTTCGCGTAACGTCTCTTCCTTCTTCGCAAAACAAAACCGCAC
>DFST01000138.1:0-45443 GCA_002378975.1 Chitinophagaceae bacterium UBA3430
ACAGGGAATGCCATTGATCTGAAAATGCACGTCGTTCTCGGTGGGATGATCGAATCCGAGTACATACGACATGCCCGAGCATCCTCCCCCCTTCACACCCAATCGAAGTTTTTGCGTAGCATCGAAGTCGGGGGCCTGCATCAATCGGTTGATTTCTTTGATCGCGCCTTCCGTCAGGCGCACCGGTACGGTTTCCAGGGTCATTTCCATAACACAAAGTTAGTCGTTCCAGGAACTTGGCTTTCCGCGTACTTTTGTTAAATCAATTATGGAACAATCCCTGCTTGCCCTGATCGTGGCCGTTTTGGCCTTGGCCTTCAGCATCATCGCCCTGCTGCCTCGCAGTAAATCCACTTCCGCGCAACCAACCGCCGAGATCCGATCACTTCGGCTCCAAGCCTATGAACGGCTGGTGCTGCTAACCGAGCGAATCGCCTTGCCGAATTTAATTTCGCGACTGGCACAACCCGGCCTCACCGCGCTTCAAATGAAATTGCTCTTGATCGAGAACATCAAGCAGGAATTTGATTACAACAGCACACAACAACTCTATGTATCCGACATCGCGTGGGATTCGGTTCGTAATTTAAAAGAACAAAATCTGGCCATGATCCATCAAGTATCTGCTTCCATGAAAGCAGACGCAACCGGATCGGAACTGAGTGTGGTGTTGCTGGAAGTGATCATGCAACAATCCGGCGCGCCCTTGCACGAGTTGGTTGCCAAAACACTCAATCAGGAAGCCAAAATACTGATGAAGTAATGGAGCCCACCAACAAGAAACAAACCGATTCGGGGATCGAGATCAAACCGGTCTACCAAGCAGGTGATTTGCCTGCCGGTCAACTCGAGTTGCCCGGAACCTTCCCCTATACGCGCGGGATACAACCCGATATGTATCGGGGTAAGTTGTGGACCATGCGTCAGTATGCCGGTTTCTCGACAGCTGAAGCCAGCAACGAACGATATCATTATCTATTGAAACAAGGCGTGAGCGGACTCAGCGTCGCCTTCGACCTCCCTACACAAATTGGATACGACAGCGATCACGCCCTAGCCGATGGCGAGGTAGGAAAAGTAGGCGTGGCCATCGATTCAATCGAAGATATGCGTCGGCTCTTCAAAGACATTCCCTTGGAATCGGTGAGCACCTCCATGACCATCAATTCTACCGGCTACATCTTGCTCGCCCTATACGCGGCACTTGGAAAAGAACAAGGGGCCGATCTGAAGAAATTGACTGGAACCATTCAGAATGATATTTTAAAGGAATACGCAGCCCGGGGTACGTACATCTATCCCCCACGCCCTTCCATGCGCATCATCACCGACATCTTCGAGTGGTGCAGCCAGGAAATGCCCAAGTGGAATACGATCTCCATCTCGGGATATCACATCCGCGAAGCCGGTAGCACCGCTGCACAGGAAATTGCTTTTACATTAAGTAACGGGAAAGCATATGTGCAAGCGGCATTGGAAAAAGGATTGAATATTGACGTGTTCGGTAAGCGTCTCTCCTTCTTCTTCAACGCACACAATAATTTATTTGAAGAGATCGCCAAGTTCCGCGCCGCTCGTCGCATTTGGGCCAAAATCATGAAGGAACTCGGCGCCACCGATCCCAAGGCTTGTATGTTGCGCTTTCATACGCAAACGGGTGGCTCTACCCTCACCGCACAACAACCACTGAACAACATATCGCGTGTTACGCTTCAAACCCTGGCCGCTGTGTTGGGTGGAACGCAATCGCTTCATACCAATGGGTACGACGAAGCCCTGGGCTTGCCGACGGAGGAAGCTGCGCGCATCGCACTTCGTACGCAGCAGATCGTTGCCTTTGAAAGTGGGGCGGCCGATACGGCCGATCCATTGGCCGGTTCATATTTTATTGAGTCGCTGACGCAGGAGATGGAAGAAAAAGCCATCGAGTGGCTGCAGAAGATCGATGGGCTTGGCGGAAGCGTGTCGGCCATCGAGCAGGAATTCATGCAAAGAGAAATCGCGCGAAGCGCCTATTCCTATCAGCGAAAGGTGGAATCGAAGGAGCAGATCATCGTTGGACAAAACGCCTACACAACGGAAGAACACCTGCAAACGCCCATTTTAAAAATTGACGATTCGATCCGTCAGGTACAAACGGAACGACTGCAGCAACTACGCGTCAACCGAAATGCAAATCAAGCAACTGACTGTCTGAAAGAAGTAAGAAGCAGAGCCGTCTCCGGTGAAAATCTCATGCCAGCCGTGTTGGAAGCCGTTACCCATCATTGCACGCTGGGCGAAATCGCCGATGAATTGCGCGACGTGTTCGGGGAGCATAAGTGATGAATCAGTTACTATGCACAAAACCCTTCAATCAACAGCAAACACATGGTCGATCTGGACGCCGCATCGATCATGAATCATTGGCAAAGAAGGCTAACTAAAAAAATGGGTATGTATTGACCGAGTGTCAATCAAGACTTCTTCGCCTCCTTGGCCCAGGCATCTTTGAGTCCTACGGTCTTGTTGAAGACCAGCTTATCTGAATTGCTATCCTTATCCAATACAAAATACCCCAAGCGCAGGAACTGAAATCGATCGGATAATTCAGCGCCCTTCATGGCCGGCTCAGCAAAGGCTGTTTGTACCACCTGCAAAGAATCTGGATTCAGGAAGGATTTAAAATCGCCTTCGCTATCGGTGGGGTCCTCGACGGAGAAAAGTCGATCGTACAAGCGCAATTCAACCGGAACGGCTTCTGCCTTGCTCACCCAATGCAGGGTGCCCTTGACAGAAATCCCACTGGTGTCGGATCCACTTTTACTTTCCGGGAAATAGGTGCAACGCAGTTCAACAACCTCGCCTTTATCGTCTTTGATCACTTCATCGCAACGGATGATGTAGGCGCTTTTCAATCGAACCATTTGTCCGGGTGCCAAACGGAAATACTTCTTCGGCGGAATTTCCATGAAATCGGTCCGCTCGATGAGAATCTCCGAACTAAAAGGCACGGAACGATGTCCGCCGTTCTCTGCTTCCGGATTGTTTTCGCTGCTCAGCATCTCCACTGGGCCGGGATGATTGGTGATTACTACCTTGAGCGGATCGATCACCACCATGCGGCGCAGGGCAATTTGATTGAGATGTTCGCGTACACAGAACTCCAACAACCCCACATCCACCATGTTTTCGCGCTTGGCCACGCCGATGCGGCTGCAGAATTCGCGGATGCTGTCGGGGGTATACCCACGTCGACGAAGTCCGCTGATCGTTGGCATGCGCGGATCGTCCCACCCGTTCACATGACCTTCCTGCACCAATTGCAACAGTTTTCGTTTGCTGGTAACGGTATAGTTGATGTTGCGGCGGGCAAATTCATATTGATGCGATGGATAGATACCCAGCTTTTCAATCAGCCAATCGTACAACTCGCGGTGGGGCACGAACTCCAACGTACAAATGGAATGGGTGATGTTTTCGATGGAGTCACTTTGCCCGTGTGCGAAATCATACATCGGATAGATGCACCACTTGTCGCCCGTACGATGATGATGTGCATGCTTGATGCGATAGAGGATCGGATCGCGCATCAGCATATTGATGTGTGCCATATCGATCTTGGCCCGTAGGGTGTGGGTGCCGTCGGGGAATTCACCGGCCTTCATGCGCAGGAAGAGCGCGCGATTCTCTTCGATGGAGCGGTCGCGAAAGGGACTGTTCACGCCGGGTTCGGTGGGCGTTCCTTTTTGCGCAGCCATTTGCTCGGGGCTGAGATCATCTACGTAGGCTAGGCCCAGATCGATGAGCTTGCAGGCATAATCAAACAGTGCATCGAAATAGTCACTGGCGTATCGCTCGTGTTTCCACTCAAATCCCAGCCAACGAACATCCGTTTTGATGCTTTCCACATACTCGGTCTCCTCGGTAACGGGGTTGGTATCGTCGAATCGAAGGTTGGTATAACCGGGAAAGGATTTGGTGAGACCGAAATTCAAACAAATGCTCGAGGCGTGTCCGAGATGGAGATATCCATTCGGTTCCGGCGGAAAGCGGGTCACGATCTCGGTATACTTGCCGGAGTTCAGATCATTTTCGATGATCTCTTCTAAAAAATTCAAACTGCGTTCTTCTGCCATAATTGTAGAGCAGCGAAGATACAAAAGGAAGCCGGCTCAAGAGCGACAGTATCGATCGATGAATTCGGCGTGATTTGGGAATTGAGTCCGCAATTCGGCTGCAATGGCCATTTCATGGTCCTGAAACATAAAGCCCGGACAAACCGTGCATCCAACCAATGTAAAGCCGGCGTTTTCTATGGGGGCGGCAGCGAACCAATGATGGGCAGGTATCGTTACTTGTTGCTGATCTTCGGGCCCCATTCGGATCACATCCAATGGGCCAGATTTACGCAACAGATAAAGTTCGACTCCACCGCCTTCGTGAAAATGCCAGATTTCATCACTTTTGATTCGGTGGAATGCCGCGAAATCACCCGCTTCCATCAGGTATAGAATAGCCGTCGACCAAGGTCGCCCCGCTGGAAAGGGATCGTTGGCTGCATCACCCGAAAAAACTTGCTCAGCGCAATAGGTCCGCGTATAATATCCTCCCTCCGGATGAGGTTGCAGTTGATACTGATCGATTCGATTCTGGGCGGTCATTAAAATCCTTTTTTAGGTGTTTGGCTTCCGCCTACACCCACTTCGCTCGATCCAAAGACTTTGATCTCGGATTTGATGAAATCCTTTTCATCGGCCTTGTAAATATTCTCAACGAATTGCTGCGGGTTGCGATCGATGTAGGGGAACCAGGTGCTGTGGATCTGGACCATGATGCGGTGACCTTTCTTGAAGGTATGCAACACATCTTGCAACGGGATGTTCACGTCGGTAGGCTGACCGGGCACAAAGGGTTCCGGCTTTTCAAAGCTGTTGCGAAAACGACCCCGAAATACTTCACTGCGCACCAGCTGTTGATAACCACCCATGATGATGTTCTTGGGGTTGTGCTCGTAGTTCGGGTGATTATCGGGATATACATCGATCAACTTGACGATGAAGTCGGCATCGGTGGTGGAGATCGCTACTTTTAATTTAGCCAGTATTTCACCGGCGAGTGTGACTGGATCGGCGAGTGGATCGGTCTCGAAGGTGAGCACATCCGGACGGCGTCCGGCTTGGCGCTGATCATCACTCATAAAGTTCCGAGGCGTAAAAGTCAACCCTTCCGTCTGTGAGGTATAAGGAACCGGCTTAGCGGGATCGCTTACGTAACTGAAGCTGGATGTCGTGTTGGTGGGCGTATTGATCGACAGTTTCCCGCCTTCCCCAAAATAGAGGTTGGCTGCAGGGATGTCAGCCGGAGGCCACACATCGAATCGCTGCCATGCCTTGGTACCGGTATTGTACATGAGTGCCTCGGGTAGTTTGGGATCGGGGGCATCTTTGAGATAATGTGCAAAGAATGGACGCTCCACTTCTCGTTGGAAAAAAGTAGGTATGCTGTCTCCAAAGTAGATGTGATTGTGGGTGCTTTTGCCGGTTTCGCGCGACCATTGTCCATGCGCCCACGGGCCCATGATGATCGTATTCTTGGCACCGGGCGTACTTTTTTCAATGTTTTTATAGATGTTCAGCGGACCAAACAGATCCTCCGCATCAAACCATCCGCCCACGGTGAGTACGGCGGGTTTTACATTCTTCAAATGGGGCAACAGGCTACGCTTTTGCCAGAATGTATCGTAGTTGGGGTGATCGATGATTTGTTTCCAAAAGAAATTATCGTGGTGATACTTCTCGGTGATGTTCTTCAGCGGCCCTTGACTCAGATGAAAATTGTAGCCGTCTTTCGGATTGTTGGCATAGAACCGCATCATTTCGGACATATACCAATCATCCCGCGTGGTATCCTTTTTTTGATAACCGAATACGGCCAAAGCGGCTGTGTAGCTCTGCAAGTAAGCACCCATGTGGTGAAAATCGTCAAAGAAGAAATCGGAGATCGGCGCTTGAGGCGAACAAGCTTTTAAAGCCGGATGCGCATCTGGCAAAGCGGCAGCGGTGTAGAATCCAGGATAGGAGATCCCATACATCCCTACTCGACCATTGTTACTGGGCAGATTCTTGACCATCCAATCAATGGCGTCATAGGTATCGGAACTTTCGTCGATGTCTCTTTTATTTTTTGGGTCATTGCCGGGAATGTTGGGGGTCATGTTGTTGAACGCCCCATCGCTCATGTAACGACCGCGTACGTCCTGAAAGGCGATGATGTATCCATCCTCAACCAAATACTTGGATGGGTGACCGCCGGTCCGAAATCCGCGGTATTCGGAAGCGTTGTAACAAGTACGATTTAATAGGATCGGATATTTCTTGGAGCGGTCCTTTGGGATGTATACAAGTGTGAAGAGCTTTGCACCGTCGCGCATGGGGATCCGGTATTCAAAAACATCGTAGTTCTTTTTCATGTACTCCACATCCGGGTCCTGGGCGAGGAGGGCACCGACGATCAATAGCAACGTGGAGAGCAGCCAAGTACGTTTCATAAATTATGAGTTAGTTAGTGAAGTTAAAGAAGGATGGGGTATTGGAGATGCTCGACAGTTTTTAGATTTGCCAAAAATGAACCTATGCGGACCCTCACAATTGCTGTTGCCTGCCTTTCCTTGATCGCCTGTGGTGAGTCTTCGCCGGCTAAGAAATCTGGATCGGAATCAAGTCCATTGAATCCACCCAAGCTGATTCAAGACAGCGTGGATTCGGCGCTGACCGGCAGCTGGGTGCTGGATGCCTTACCCCAGTCCCCTACCCCTTTTGACAAACTCTACCCCCGCCAGCGACCTATGTTGTTCATACAAGCCGGAAGCAAGATGCTGTCCGGCTCGACCGGTTGCAATCGTTTCAGCGCCACCCTTTCCACGGCTGGCAATCGGCTGAATTTAACCGGGCTGACAAGCAGCACGCTGGTCTGTCCGGGCGATGCGGAAACTACATTCATGAAAGCACTGAAAAGTTCAACGCAGTACTCGTTTAGAAATAACGAAGAATTGGTCTTGGGTACCGACTCGTTGACCTGGATGGTATTTCGAAAGAAATAAACCCTACCCTCTCGCGCCGAACAATAAACTTCCGATTCGCACCATATTACTGCCCGCTTCAATCGCAATTGGATAATCACCGCTCATGCCCATAGAAAGAGTTTGGGCAGTTTGGAAAGTTTGGAAAGTTTGGAAAGTTTGGAAAGTTTGGAGAGTTTGGAAAGTTTGGGCCAGGGTGTTGAATTCGGATCGAACGAGATTTTTATCCTCTGAGAAGCTGGCCATGCCCATCAGGCCCACTACATGGGCGTTTGGGTAGTTTGGGAGTTTGGGAAAGAGTTCAGTTAATTCGGTGGCATCCAGTCCGTATTTGGTTTCTTCTTGTGCAATGTGCATCTGCAACAAACAATCGATGACGCGGTTGTTTTTTCGCGCTTGCTTATCGATTTCTTTCAACAAGGATTCAGAGTCTACGCCGTGAATGAGATGAACAAAAGGAGCGATGTACTTGACCTTATTGCTTTGGAGATGTCCGATAAAATGCCAGCGAATGTCTGTTGGAAGTTTGGCCTGTTTGTCGCAGAGCTCCTGTACATAGTTTTCTCCGAAATCGCGCTGACCGGCTTCGTAGAGAAGTTGAATATCCTCGATCGGCTTTGTCTTGGAAACAGCTACTAGGGTAACCTGCTTGGAATTAAATTCCTCGCATAATTGAAAATACGCGGGTAAATCAACAGCCATGTTGCGAAATTACGCCTTAGATCATTTGATCAGCGAACGGCTGATGACGATCCGTTGAACTTCACTGGTGCCTTCGTAGATCTGGGTGATCTTGGCATCGCGCATCAATCTTTCCACGTGATATTCTTTCACAAACCCATATCCACCGTGGATCTGTACGGCCTCGGTGGTGGTCCACATGGCAGTTTCTGATGCAAATACCTTGGCCATGGAGGAGCTGACCGTGTAGTCAAGTCCATTGTCTTTTTCCCAAGCCGCTTTTAAGCAAAGCAGTCGCGCTGCTTCGATGCGGGTAGCCATATCTGCCAACTTAAAGGCAATGGCCTGGTGATTGATGATCTCGGTCCCAAAGGCCTTGCGCGTTTTGGCATAGGCCAGGGCCAATTCATACGCCCCTGAGGCGATGCCCAAGGCTTGTGCGGCGATTCCGATTCGTCCGCCTGCCAAGGTCTTCATCGCGAACTTGAATCCAAAGCCATCCTCTCCAATGCGATTTTCTTTCGGAACTTTTACGTCGTTGAACATCACGGTGTGTGTATCACTCGCCCGAATGCCCAATTTGTTTTCTTTGGCTGCTACCACTACGCCTGGCCAATCCTTCTCAACAATCAGGCAGTTGATGCCTTTTGGACCTTTGGCCGGATCTGTTTGAGCAATAACCAGGTAAACCGAGGCGGTTCCTCCGTTGGTGATCCAATTCTTGGTGCCATTCAATAAATAATGGTCGCCCATATCTTCTGCGGTGGTCTGCTGCGAAGTTGCATCCGATCCAGCCTCCGGTTCACTGAGCATGAAGGCCCCGATGTGTAACGCCCCATCCTTTTGTCCTTGAGCCAGTGGCGTGAGGTATTTCTGTTTATGCTGTTCGGTGCCGAACTCCTGTATTCCATAACAAACCAGGCTATTGTTGACACTCATACACACGCTGGTACTGGCATCCACCTTACTGATCTCTTCCATGGCCAGTACGTAAGAGATGGTGTCCAGTCCGCTACCGCCATACTGCGGGTCTACCATCATCCCCAGAAAACCCAGATCGGCCAGTGCCGAAACTTGTTCACGGGGAAATTGCTGTTTTTCATCGCGTTCGATCACGCCCGGCAAGCATTGGTTTTGAGCAAAATCACGAGCCGCCTGGCGGATCATCAAATGTTCTTCGGAAAGTTGAAAATCCATATCAAACAATTTAACTCAAACAGTTGTTAGTTTTGCAAATATAGGGGGGAATCCCCTTGAAATATAAACGAACGGGATTCTTGAAACCCCCTCGATTTCATTGCTTAAATTTGCGCCACCAATAGCACCATGAAACGCACACAATTGATCTTACTCATCGGCATCGCAGTTTGCATCGGCGTACTGCTTAGCTTTTTGAAAACGACGAGCACCTACGACACGGTAGAGACGGCGCGAAAAAAACCCGGTCAATTTGTGCATGTGATGGCCAAATTGGATAAGAGCAGCCCCATCCAATACGATGCACTCAACAATCCCAATTATCTACGTTTCGCCGCCATCGATAGTTTGGGTCAACGGATGATTGTTGAATACAACAATGCCAAGCCAGAGAACCTCGAAATGAGTGATCGACTCGTTTTAAAAGGTCGATACAGCGATAGCGTATTCCTGTGCAAAGAGATACAGACCAAATGCCCCTCGAAATACAAAGAAGAAGAAGCCAAGGGACTCAAGCATCCTGGTAGCGTTCCCTTACCCACCACACAACCTTAAGCATGTACATTGGAGAACTGAGCTGGCCCGGCCAACTGGGGCATTTGGCTGCGATTCTTTCCTTGGTCGCGTCGGCGCTGGCCTGTTTTGCCTATGCGCAAACTGTTCGGTCCAACGAATTAACCTTGCGCGCAAGTTGGCAACGAATCGCCCGCGTTGGTTTCTACTTGCAAACGATCTCCGTATTCACGATCTTTTTTTTGTTGCTGTACCTGATCCACAACCATCGATTCGAGTATCACTACGTATGGAAACACAGCAGCAAATCGCTTGAATTCAAATATCTATTGGCCAGTATCTGGGAGGGACAAGAAGGTAGTTTCCTGCTGTGGTTGTTGGCCCAAGGTGTACTGGGCCTGTTGCTAATCCGCACAGCCAAAGGATGGGAAGCACCCGTGATGTCGATCGTGAGTTTTGCCCAATTCTGTTTATCCACCATGATCATCGGACTTTCCATCTTGGGATGGAAGCTTGGATCCAGTCCGTTTTTGCTACTACGTGATTCCGGCGTACTCGATGGAGCGCCGGCACTGCACATCGATTTTGATGCCAGCCAGCCCCTGATCCCGAACTACCTTGAGAAAATTCAGGATGGCAACGACCTCAACCCTTTGCTGCAGAATTATTGGATGGTGATTCACCCGCCCGTCCTCTTCCTGGGCTTTGCTTCCACGCTGATTCCCTTTGCCTTTGCCATGGGCGGTGTCATTACTCGTCGGTATACCGATTGGGTCAAACCCGTGCAGCCTTGGGCACTCTTCTCTACGGCTGTTTTAGGTGTCGGCATCATGATGGGCGGCATGTGGGCCTACGAATCACTCACCTTTGGAGGTTATTGGGCTTGGGACCCGGTTGAAAATGCCTCCCTGGTACCTTGGCTGATCGGGGTAGCCGGATTGCACACCCTGCTCATCTATCGACACAGTGGGCAAGCCCTGCGGAGCACCATCGTTTTCTTTGTATTGGGATTTGGGTTCATTCTCTACTCTACATTTCTTACCCGCAGCGGTATTTTGGGTGAAACTTCTGTCCACGCGTTCACGGGCGAGGGCATGAATTTGCAATTGCTGGCTTTGATCGCTGTTTTCATGATTCCGTCTGCGTGGTTCCTCATTCGTCGCCATCGGGAAATTCCGCAGATTCAGACGGAAGAAAATATATCTGCGCGTGAATTCTGGATGTACATCGGATCGTTGTTATTCTTTTTGTCTGCGATCCTGATCATTGGACAAACCTCCCTGCCCGTATTCAATAAAATATTCGGTACCACCATTGCCCCACCGGAAGACGTTGAATTTTCATACAACAGCGTACAGATCTACATTGCCATCATGCTTGCCCTGTTAACCGGTTTCACCTACTACTTGAAATACAAGCAGACCGGGATGGACCTGTTCTGGAAACGCATCTCCATTCCCTTGTTGATTACCCTGCTACTGGGCATCGGCTTTGCTTGGTACATTGGCATTCGGTACGACCAGAAGGGACTGGGATTTCAAACGGCACTCTGGATCGCAGCAATTTGTAGCATATTCAGCTTGATCGCAAACGCCAGCTATATCTGGATCGGCATCAAGGGGAATCTGGCAAAATCAGGAGGCGCCATTGCACACGTTGGTTTCGCCCTGACTTTACTCGCCATCGTTGTCACTTCCTCCAACAAACAAGTGATCTCTGAAAACAATACCGGATTTCTAACACCACTCGGTAAAGGAGAGAATCCGCGCCAGAACCTTACGTTGGTAAAGGACATTCCATCGGAGATGGGCCGATACAAGGTTACTTACGAACAGGACTCGGTACACCCGAAGAAAAAACTGTGGTATTACAAAGTCCGTTTTAAAAGCAACGATGGAAAAGAAGAGTTCGTCTTGTACCCGAATGCATTCGTGAATTACAAAGGACAACAAGGGCTGATGGCCAATCCCGATGCAAAACACTATTGGGATCACGACGTATTCACCTACGTTACTTCCTTGCCCGACCCCGATAAAAAAGAGGACACCACGCGATTTACGTCCAAAACCGTGATGCCCGGTGACACGACTTTTTACAGCAAAGGATTCATCACGTTTGGCCAGCCCAACTTGATCGACAGCTTACCCGTTGAATTGTTTGGGGAGGGTGGACAGGTCGTGGAACTGCCTGTTTCCATTCACCGCAGAACCGGGGAAACCGCCACCGTGACCTTGAAGGCGGCCTGGGCTAAGAAACAATGGCTGCCCCTACCCGATACCATGCAGGCTGAAGGCATGATTATGCAATTGGAGGAACAAAAAAAGGACGGAAGTTTGGTCGTAGGGATCAAAGAATCCGACACCTTGCTTAAATACGTGACCCTAAAGGCTTTTCACTACCCCTACATCCAGTTTCTTTGGTTTGGCATCTGGCTAACGGCCGCCGGACTTTTGATCAGCATGCGTCGCCGCATGCAACAATGGTTGCAAGCAAACCGTACCTGATTTTAACAGGCCCCTAACCCGATCTACCACCGACACGTGAAAAGCTTTTGTAACTTGTAGCATGTTCCGAGTTCGGCATTGGATCTGTTCCTTATTCATCTCAATATCCGTATCCGCTGCTTGCCAGGAGCCATTTCCGATCGACAGTATAAGCCCCATGCCTCCGCTTTCCGTGCGCATGAAAAACTGGGGGCCCAACGACACCCTGGTGGTAGCTGCCCTCTGGTACCGAAACGAAATGCACACCTTTCGAGAACAGGAAGGCGTTTGGATCGGGCGTGGTTCTGCGGCAAAACAAGCCAAACAGATCAAAGAATGGACCCGTCTTCGAAATGCCGTTTATGTAACGTATCCCTACGCACGCATAGCCGGAAACACAATCAACGACATTCAACGCAATTTAGCCGGCATCCTGGAAAAGAGGAGCCGCAAGAAATTCCTCGAAAGCCGAGAAAATGAATTGCGCACTCAATTCGCAGACCCACTGACCAATCTTTCTGTTTACCAAGGAAAAGTGTTGATGAAATTAATCAACCGACAAACGGGGAATAATTGTTACGAGTTGTTAAAAGAATACAAAGGCGGGGTCAATGCCCGGCTTTATCAAACTGTTGCCTTCTTTTTCGGCGGAAACCTTAAACAAGATTGGGAACCCAATTCCAATGCAACCGACCGTGACATTGAAAACATCATCCGGGAGATCGACGGAGCTTGGTACAACAATCCCAACCGACGCTAACCCGTTATTTTCATCGTATCTTCACTCTATATGAAAGTGGATGTATTGGCCTTTGGGGTTCACCCGGACGATGTAGAACTGAGTTGCTCCGGTACCTTGCTCAATGAGATCAAACTGGGCAAACGGGCCGCAATCGTTGATCTTACGCAAGGTGAATTGGGAACGCGAGGGACTGCCGAAACTCGGGCACAAGAGGCCGCCGATGCAGCCCGGATCCTGGGTGTTCATGCACGAGAAAATCTGGGCATGCGCGATGGATTCTTTCAGAATGACGAGGCTCATCAACGATTGATCATTCAGGCCATTCGAAAATACCAACCGGAGGTCGTTTTGGCGAACGTACTGCACGACCGTCACCCCGATCACGGACGAGCCGGTCAGCTGGTTCGTGACGCGGCGTTCTTATCCGGACTCACCAAGATCCAAACCACGGACCAATCCGGAAACGCGCAAGCCAGATGGAGACCGTCCTACGTTTTGCACTACATCCAAGATAATTACCACGAACCCGATCTGGTGGTCGACATATCGGATGTGTTTGAACAACGCATGGAATCCATTCAGGCTTACAAAACACAATTCCTCAGCGAAGGCAATGACGGTCCGCAGACCTACATCTCCTCCCCTGATTTCTACGACTCCATCATAGCCCGGTCTCGGCTCATGGGTAAACGAATCGGCGTCAAGTACGCAGAAGGATTCCAAGTTGAAAAGAAAATCGGCATACCCAACCTAAACGCGCTCCTACTTCGAGAAACGTAAAAATCACTAACTTTTCTCAACTCGCTCAACCCTCAACGCTCAACACTCAACCTCGCTCATGCATCTTCCTAAATTTTCTGCACAAGGCCAGCAATTCCACACGGAATTGAAAAAAAGAATTCAGTCTTATTTCCAGGAGACTGAACAAAAAATGACGGGCAACTGGAAGCTATACAGCAAAGCGATCCTACTGGTTGTCGCCATGATCGCCGTATACACCCACCTAATCTTCTTTACACCCGGCACCGTATGGGCTTTATTGGAATGCGTGGTGCTGGGCGGACTGACCGCTTCGATCGGATTCAACATCATGCACGATGGCATGCATGGAAGCTTCAGCAGTAAAAAATGGGTGAATGAAATGGCCGGGCTCACCTTGAATTTTCTTGGGGCCAATAACTTCATGTGGCGTTCCAAACACAACATCATCCACCACACCTACACGAATATTGACGGGATCGATGACGATCTGGAGGCCCGTCCCCTCCTTCGTCTTAGCCCAAATCAACCTCGTTTGAAAATCCACCGCTTGCAGCACTGGTATTTTTGGGCAGCCTACTCCTTGCTGTACATCTGGTGGATCGTATTTACCGATTATAAAAAGTACTTCTTAGGGCGCATAGGCGAAATTCCTTTGCAACCCATGAAATGGACCGACCATCTCAGCTTCTGGGGATTCAAACTGATCCATGCCGGTATATTCATTGCCATTCCAATTGTCTTCCTGGGATGGAAAACCTGGCTAGTTGGATTCCTGGTCTATGGCCTGTTCACGGGATTGGTTCTAAGCCTGGTGTTTCAGCTGGCGCATACCGTGGAAGATACTGCCTTCCCTGAACCCCTGCCGGGCAAACAGATCATGGAGCACGAGTGGGCGATCCATCAACTACAAACAACCGCCAATTTTGCCACCCACAATCGTTTTATTTCCTGGTGGGTAGGTGGATTGAATTTCCAGATTGAGCATCACCTATTCCCCCGCATCTCACACGTACATTATCCCGCCATCAGTGAAATCATACGAAATGCCTGCGCAGATTTCAACATCCCTTATATAGAACATCCCCGGATGCGGTTGGCGATCGCCTCCCACGTTCGACATCTGAAATCGCTCAGCCGTTCGTAAGAGAAAACACCCATAGTATGGAATGAGTTACATGTTTGTGTAACTTGCATCGTTTTTCACCCCCTACCTATGGTCAATCTCGCTGCCTACGATCCGGATCTCGTCAGTAATCCCGACAACAATATTTTTGGATTGCCCACCGACGAGGCAAATGCCCGACTCATCATCCTTCCCGTTCCCTGGGAAGTAACCGTGAGTTATGGCGCAGGCACGGCACGTGCACCGGAATCCATCTTGCGCGCCAGCTTCCAAATTGATGTATTCGACCCCGACATGCCCGATGCTTGGCAGGAAGGCTACTATCAACGTCCGATCGACAAGAAACTTTTGATGAGAAGTGATTACCTCCGAAAAGAGGCTGAACTCTACATCGATTACATCGCGCATGGAGAATTGGTCAGCGCCAACCAGTTCATGAGTAAAAGTTTGCGTGAAGTCAATGAAGGCTGTGCAAAGATGAATGAATGGGTCTATGAGCAGACCATGCAATTGATTGATCAGGGAAAACTGGTTGGATTGCTCGGTGGTGACCACAGCACTCCCTACGGCTTCCTTAAAGCACTCGGCGAACGAAAAGGCTCTTTTGGAATTTTACAGATCGATGCCCATTGCGATTTGCGGGAAAACTATGAAGGATTCCTACACTCACATGCCGGCATCATGTACAACACACTGCGCGACATTCCGCAAGTAGAACGTTTGGTCCAAATCGGCGTACGCGATTATAGCCCTTGCGAATGGAAATACATCCAAGACAGCAATTTCAAAGTCATCACCTATTACGATCGATCGATCCGCCAGCGGATGTTCGAAGGCGCTACCTGGAAACAACTCACCGAAGAGATCGTTAGTCAATTGCCCCAACAAGTATACATCAGCTTTGACATCGATGGATTGGATCGTAAGCTTTGTCCACACACCGGCACACCCGTTCCCGGCGGATTCGAACTGGAAGAGGTTTTCTATCTATTCAAGAAGATCATCGAGAGTGGTCGCACCCTCATCGGATTCGATCTCTGTGAAGTGGGCGTAGGTGAAACCGACTGGAACGCGAATGTGGGTGCCCGGACGCTGTTCAAACTCTGCAACCTACTCACGACTTCCAATCCCCCTGCTTGAGTCCGCAATTCACCATCCAATTTCCTTCTCCTAAGCAGAAGCTGTACCGTTGGATGGGACGGTTTATCGTATTGGGAAGCTCCGCCTTATTTGTTGGAATCGCTGAATCCGCCGCTCTAAAAATCGGATGGCCCATACTGAGCCTCTTGCTTTTGGCCGTTGATCTGGTTGCAGAACGACGAAATAAAAGTTCCGACGCATTGCTCGCGGGTATGACCCTACAAACTTTGGCGTGGATTTTTACCGGACCTTGGTTTATGGGTATCCTTTTACTGGTGCTGGCAGTGCTGCATCAAATCGCCAGTCTCAAAAAAACACTGAAGGTTAGCAAAGCCGGCATTTGGACGTCCTTCCCCTGGCCATCTCGACAAGATTGGAATCAAGTTGAATTTGTCATTCTAAAAGACGGCATGCTCACGATCGAGTACCGCAACGGCCGAGTCTTGCAACAACCGATCGAAAAAGATTCGGCATTTCGGGAAGCAGATTTTAACGAGTTTTGCCAACACCAATGCAAACCTTAAGCCATTCTCCCTACATCCTGTACAGCGACGGGAACGGAAACATTTTCGAGGACAAATCCCTCTATGTAACGGGCCGTAGTGGCTGGGAGGCGCTTCCAATTCCCGACGATCAATGGATCGAATTGCCCAACGGGGGCAGTTTGTATGAACTACCCGGTCGAAGAGGGATCGGCATCGATGTACTCACCGGCGACATGCGCCTTTGTGAAAAAGGATGGGCCGTAGCGGCCTTCATCCCGCCAGCGCACACTGGATTTTTTTTAGCCGCCTACGAAACTTCGCCCGAGGCACCTATTCTACCCCTGTTCTGCTACACCGCGGTTGGATGGCACGCAGACAAATTCTATGTGCCCGCCGTACGCATTGAACCCGACATTCGGCAGGAATGCAGCGGATACGAGCAAGCTGCCATCGATCGTGGAACTTCCAACTTGTTAGAGGCCTATCCCCACAATCGATTGGTAAAGCATCTGATGGAGAATTGCTGCCAGACCTATCAGTGCCCCGCTGCTCGAAACTTCGCTTTAGGTCGCTGGGAATGCCCGGTACCTGCCTCCCCAGCTTGCAATGCCAACTGTGTAGGCTGCATTTCGTTGCAACCGGATGAAGAGCCCATCGTATCTACCCAAGATCGATTGCAATTCAAGCCTACCCCCGAGGAGATCGTTGAATTCACGGTTCCGCATTTGGAATCCGCCCCCTATTCGATCATCAGCTTCGGTCAGGGCTGCGAAGGAGAACCTTTGCTCATGTGGGAGACCATCCGCGAAGCAATCCTTGAAATCCGCAAACACACGGCAAAAGGCAGCATCAACATCAATACCAATGGATCCAAGCCGGATGCCATCAAAGCCCTTTGTGAGGCGGGACTGAACTCGATGCGCGTCAGCACCAACTCCGCACGCCGGGAGATCTACATGCCTTATTACCGCCCCAATAATTACGATTTCGACGACATCATCGAAAGTCTGAAAATTGTACATGCATACGGCGGCTGGACCTCCATCAACTATTTCGTATTTCCAGGTATGACCGACTCCGTCGCAGAATACGAGGCCTTGCGAAAACTGATCCAAACGACCGGACTGAACATGATTCAATGGCGGAACTTCAACATCGACCCCGATTGGTACCTAGGCAAGATCGGAGTGGCCGATACCGGCGAATGTTTGGGTGTACACCAAATCCAACAACTGATCCGGGAAGAATTCCCGAATCTACGTTTTGGGTATTTCAATCCCCCCATTGAACGCATTCGGGGCGATTTTGCCGCCGATTTTGCGCATTGATCGCATTTCTTAACAGTTTTTAGGCGGATCGGTATGCAGTATATCGGTTGATTGCATCGTTTCAACAGCTGTGCATAATCCCTTTACCGCATTGCCGGACCGAAAAACTAGTTTTACATGCGAACGAATTACATCATGGCCCATACCCTCGAACACCAACATCGATCCCGAGCACGTCTATACACCGGTGTAGCTGCGTTGGTGCTGACCTTGCTCATCCTGTTCGTGAAATGGAGAGTCGAAATGCCTGTAAAACCGGAAGAGCGGACCGAGATCGAGGTTGAATTGAATCTGCCACCTGACCCACCCACTGAAGAAGATGATGGTGGAGGTGGCGGCGGAAACATCGCCCAGGCGATCGGCACGAGCGGCGCAGCCCCCGAGGCCAGCTTGCCCTCAGGAGAAACCCAACCTTCCAAAGAAGTAGAAGCTGAGGAGGAAAAAGAAGCGGTGATCGCCAAACCGATCGTTACCAAGAAGGATGCCACTAAGTTCGTCAAGTCATCGCCCATAAAAACCACCCCGAAAAAAGAGGAAACCCCGGCGCCACCCCAACCTAAAATGGTCATGGGCAAGAAGGTAAAAGGAACCAGAACCGGAGCAGACAGTCCGGATGATTTCAATAAAACCGGCAATCAGGGAACAGGCTGGGGCACGGGCAAGGGCTCGGGATCGGGCGGAGGCACGGGAACCGGAGCCGGAGGCGGCAATGGATCCGGCGTTGGAACCGGCAACGGTCCGCGCGTAACCCAAGGAAATCGGAAGATCGTAAAGGCCTATGCCTTTGATGGAGAAATGGAACGCGCTACCATCTTTGCACAGATCCGCGTTTCCCCTGATGGCAAGGGCAGCTTTGTCGATTTTGCCAAAGGCTCCACCCACCGAACCAATACCTACAAACAAGCCATTGTTCAATACCTGAACCGCATACAATTCGACAAATCCGATCAGGAAGATCTGGTGGTCGTACAATTCAACTTCTTGGTGAATTAACTTGCCGCATGACCTACGCGGAAACGCTCGATTACTTATTTACCCGACTGCCCATGTTCAGTCGAATCGGTGCGGCCGCGTATAAGACCGATCTCCACAACACGATCGCCTTGTTGGAGCAGATAGACAACCCCCAGCGCCAATTCAAAACCATTCACATTGCAGGCACCAACGGGAAAGGGTCGGTCAGCCATATGCTGGCTGCTATTTTGCAACAAGCGGGTTATAAAACCGGACTCTACACATCTCCACATCTGGTCGACTTTAGAGAACGAATTCGCATTGATGGCGAAATGATTCCCGAAACCAAGGTCATCGCCTTTACCGAGCGCATCCAACCCGCCATCGAATCGATCGATCCGAGTTTTTTTGAACTCACCGTGGCCATGGCCTTCGATCATTTTGCGAACGAACAAGTGGACGTTGCGGTGATCGAGACCGGATTGGGCGGACGATTGGATAGCACCAACGTGATCAAACCGGAGCTCTCCATCATTACCAATATTGGCTGGGATCACATGAATCTCCTGGGCAACACACTGGAAAAGATCGCATTCGAAAAAGCCGGGATCATCAAGTTAAATACACCGGTTGTGATCGGTGAATGGATACAGGAAACCAAGCAGGTATTCGAAGAAAAAGCCGCCTCCATGAACGCGCCTCTTATCTGGGCCGGTAGCCATTTTCAGATTGCTGGATCCGAATGGAAAGTACGTTCACTGGCTGTGCGCGCAATGGAAATCGAAACTTCCAAGCTTGTCGAATATGAATTGGACTTAATCGGACAATACCAATTGAAGAATTTGACCACGGTGTTGGAATCGGTTCGCATACTGAAGCAACAAGATTGGCAGATCTCGACCGAAGTCGTTCTATCGGCTTTGAAACAGGTTAAGGCACTCACCGGATTTTGGGGCAGATGGGACGTAATAAAAACTCATCCGTATCTCATTCTGGATGTGACACACAATGTACACGGATTGGATCAGGTGTTGCAGCAACTGAAAGCGATGTCATATCAGCAACTGCACGTAGTCTTGGGCATGGTGAACGATAAAGACATTCAGGGCTTCTTGAAAAAATTACCCCAAGAGGCGACCTATTATTTCACGCAAGCGTCCATCCCGCGCGCGTTGCCGGCCAGCGAATTGAAAACAAAAGCCAATGACCTCGGATTAACGGGCGATGCCTACACGTTGGTCAATGAAGCAATCGAACATGCCAGGCAACAAGCAACGCCCAACGACCTGGTTTTAGTGACCGGTAGTATTTTTCTGATCGGAGAAGTGGACCTTACAGCACTTCGATAAGCTCGACCTCGAAGATCAAGGTGGCTCCACCCGGAATGTCTGCACCCGCCCCACGATCACCGTAAGCCAGTTCAGCGGGGATCCACAATCTCCATCGACTTCCTTCCGACATCATGGGCAACGCGATCTGCCATCCTTTGATCAGTGCACGCAAAGGGGCCGTGAAAGGTTGATTGCGGCGAAAGGAGCTATCGAATTCCTTGCCACTAAGTAAGGAGCCTGAATAATGTGCCTTAACCGAATCGCTCGGATCGGGTTTTCGACCGGCCCCTTCTTGCAATACCAGGTATTGCATGCCATCGGGCAATTCAATTACGCCCGGTTGTGTCTTGTTTTGAGCGAGGAAGGCAGCACCTTCTTCTTTTTGAGCTTGGAGTTTTTGTTGCATAAAAGCACGGATCTTGTCTTGAGTATTCATAATTAAGCTTCGCGGAGCGAATGGCCCGTCAATTGGATGAAAACATCCTCCAGATTGGCCTGTTTCATTTCTTTGGGTCGTTCAAAACCGGAAGCGACCAATTGATCAATCAATTTATCGGGAGAGTCGAGGGCAATGATCCTTCCGGAGTCAATGATGGCCACTCGATCGCAGAGGTATTCGGCCTCATCCATGTAATGGGTGGTGATGATGACGGTTGTACCGCGTTCGCGGATACGGCGGATCAGTTCCCACAAACTACGTCGTGCTTGCGGATCCAGTCCTGTGGTTGGCTCATCCAAAAAAATGATGCGAGGTTCGTTGATCAAGGTGGTAGCGACAGAAAATCGTTGACGCTGACCCCCACTGAGTTCTTTTACTTTGGCTTTGGCCTTATCACGCAAATTGACCAGCTCCAAAAGTTCCATGGGATCTTGATCGCGGTTGTAGAGTCCGCAGAAAAGCTGGATCAACTGCACCAAATTCAACCCGGGATAATACCCGCTGCTTTGCAGCTGTACGCCAATGATCTTTTTGATTTCATTGGGAGATTTATCCAAGTCGATTCCATCCACCACGATGGTACCCGATGTTTTGGTTCGCAAGGTCTCGATGATCTCCAGGGTGGTTGATTTGCCGGCGCCATTGGGACCCAGCAATCCGAAGATCTCTCCTTCCTGTACGTCAAAGGAGATCCCTTTCACCGCCTCGAATGCGCCGTAGTTCTTGACCAATTGCTTGACGGAAATAATCGGATTCATACCCCGCAAATCTAATGGATTGCGTTGGAAGGCAATTTGCCTTCTTTCCCAACCGAATAGCTGCCATCCGGAGCGATTAGTATGATCGGCAATCGGTGCGAACGTTGGAAGTTGTAATAGGCGGGCTCCAGTTGCTCTACGAAGGCGCCCAACGATGCATCATCCTTGATCAATCCCTTCAAATAATCGACACTTCTTGGCGCATCGAATCGAATGGGAAAAACATGGACCGGAATAAAATGCTGTCCTTGATCATAGGCCATCGAAGCCAACATATATACCTCACCAATCTGTTGATCTGTGATGGGGATGCACCCGACGGTTACGCAGCTTCCATGGATGTAGATCTCCCCGCCGGGCTTCAGAGAATCGCTGAGTACCCGGTCGGAGGCATTGGGATAGTTCAGTCCCAGCGACAGATAATAGCTGGAATTGGGATTGAAATCGTTGATGTAATAAAAGCCCTCCGGCACTTGGTAGTCGCCTTGCAGTCGCTTGGGACCCAGGTTGCCGGCCAGTGCACAAACCCGATAGGTCTTGAATAATTGAAAGGTATCCGTGACTCGGTTCTTGGCCCAAACCTCTAGTTCACTGTCGTATTTGAAAGACCGGATGTAAATGAACTTAGCAGGCCAACTGAGTTTTTTGGCGGCGAATTGTTTTCGGATTGTATCTTCTTTTTTCTGCCAGGCCTCTGCGGGTCGAGGCAACGAACGTTGATAGTCTACAAAAGAGGGATAGGATGAAGCGGCGGGAGCAAAAGGCTGAGCCAACGCATTCGTTCCGACAAGAACCAACGTGCAAATGGATAAAAATAGGCGCAAAGGCTTTAGAACAGGATTTGACTGTCTATCAAAATTAAGGACGCAACACAAAAAGCGCCGTTAAAGATTTCCGCGCTCAGCTTGTTCTCGTTCGATGGCTTCAAAGAGGGCCTTGAAGTTTCCTTTTCCAAAGCTCTTAGCCCCTTTTCGCTGAATGATCTCAAAGAACAAGGTTGGGCGATCTTCCACCGGCTTGGTAAACAACTGAAGTAAGTATCCTTCGTTGTCGCGATCGACCAAAATACCCAGCTCTTTCAATGGTTCCAGGTCTTCGTCAATGGCTCCTACCCGATCCAGCAGGTCATCGTAATAGGATGTTGGCACTTTGAGGAATTCCACCCCGCGTGATTGTAGGTCACGAACGGTACGAACGATGTCGTTCGTGGCCATGGCCACGTGTTGCACGCCTTCTCCACGATAGAATTCGAGGTATTCTTCGATCTGACTTTTCTTTTTCCCTTCTGCCGGCTCGTTGATGGGAAATTTCACAAAGCCATTGCCGCTGCTCATCACCTTACTCATCAAGGCCGAGTATTCGGTGGAGATGTCTTCGTCATCAAATGAAAGTATGTTTTTGAAGCCCATCACTTCCTCATAAAACTTTACCCAAGGATTCATTTGATTCCAGCCCACGTTGCCCACACAATGATCGACGTATTGCAAACCGGTTGACTCGGGCGCAAAATGAGGATTGGACCAAGCGCGATAGCCAGGCAAAAACACGCCGGAATAATTGTTTCGCTCGATGAACAGATGAACGGTATCTCCATAAGTGTGTATGCCGCTGACCACCACCTCTCCTTGCGCATCGGTCAGCACCTCCGGTTCCCGGAACGATTTGGCTCCTCGCTGAGTCGTCTCCGCCCAAGCCGAACGTGCATCAGAAACACGCAATGCCAATACTTTCACGCCATCGCCGTGAGCGTAAATATGATCGGCCATGGGGTTATCCGGACGAAGCGGCGTCGTCAAGACCAAGGTCAATTTATTCTGACGGACCGCATAGCTGGCAAAATCCCGAAAACCGGTTTCCGGTCCGGCGTAGGCCAATGCCTGAAACCCAAAAGCACTCATGTAGTAATGAGCCGCCTGCTTGGCATTACCCACGTAAAACTCCACGTAATCCGTCCCTTCCAAGGGTAAAAAATCAACTGGAGCGGTTTGGGGCTTGGTGTCTTCGGCTAGCAAAGTCGACATGGCAATATGTTTCAATAATCAATAGAAGAAATCAAGCACAAAACTAACACATTTTGACACCTTCCTTCGCTGGGCCGGGTCTGTTATCTTTGCACCATGAAAAAGGTTGGGATACTCGGTGGTGGACAGCTTGGTCGAATGTTGTTGCAATCAGCGGCCAACTACCCCGTTGAGACCTATATTTTGGAGTCGGATCCAGATTGTCCGGCGGCCAAGCTTTGTCATCATTTCCAAATCGGCAACATCCGTTCCCGCGAAGATGTGCTTGCCTTTGGCCGTCAGGTCGATGTGCTGACCATAGAGATCGAACAGGTAAACCTGGAAGCATTGGAGCAACTGGAGCAGGAAGGAATTGAGGTGATCCCCTCCCCGTCCGTGCTGCGGATTATCCAAAATAAAATCCGGCAAAAAGAATTCTATGTGGCCAACGGGATTCCGACCGCCCCCTTTGTTGTTACTCAAAATCAAACCGAGCTTACTCAACACCTGAGCCTACTACCGGCGGTTCATAAGCTGGGCGTAGGCGGTTACGATGGTCGAGGCGTGGTGGTTTTAAATAGCGAAAAAGACCTGCATAAGGCATTTGCCGAACCATCGGTTCTGGAGAAAAAAATCGATATCCATCAGGAGATCGCCGTGATCGTGGCAGTAGACCAACAAGGTGTCCTGACTTGCTATCCGGCCGTGGAAATGATCTTCAATTCAAATTTGAATTTACTTGATTATCAACTTTGTCCAGCTTCCATCTCAACAGAAATTGAAGTCAATGCTGCTGCATTGGCTCGGCAAGTTGTGGGGGCATTTGGATCACCGGGGCTGTTTGCCGTAGAGATGTTTGTCGACCAGCTTGGCGAGGTTTGGATCAACGAAATCGCCCCTCGGGTCCATAACAGCGGACATCATACCATTGAAGCCCATTACAGCTCTCAGTTCGACATGGTGTGGCGAATCTTGCTGGGTTTCCCGCTGGGTAATCCGGATCAAATTCTGCCCTCGGCGATGATCAATCTGGTTGGTGCGGATGAACAAAGTGGTGAAGCGTTATACGAGGGACTCGCCGAGATCCTGGCGATGCCACAGGCCTTTGTGCATATTTATGGGAAGAGGGTTACCAAACCGGGACGAAAAATGGGTCACATCACGTTGCTTCATAACAACCTGGAGGCTTTGAGACTGGATGCCGAACGGGTCAAGCGAATGATCCAGGTTAACGCATCCAAATAAATTGCCTTTTTGCAGGGCGAAGACCTTTCTTCCGTCTAATAGGCATTGGTTAACTTCATCGAATATTCTGACTAAAAAATGCGTCTATCCTCAAACGTCCTCTGGCTCGTTGGGCCCCTGCTTTTTGCTGCTTGTGGTGAATCGGACCCGTCTACAAAAACTGGCGCGGGTAAACAAATGCCCCCACTCAAAGCGGAAGCATATATCCTGACCCCTGCCCTTTTCCAAGAAACCTTGGAGATTCCGGGTTCACTCATGGCCGCCGAATCAGCCGAGATCCACCCCGAAACTTCCGGACGAATCGTGAAACTCAATTTGGCAGAGGGCCAGTCCGTCGCCACCGGATATCTGATCGCCAAACTGGACGATGCTGATCTCCAAGCACAGTTAAAAAAAATACAGACCCAACTGGCAATCGCTGAAAAGACGGAAGAGCGCCAATCCAAGCTGCTGGCCATTCAAGGCATCAGCCAGCAAGACTATGACCTCAGTTTACTTCAAGTCAAAAATCTTAAAGCCGATATCGGTATCCTGCAAACCGCGATCGACAAGACCGACATACGAGCACCGTTTAGTGGGAAGCTTGGCTTAAAGAACATCAGTATTGGCGCCTATGTGAGTCCAAGTACGGTGATCACCACCCTCCAGCAATCCCAATCACTCAAAGTGGATTTCAGCTTGCCCGAGAAATACAGCAATGATTTAAAAATCGGCAGCATCATTGAGTTCCGTGTAGCGGGTTCTTCCCGTGTTCATCCGGCTAAGGTGAGCGCGACGGCACCTGGTCTCAACGAATCGAACCGAAGCCTAAACTACCGCGCGGTGGTACAGCATGCTGACCCAAGTCTGCTCCCTGGTTCCTTCGCTACCCTTACGATTCGAATGGCCGAAAAACCACAGGCCCTAATGCTACCCGCACAGGCCGTGATCCCGCAAGCCCGCGGTAAAAAAGTAATTCGCTACAATAATGGTCAAGCCGAATTCGTAGAGGTTACAACCGGCACGCGCACGGCCGACCAGGTTGAAGTAATCACTGGGCTGCAAGCTGGGGATACCATTTTATTGAGTGGATTGATGAGCATTCGTCCAAACACTCCGGTTCAGATCGGTAAGATCACCAACCAACCGAAAAAATAATTACATCGGCCACATTGCCTTTATGAATATATCTGAACTGAGTTTACGCCGGCCGGTCTTGGCCCTAGTCCTGAATATCTTGATCGTCCTTTTTGGCCTGATCGGATTCAAGTCGTTGGGCGTACGCGATTATCCGGCCATCGATCCACCCAACATCAGTGTCCGTACCGCCTATCCCGGCGCCAGTGCCGCCATCATCGAGTCGGAAATCACGGAACCATTGGAAAAAGCCATCAATGGAATAGCCGGGGTCAAAAACATCACCTCGACGAGCAGCAGTGGAACCAGCAACATCAACGTTGAATTTGATTTGAGCATCGACTTGGAATCGGCGGCCAACGATGTGCGCGATAAAGTATCTCAGGCTGAGCGAAACCTGCCACCTGATATCGACGGAAAACCCGTGGTTTCCAAGGCAGATGCCACCTCGGAACCAATTTTATCCATGACGGTTCAGAGCAATACCCGCAATTCGCTTCAAATGACCGAGTATGCCAACAATGTGCTGGTGGAACGTTTGCAAACGATCCCGGGCGTAAGTGGCATACAAATATGGGGAGAGAAACGCTATGCGATGCGTGTTTGGTTGAATCCGAGTAAGATGCAGTCGCTGCAGATCAGTGGCAACGATATTCAGTCGGCGCTGGCGCGGGAAAACGTGGAATTGCCGGCTGGGAAAATTACCGGGAATGCCACGGAGCTGAGCGTTCGAACTTTCGGACGGCTGAATACAGAAGCCGAATTCAATGAACTCATTGTAAAAAATGTAAACGGCACCGATATCCGTTTACAGGATGTGGCCGAAGTAGTGCTGGGTCCAGAGAACGACGAAACGATCTTGAAAGGGAATGGCGTACCGATGATCGCGCTGGCCGTCGTTCCCCAGCCCGGGTCGAATTATGTGTCCATTGCCGATGAATTTTACAAACGACTCGAGCAGATCAAAAAAGAAATGCCGGCCGATGTGAACGTGCAGATCGGATTGGACCAGACCCGATTCATTCGCAAGTCTATTTTAGAAGTCCGCGAAACCCTGATGCTGGCTTTTTTGCTGGTTGTGATGATTATTTATGCCTTCTTCCGGGATTGGATCATTGCCATTCGCCCCTTGATCGACATTCCTGTATCCCTGATCGGCTCATTCTTCATTATGTACTTGATGGGATTCTCCATCAACGTTCTTTCTTTATTGGCCATTGTGCTGGCAACCGGACTGGTCGTAGACGACGGCATTGTGGTGACTGAGAATATTTTCAAAAAGATGGAACGCGGCATGAACCGGTATCAAGCGGCCTTGGAAGGATCGAAAGAAATCTACTTCGCCGTCATCGCTACTTCCATTACACTGGCGGTCGTCTTTCTACCCATTATCTTTTTGGAGGGATTTGTAGGACGGCTATTCCGCGAGTTCGGGATTGTTGTAGCCGGTGCGGTGTTGATCTCTGCATTTGTTTCCTTGACCCTCACGCCGGTACTGAACGTAAAACTGGCGCGCAAGAACGCCACCGAGCATCCTTGGCTCTACCGAAAGACTGAACCTTTTTTCCGTTGGCTGGAAAATTCCTACCAACGCGCCTTGGAGAGATTCATGCGGATTCGTTGGGTTGCCTTTCTGATCGTTGTGGCTTGCGTGGCTGCGATTCTTTGGGTTGGAGGCAACCTACAATCGGAATTGGCGCCGATGGAGGACCGAAGTCAGTTCCGCGTACAAATGACCGCTCCGGAAGGTACCTCCTTCGAAGCCATGGATAACCATGTAAATCGGGTCACCGATCTGATGCTCGATTCGGTCGCTGAACGGGATTTGGTTTTAAGTGTCACATCCCCGGGATTTACCGGTTCGGGCAACGCCAATACCGGATTTGTTCGAGTAACCCTGACACCCCCAACCGAACGAACACGCAGTCAATCCGAGATCGTCAAAAAAGTCAACAAGAATCTTTCGAAATTCAACCAAGTTCGAGCGGTTACCATTGAAGAACAGACGATCTCGCTCAATAGACGAGGTGGTCAACCCGTAGCCTTTGTCATTCAAAACAACGACTTCAATAAACTCACCAAGGTCCTTCCTCAATTGCTCGATGCCGCTAAGCAGAGTAAGATCCTGATGAATGCCGATGTGGACCTCAAGTTCAATCGACCGGAACTATCTATTGAAGTAGACCGTCTGCGCGCTTCTCAACTCGGTGTATCCATCTCAGATGTATCACAAACCCTGCAAATGGCCTACAGCAACCGCCGTTTGGGCTACTTCATGAAAGAAGGCAAACAGTATCAGGTCATGGCACAAATGACCCGAGATTATCGAAATGAACCAGGCGATCTGCGCCAGCTCTTTGTTCGCAACAATCGAGGAGAATTGATTTCGATGGATAATTTGGTTAGCATCAACGAGACCACCACCCCACCCACGATCTATCACTTCAATCGGTACAAGTCAGCGACGATCTCCGCCGGACTTCAACCGGGTTACACCATTGGCGATGGAATCAAAGAGATGGAGCGTCTGACCAAAGGCGTGCTGGATGATAGTTTCTCCACGGCCCTGTCGGGCTCATCCCGTGATTTCAAAGAAAGTAGCAGCAACATCAGTTTTGCCTTTCTGTTGGCACTGGCTCTGATCTTCTTGATCTTGGCCGCACAATTTGAAAGCTTCATCGACCCACTCATCATCATGCTCACCGTGCCGTTGGCATTGGCCGGCGCCGTGATCTCCCTTTCTATTTTCGGACACACCTTGAATATCTTCTCCCAGATCGGGATCATTATGTTGATCGGATTGGTTACCAAAAATGGCATCCTGATCGTCGAATTCGCCAACCAAAGTCGGGAAAAAGGAATGGGCAAATTGGAAGCGGTTGTTCACTCAGCCGCTCAACGATTCCGCCCCATCCTGATGACCAGTCTGGCCATGGCCCTCGGCGCCTTGCCGTTGGCACTCTCGCTGGGTGCAGCCGCTACCAGCCGGATCCCACTGGGAGTCGTGATTGTGGGCGGAATTTTATTCGCCCTAGTATTAACCTTATTCGTAATTCCGGCTATGTATAGTTACCTATCCTCCAAGCGCCGATCTTCTTTCGATCAAAAAATGGCCGACGCCTCATGATGAAACGAATTCACCTATTTGCGCTGATCACCGCGATCCTGTTTGGCTCATTGACCATGCAGGCGCAACGTATCCTCACCCTCGAAGAAGCGATTGCGCGTACCCTCGAAAATAATTTGGAGATCCGTATCGCCCGCAATGATTCCGTGGCCGCCTCCATCGATCTTCAATATAAAAATGCAGGCTTGCTCCCCAGCCTGAATGCTGCCGGCTCGCAGGTCTTCAACCGCAACAATCAATATCAGAAATTCACCGACGGAACCGTCCGGGAACGTAAAGGGGTTCAATCCGGTAATCTATCCGGAAATATCGCCTTGAATTGGACACTGTTCGATGGTGGAAAGATGTTTGCTACCCGAGCCAAGTTGGAGGAGATATTGACACAAGGGGAATGGGTCATTCGCGATCAAATCAATAACACCATCGCCCAGGTAGTATCGGCCTACTTTTTGATCGTTCAGCAAAAACAGCAACTCAAAGCGTTGGATACGCAGCTGGGGGTTTATGAGGAACGCACCAAATTGGCGCGCAATAAATTGGACATCGGGGTTGGCACAAAACCCGACCTGCTGCAAAGTCAAATCGATCTAAACAGTCAGCGCAGTCAACGACTTTCACTGGAAAACCAGACTCGTATAGCCAAGCAAGCGCTGAATCGTTTGATGGAAACCGGATTGAATCGAAATGCAGATCAAGGGTCGGATTGGTTCGATGTCAGCGAACAGATCCCCATTCAATCCGATCTCTCCCTGGGTACCATTCAAGATTCCATCTCCAAAAATAATCCACAACTCCAACTTCAACAGAACACCATTCGATTGGCTCAGCGCGGTTTGCAGGAGAGCAAGGCAGACCGCTACCCTACGCTGAGTTTCAATTCTGCTTACAATTTCAATAAACTGGATAACAAGGTTGTGGTCAATCCATTCCAACCGCTATTCAGCCGAAATCAGGGACTCAATTACGGATTTACGGCATCCTTACCAATCTTCAATCAGTTTCGGGTTCGCCGTCAGATCCAACAAGCCAAGCAAGAGATCCGTTTTCAACAACTTCGGTACGATCAACAAGCATTCAATCTACGTCTGGGCGCCTGGAATGCCTATCAGCGCTATCTATTCGAAATAGAAAATTGGAAATTGGAAGAAGAAAATATCCGTTTGGCAGAAGAGAATGTACGAATCGTATTGGAAGTATATCGATTGAACTCAACCACATTGCTGCAGCTCAAGGAGGCACAACGTAGCTTGCAAGATGCCTTTGATCGATTGATCCGGGCTCGCTACCAAGCTAAACTGGCTGAAACCGAGTTGCTCCGTTTACAAGGAAATTTTCTCCAATAACCATATGCTGGAATTTCAGTTTCTTTGTGAAAAGAACGATAAATGACCCCTCGAGTTGGCATCATAATGGGAAGTGACAGTGACCTGTCGGTCATGCAAGCGGCAGCGGATATGCTAAAAGCATTCGAAGTCCCTCATGAACTGACCGTCGTATCGGCCCACCGCACGCCGGAACGCATGCGGGAATACGCCCAATCAGCTCGCAGCCGCGGATTGCAAGTCATCATTGCTGGTGCCGGCGGAGCCGCGCATCTTCCCGGTATGGTTGCCTCACAAACCACACTTCCGGTGATCGGCGTTCCCATCAAGTCCTCCAATTCCATCGATGGCTGGGATTCCGTTTTATCCATCTTACAAATGCCCAACGGAGTCCCGGTTGCTACCGTTGCCCTCAATGCCGCCAAAAATGCAGGCATCTTAGCCGCACAGATCTTAGGCGCCACCGACGCAAGCATCGCCGATAAATTAAAAACCTTTAAAGAGGGAATGGAATCGGATGTACTGAACAAGGTGGAGCAACTTCGTCAAGAAGGCTGGTCCAATCAATTTGATTGATCAGTCCGATTCCTGCAACCAGGTGAATTTGTTATCCCACACATTTAGTGCCTCGTAAATCCGATCGAAATAACTCGTGCCTTGGGTGACGTAATAAGTTGCCAGATTCTCGTAACGTTCTTGCAGCCCGCCCCCCGGGAACACATTGAGTTTCAAACTATCGATCTGTATGCGTCGGGTTGCGTATTTACGCCGCTCTGCCCGCTTCATTTTTTTCTGCAACTCCTCGATTCGTTGTAAGGAACGAGTAGCCAGCGCCTGCACATGCTGCTCCAAGGTCGGATCGATGGCCTTTGCCTTCATTCGCAGATTTTCGTAAACAACCGCTACTTCCTGGATGGATGACTCAATATTCAATAGCTCGAGCACCGCCGCATCCAAACGCTCATCCAACAACTGGTCTGTAGTTTTAAAAAGATCCGAGGGCTTCAATTGCAAATCCTTCATTTTGGAACCCATGGACGCATCCAACCACTGAAAAGATGCCCGAAGTTGCAGCAATGGGAACGGCACTTGATGATAATCAAATACCGATCTTAACTGCAACCAATAGGCCAATTCACCTCCACCACCGATGTACACCAGGTTGGGCAGGATGGTCTCTTGATATATTCCGCGCAAAATCACATTGGGACTAAACCGTTCCGGATGGGCTGCCCATTCAGCGCGCAAGGAAGATTCATCCCATTGAACCGATGAGTTAGAAACCTGCCAGAGGCTTCCGTTTTTTTCGATCCGCTCCCGACTACCCGGCTGCAGATAGAAAAGATTGATGGGGCGTGGATGTGCTTGATTTTTATAACCGTTTTGTTGCAGCAGTCGATCTGTTTCTGCCACCAACCCGGCAGCGCTTGACTGAGTCAGCTCGTCCAAGAATATGGCCTGCATGGAAGATTTCAAGGAAGCTTCATCCGCTTGTAAGATCAGTAGCCCGCGATCGGCAAACAAACCATGCAATAACTGAAACGTGGATTCAGCGATCGTCTCACCGGGCTGATAGGCAGTGCGCAACTGTTCGATCCATTGAGGACCAAATGGAAAACTACCGAGCATCCGCTGTTGTTGATTGATCAATTCGATCAATGAATCATCGACCTGCATTCGCCCAACAGCCCCGGTTTGAGCCGTCTTCCATTCCATCCGCTCCCCCAACACGTTTGCATGATTCAATTCGGCCAGATCGGCGTCTTCCGATCCCATGTAAAAAACTGGAACCACATGGATCTCGGGATAAGCCGCATTGATGGCATCGGCCATCTTGATCGTGTGGAGGATCTTAAAAATGGTATACGTAGGACCCAGGAATAAATTACACTGATGGGCCGTGGTGACCGTAAATGTGTTTTCACTTTCCAATGAATCGATCTGTACCTGCGACTTGGCATCAACCTTCACGGTCGCATATTGTCGACGAAGTGCTTCCACCAATTTGCTTCGGTCAGTTTGCACCTGTTTTCTTCGCTGAATGGCCTCTCCGATCCGCTCCATGGAAGGCAATCCAAGGTGAAGGGATCGCAGTTCGGGGCAATCCGCTAGATAATCCAGGATTAGATTCGAGAACATTCCGGTTTCCCGATAGCTATGTTGGTCTGTGGCGACGCGCATGCGGCCGTAAAAGTACACCATGCCCGTGGAAGCTGAATCCTCTTAAAGGATTTTAACGGGCCCGATCGGGATCGAATGGACGTAGATCCATATCCGGGGTCTGCTCGTCGATCAGTTGCCCCACCAATTTTCCCGTACCCGCCCCTAAGCTCAGACCCAACATGGCATGACCCGTAGCCACCACCAGGTTCTTAAGTTGACGAGGTCTTCCGATATAAGGTAGCCCATCCGTTGAGCAGGGACGATATCCATACCAAACTTGTTCCGGCTTGGGCAGCTCCATCTGAAAATCAGGATAAAACCGTTTCACGGCATCCAATATTCCTTGAACCCGCTCCATACGTGGCGGGGTTTGGTGACCCGTAATCTCCATGGTACCGCCAAACCGCATGGTAGAATCGTTGAGCGGAGTCAACGCTACTCGTCCTTCCACCAAAATAGCTGGGTAATTCAATTGCATGGGAGATTCACTCGTGGTGATCGAGTATCCCCGACCCGGCATCACCGGTATCGAAAGACCAAATGCCTTGGCCAGTTTGCCGCTCCAGGAACCGGCCGCCAAAACGACCTGATCGAATGAATAGGATCCTGCATTCGTGCGAATTGACCGAATGCGCTGATGCTCGATCTGCCCATCGATGACGCCTTCATTCCAATGAAATTGAACGCCCATTGTCCGCAACCGCTCCAACATGGATTGCATCAATCGATTGGGGTAACAATGTGCGTCGCAAGCAAATAAGATCGCACCGCGCGCCTGCATGCGCACGCCGGGCTCATACGACGCAAGTTGATCAGCAGTCAACCAGGCTGTATCGGTCAAACCTAAATCAATGGCCTGCTGGACGGTTTCTTTGGCATGACGCTCACCGGCCTCGGTTTGTACGATCTCGAGCATCCCTTTGTGTTGATAGAGAAAATCCAAGCCCGAACGATGCCAATCGGCATAAGCTTGTTGACTGATCAAGGCGATGTCGCGCAGCGGGGCGGCCGCATTGGCCACGTGTTTGGGCGTAGCCGAACGCATGAATTTCCATCCCCAACGGATCAGATCCCAATCGAGGCGCGGCTCTACATAAAAAGGAGAACGGCTATTCCACATCCACTTCAATCCTTGTTTCACAATGCCCGGCGTGGCCAAGGGGATAAAATGACTGGGGCAGATATAACCGGCATTGCCATACGAGCAATTGTCCGATCCATCCGATTGATCGAAAACGGAGACCTCATGTCCCTGCAACCGGAGATAATAAGCGGAACTCAATCCAATGATCCCGCCTCCAATAATAGCCACCTTCATGTCACGAAATTACAATCGAATAATCAGAGCACCTGAAATCCATATGCATATGGATCGTCTTCGGGATCGATCGTGATCCGATTCTCTCCATACATACGCGCCCAGCCTTCCACCGAGGGACGGATGGATTTTCTTCCATGAAAATCCAATTCGGATTCGATACGCCCAATGAACTTACTCCCAATTACACTCTCGTGCACAAACAGATCACCGGATTTAAGCATCCCCTTGTGATGCCACTGAGCCATGCGGGCGGAAGTACCGGTACCACAAGGAGAACGATCTATGGCCTTATCGCCATAGAAAACCGCATTGCGTGCCGTTGAACTCGGATCCTTTACATCCCCCGTCCATAGAATATGCGAACAACCCTTGATGGTTTCGTTCTCGGGATGATGGAATTCTTTTAATTGATTGATGTTATTGCGCAAGATGCGTGACCAAGCGATCAATTGATCGATGGGATAAGCATCGATGCCGGCGTAATTGGACTGACGATCCACGATCGCGTAGAAATTACCTCCATAAGCCACATCGACCTGAATCATTCCCAAGCCCGGGCATTCCACCTCCAGCGACTCCGTATCCAGATAGGCAGGAACATTGGTCAGCTTCACCGAATCGACTTGCAGGGTTCCATCGCTGCGCACATGCGACTTGTATTCGATCTCTACCAGTCCGGCTGGGGCCTCCATGCGCACTTTCCCGGGTTGCTGAGGACGGATCAGTCCGGATTCGATCCCCATCGTAATGGTACCGATCGTTCCATGTCCGCACATGGGCAAACAGCCGCTGGTCTCGATGAAAAGCACCCCCACGTCATTGGCCGGATCGTGCGGCGGATACAGGATGCTCCCGCTCATCATATCATGACCCCGGGGCTCGAACATGAGCCCCTTTCGGATCCAGTCATACTCACGTAAAAAATGTTGACGTTTCTCGCTCATGTTGCGGCCTTGCAGTGCCGGACCTCCGGAACGAACCAGTCGAACGGGATTTCCGCAGGTATGCCCGTCTAAACAATCAAAAACATGCTTGGCCATAATCGAACTCGGGTGATGGGTGTTTTGTAAATTAGCGGAATATTCTTGTACATGGAGACTTACGGTAAAATATTACTCATCGCCATCCCGATCTTCTTGCTGTTCGTGCTATTTGAAAAATGGTGGGGCTGGCGCAAGGGCTTTGACACCGTTCGGAATATCGACATGATCGCCTCACTCAGTTCCGGGATCACCAATGTTACGAAGTCGGTTTTGGAACTGACCATCATCGTTGCGATCTATCCGTTCATGCTCGATCATTTTGCGCTGACCCGCATCGAAAATCAATGGATGATCTATGTGATCACCTTCATCATCCTCGACTTCAATGGATATTGGATCCACCGGTGGAGCCATAAGATCAATTTGTTCTGGAACTTACACGTCATACATCACAGCAGCGAAGAATTCAATCTGGCCTGTGCCCTGCGTCAAAGCATCTCCGCCTTTTTTAATCTGTTCACGATTTTATTGTTACCGGCTGCATTATTGGGAATCCCTCAGATGGTGATCGCCACAATCGCTCCCTTGCACCTGTTTGCGCAATTCTGGTATCACACCCGTCACATCAACAAAATGGGATTTTTAGAAAAGATCCTGGTAACCCCTTCCCATCACCGGGTGCATCACGCGGTCAACCCGGAGTACATGGACAAAAACTTGGCGCAGATCTTCATCATCTGGGATAAGCTATTCGGAACTTTCGCCGAGGAGCGCGCCGATGTGCCGCCGGTCTATGGCATTTCCCGTCCAGCCCGTACCTGGAATCCGATCCGCATCAATTTTCAGCACTTAGGATTACTTATTACCGATGCCTGGCGTACGCATAGCTGGAAAGATAAATTCAGCATATGGTTCAAGCCAACCGGATACCGACCCGCTGATGTGGAGATCAGTCACCCCGTCAATAAAATAGAAGACGTCTATCAGTATCAGAAATACGAAACACCCAGCAACACCGCGTTCAGCAGCTGGGCCTGGATCCAACTTTTTGCTATGTTGGGATTCATTACTTATCTGTTTGGCAACATCGCTTACCTCAACGAGCTTAACACTTCCTATATCTATTTGTATGGCGCTTTCATCTTCCTATCGGTACACGCGTTCACTGAACTGCTGGATGGAAGAAAGTGGGCTTGGATTTGGGAATTGATCCGATGCGGATTTGGTTCGGCTATTTTACTTATCCAGCACGATTGGTTCGGCATACGGCTCCTTATGCCTAATATTCCATTGGTGATCGGTATTTACTTTTTGATCTCACTCGCGATTACGCTGTATTTTTCCAACCCGACAAGAAGAGAAACTTCATCGAACTGAGTCATTACTCCAGGCACCATCGATCTTTCGCCAAATCTGCAAGGGATTCGCAGACTTCAACTCATCGGGCAGTAAGTCATCCGGACAATTTTGATAACTGATGGGACGTACGAAACGCAGGATTGCATCGCTACCCACTGCCGTGAACCGCGGGTCGGTGGTTGCCGGAAAGGGGCCTCCATGCTGCATCGACTGGACCACTTCAACCCCGGTTGGTACCATATTAAAATTAAGTCGACCACAGCGGGTCTGAAGTATTTGCAGCAAACCAGATTGTGCCGACAACTCTGCGGGTGTACCAAATACGGAGCAGGTCAACTGCCCCTCAATGTGTGCAGCAGCCACCAATAAATCTGAGAGCGTCGGACAAACAACCAACAACGTTGCTGGACCAAATACTTCTTGATGCAAGGATGAGTCTTGTATAAAACGATTCAACGAAGTCTCCGTCAACTGAGGCGTAACACATAGATCGGGCTGCTCAACCGATGCCACCAAGGTCGATACACCCGCTTTGGCTCTCCACTCGGTAGAGCTGGATTGATAATTGTCTTTGATTCCTGTATGCAACATGGGTGCCGGCGCAACAGATTGCAACAACGCTTTCAATTTGTTTTTAAAGTGCAGCAATGAATCTCCCTCCACGGCAAACAAAAGCCCTGGGTTGGTACAAAACTGTCCAACACCTAGTATAACCGAGCCGGCGATCTTTTCAGCCAAGGATTCGGCTTCCAACCCCATTTGTTCGGGTAATAAAAAGATGGGATTTACGCTTCCCATTTCGGCAAACACTGGAATTGGATGAGGACGTTGATTGGCCCAATCGAACAATTGCTTACCCCCATTGAAAGATCCGGTAAATCCAACAGCGCTTGTGTTACGATGCTGAACCAATGCCTTGCCTACTTCATTAGAAGCGCCGTATACATGTTGGAATGTATCAATTGGCAGTCCGCATTTTTCCAGGGCTCGACGAATGGCTGCGGTTGCCATTGCAGAGGTCTCCGGATGGGCCGGATGCGCTTTAACGATCACAGAACATCCAGCTGCCAAGGCGGAGGCTGTATCCCCTCCGGCGGTAGAATAAGCATAGGGGAAATTGCTGGCGCCAAAAACAACGACCGGTCCCAAGGGGATCATCATTTTTCGCAGATCGGGTCGAGGAGGATTTCGGTTGGGGAAAGCGGTATCGATGCTGATGCGCATCCAATCACCCTCGGCACAAGCTTGGCCGTATGATTCCAATTGATAGATGGTTCGAGCCCGTTCATTGCGCAAGCGTGCCTCGGGCAGATTCGTCTCCTGATGGGCAACCTGGATCCATGCATCGCCTATCTCCTCCAATTCGGAGGCTATGGCACGTAGTAATTCGGCTCGTTTAAGCAAGGATACCTGTCGGTACGTATCGAATGCTTGCTGGGATTTCTCCAAAACCGCATCGATCTGCTGCAAGGGTATATCGGGATAGATTTCCATCTGGATTAATCGAATGTAGGCCGATTGGCCAAGGCCGACTGAATGATTTTTGTTACTTGTAAACGCTCCTCGCCTTCCAAGATCAATCGAGGCGCCCGCACGAATTCACTGCCGATGCCCGTGTGGGTAGCAGCGAGCTTGATGTATTGCACCAATTTGGGATGTATGTCCAATTCAAGCAAGGGCATGAACCAACGATATAATTGTCGAGCCTTCTCCAATTCACCGGCCTGTACCCAATCATAGATCTGCACGGTTTCACGCGGGAATGCATCGACCAATCCGGCCACCCATCCATGCGCACCCAAACAAAGCTCCTCCAGGGCCAAGGTGTCCACCCCGCACAATATTTTAAATCGATCACCAAAACGATTGAGCATGCGCGTAAGGTTGGTTACATCGCGTGAACTTTCCTTGAGTGCCTGTACATGAGGGAGGTCTACCAGTGAGTCGAATAGTTCCGGGCGAAAATCAATCTTGTAGTCGACCGGATTGTTGTAGATCATGATCGGCAAATCGGTCGATTGTGCAACGGTTCTAAAGTAGTGAATGGTTTCTCGATCATCCGATTTGTAACGCATGGGAGGTAAAAGCATCAACCCATCTGCGCCCCATTTGCTGGCCAGGGTCACCTGTTCAATGGCAGATCGTGTGGTTGATTCAGCAATGTTTAAAATAACGGGGATGCGTCCATCGATTAATTGCTTGGCTGCCTGTACAAGTTCTTTTTTCTCCTCGGACTGCAAGGTGCTGGCCTCGCCCAGTGATCCGCCAATGATCACACCCTGAACCCCGGCCTCCAATTGAGCCTGTAAGTTCTTTTCAAACAACGGAAGATCGAGTTGATCATCGGCGGTAAACGGGGTCAGCAATGCGGGATAAACACCGGTCCATTGGGGTATCATAGCAGCATCTTGTTGAATCGGGAAGGTACAGTTTTCATCAGTTAATCCACAGAACAGAAATTGATGCAGGACCGGTCCATTTCTGATTGATTTTTTACTATTTTAACGGACTAAAATGCACGCCATGACTGCTCATTTCCAACGTTTGCTTTTCATTGCTTTTTGTTTGATCATCCAGAATACTGCACTGGCCCAGGCCGATGCATACCGGTTACGATTACGCGGTGGGGAGTTCACTCCCGCACCAAACACGGATCGTATTCAAGCACAAGCCGATTACCTAACGAAAACAGCCTTTGCAAACAAGCATTATGTGTTGCTGCAATTCCAACAGCTTCCCAATTATACAGCGCGTCAAGCGATGGCAAGTGAAGGCATTGAACTGCTCGAATACATTCCTGAACTAGCTTATACCGCCGCTATCCGAAATGATATCGAATGGACTCGCTTGCAACAATCAGGTGTTCGAAGCATTACGTATTTAAAGGCTGAGCACAAGACCGTTCCCGCCCTGTTGCAAGGTCTGGCTCCGAACCATGCCATCATGCAACCCGGTTGGGTTGATCTAACCATCTTAACCTATGAGCGACTGGACCGGTCAAGCATTGTGGGTAGTCTGTTATCATTGGGTACGCAGGTATTGGATGAGATGCCGCCATTCAAGCGGTTTACCGTTCGCGCCCCGATTGCCAATATGACCCGCATTGCGGCTCTTCCCTTTGTTCAGTGGGTGGAATTCATTGATGCACCGAATCAATTGGAGAATCTGCCCGGGCGATCACTTCACCGCGTAAATGTGCTGAATGACGGAGTACGAAATCTTAAAGGCGATGGAATCAACGTGGGGATCTGGGATGGTGGTGAGGTTAGTCCGCATCTAGACTTCTCGCCCGCTGGCCGACGGACCTTAATGGAAAATAGCAGTGCGTCTGACCACTCCACACACTGTGCCGGAACGATCTGCGGACGTGGATTGATCAATCCGACCGCCCGCGGCATGGCGCCCAATGCCAAGATATACTCCTACAACTTCAATGGAAATATTCAATCGGAGATGACTACTGCCATTCCCACACTGGGATTAAACGTTAGTAGCCATTCTTATGGAAGCACCCAAACATGTGGATTGACGGGATCGGGCGTAGCCTATTCTGCGACCAGCGTTGCGACCGATGTAAATCTGAACAACTTCCCTTATCACCTGCATGTTCATTCTGCCGGCAATTCACAGTCAGCTTGTACGGGCGGATGGTCTACCATCACATCAAGCGGAAAAACAGCGAAGAACAACATCTTGGTCGCGAATATCACGAGCACCGAGACTTTGTCAACCAGCTCGAGTTGCGGACCGGTGCTGGATGGTCGAGTGAAACCAGAAATCAGTGCCATGGGCACGAGTGTGTTCTCCACAACGACTCCTTTAAATGCGTACACAACCATGAGTGGAACCTCCATGGCCACCCCGGGCGTGGCAGGCTCGATTGCACTATTGGTTCAGCGTTACAAACAACTCAACAGCAACCAACTACCGCCTTCCTCCCTCATTAAGAACACCGTATTGAACACTGCACGCGACTTAGGCAACGTCGGACCCGATTATCGATTCGGATACGGACGCATCAATGCACTGCAGGCAGTTCGCATTCTGGAGGATAATCGATATCGAATCGCTACCATCACCACTGGATTCTCCAATGAGGAAGTGATCATCATACCCGCAGGTGCTGCCCGATTAAAGGTGATGCTTACCTGGAACGACCCCGCCGGGACAGCCAATGCGAATCCGGCGTTGGTCAACAACCTGGACCTGAAAGTTATCCAAGGCCCAACCACCTATCTGCCTTGGGTACTGGACCCAAACAATCCGGGCACCCCGGCCACTACCGGCGTTGACAATGTGAGCAACATTGAACAAATCAGCATCGACAATCCAACAGCTGGTTCTTACACCTTGCGCGTTTTGGGAACCGCCGTTCCAACCGGTGCGAATCAAACCTATTCGCTAACCTGGACCATCGAAACGCCCAGCATTGAAGTAACTTATCCAAACGGTAATGAATCACTGAACCCGGGTACGAATGAAGTGATCACCTGGGACAATACTGGCATCACCGGTACTCAAACCGTTGAGTACTCACTGGATGGCGGAGCCAACTGGATCACAATAATCTCTGGCCTGACTGCCACCACACAACGATTAACCTGGGGTGTACCGGCTGCCAATACTTCCACCGCCTTGATCCGCATCAGTGCCGGTGGAGTAACCGATCAAAGCGACAACACTTTCAAGATCCTAGGCACCGTAACCGGTTTTACTGGAAATGGCGCGGCCTGCAACGCCGGGGAGATTACATTCACCTGGAATGCGACGACCAACGCAACGAACTATGACATCTATCGCTTGAATGACGCCACGGGCGAGTTTGATCTGATGGCTCCTAACGTGTCTGGCACTAGCTATACAGCCAGCGGACTTACCCCCAACACCGCATACTGGTTCACCATTCGTTCAAAAAACAACATTACGAATGCAGTGAGTGAGCGGTCTGTTGCGATTAGTGTTACTGCCTCGAATGGAGGCGGCGGACTGGGCGCAGTTGGATCCATTAGTGGCATCCAAACAATCTGCGGAACACAAAACAATGTCAGCTACTCCATCTCAGCTGTAGGAGGTGCTACTTCTTACAATTGGACTGTACCTGCCGGTGCTTCGATTGTTTCTGGTCAGGGAACAACCACCATCGCTGTAAACTATGCCGTTGGTGCCAGCAGTGGAAATGTGGCGGTCAGCGCCAGCAATGGTGCCTGCAACACAACGCCGTCAACTCTGAGCATAACCATTGGAAGCGGATCCATTGCTGCCCCGATCAGTGGCGGCAACCAGGCGCAGATCGTTTGTCCCGGTACTACTGTTCCAACCTTGGTCGCCAGTGCTACGGTTCCTGCCGGACATACACTTCGTTGGTACGATGCAGCTAATGGAGGTAATGTGATTTCGAACCCCACTTCCAACACCGTGGGTTCCATTACCTACTATGCGGCGAGCGTTAACAACACCACTGGCTGTGAGAGCAGTGCAAGAACAGCCGTCACCCTGACCATCACGTCGGTACCGGCTGCTTCCATCACCGCCACCGGTCCTACCACTTTTTGCGCGGGCTCGACGGTATTACTAGTTGCCAATACCGGCGCTAGTTATTCCTGGAGCACAGGGGCCACAACCGGATCGATCTTGGTGAATACATCTGGCACTTATACAGTCACCACTACCAATAATGGATGCGTCAGTACTTCCGCACCGGTTTCCGTAACAGTTAACCCCCTTCCGACAAACAACGTAACAGCTAGCGGGCCACTCGCCTTTTGCCAAGGCAATAACGTTGTATTAAGCGCACCGTCCGGAAATACACAATACAGCTGGAGCAACGGAGCTACTTCTTCCAGCATCACGGTTACCACCGGCGGGACGTACACAGTCAACATCACCAACGGATTTGGATGTACGAATTCATCCTTGGCTACTACCGTCACGGTCAGTCCAAACCCGGTTGTTACACTCAGTGCGTCGCCGTATCGAAATCTCTACCCCGGACTCACCACCAACCTCACTGCACAGGTTTCACCTGCCGGTAGTTATAGTTACACCTGGTATAGAAATGGAAATACCATTTCCGGTGTTAGCGGAAATTCGATCAACGGAATCGACCTGGCACAATTGGGGCAGTATAGTGTACGGGTAGCCAATCAAACCGGACTCCCCTGCAGCAACAATTCAAATCTGGTCACGATCGGAGATTCTGCCACACAGCGATTGTTCATACTGCCGAACCCAAGCAAGGGCCAATATGAAGTGGCTTATTATTCAGCCGGTAACGAACAATTCACGCTGTCGGTCTACGATGGGCGCGGCGCATTGGCTTATCGGCGTAGCTACACGATCAACGGAGCTTACCAACGGATGCCAGTCGACATGCGTACGCATGCAAGTGGCATCTATCAGCTGGTGCTGACAGACCGGTCTGGCAAACGATTGGCCAACGGAAAAGTATTGATCCGATAAAACAAAAAAAGCCCCGAATGATTCGGGGCTTTTTTATGGAACGATTTCACCTTCGAGATCGTAGTCGTATGCTTTGGTAATGCGCACGTTTACGAAGGAGCCGATCTTCAATTTTTTGTCGGTTTGAATGATCACTTCATTGTCCACTTCCACTGAATCGAATTCGGTCCGGCCTAAATAACGACCGGCCTCTTTTTTATCGATGAGCGTTTTGAATACCTGACCCAGCTTTTGCTGATTCAATTCCAGGGATATCTCCTGCTGGGTTTCCATCACTTGTTGGGCCCGACTTTCTTTTTCCTCCGCCGAGACATCATCGATTAGATCGTGCGCAGAGGTACCTTCTTCGTGCGAATAGGTGAAGATGCCTACCCGATCGAAACGGTGTTGGGTCAGAAATTCCTGCAAGGAAACGATGTCTGCTTCGGTCTCACCGGGGAAGCCGGCGATCAATGTGGTGCGCAAACAAATGCCGGGTACTTTTTCTCGGATCGCGTAGATCAGTTCATCCATTTCAGCACGGGTGATCTGGCGTTTCATGGCTTTGAGCATTCGATCGGATGCGTGCTGCAAGGGCATATCCAGGTAATTGCAGATGTTCGGTCTATCGCGCATCACATCGAGGATCTCCAGCGGGAACTTGGAAGGATATGCATAATGCAAACGGATCCACTCCAATCCTTCGATGTCGGCCAGGCGATTCAATAGGTCTGGCAAGCTGCGCTTCTTGTAGATGTCCAGTCCGTAATAGGTTAACTCTTGTGCAATCAGCATGATCTCCTTGACGCCGCTGCGCACCAGTCCGGTCGCTTCTGCCACCAATTGCTCCATGGTTTTGCTGACGTGCTGTCCACGCATCAAAGGGATCGCGCAAAATGAGCAAGTACGGTTGCACCCCTCGGAGATCTTCATGTAGGCATAGTGGCTGGGCGTGGCCAAGAACCGTTCGCCGATTAGCTCCGCTTTGTAGTCAACCTCAAATTGCTTGAGGATCTGGGGCAATTCCAAGGTTCCGAAATACGCGTCCACTTCCGGGATTTCTGCTTCCAAGTTGTTTTTGTATCGCTCACTCAAACAACCTGTGACGTATACTTTATCGAGCTTGCCCTTGCGTTTCAATTCAACCTGCTCCAAGATGGTTTGAACACTTTCTTCTTTGGCTTTATCGATGAAGCCACAGGTATTTACGACAACAATGTTGTGGTCGATTTTTTTGTTCTCGTGCACCACGTCAATATCGTTGGCGCGGAGTTGACCGCTCAATACCTCACTATCGACCAGGTTCTTGCTGCAACCCAGTGTGATGATGTTGACTTTGTCCTTCGTGCGTGTGCGCGCTTTCATGCTGGGGGATTGTCGGGGAGTGAAAATAAACTATCCACGAATTCGTGTTTATCAAATACCAATAGATCTTCCATTTGTTCCCCAACGCCAATGAATTTGACTGGGATCTTAAATTGATGGGCGATGGCTAGTACGACTCCGCCTTTGGCTGTTCCGTCGAGTTTGGTGACGGCCAACGAGTTCACGGAAGTAGCGGCGCTGAAATGGCGGGCCTGTTCAACTGCGTTTTGTCCGGTCGATCCATCCAACACCAACAACACTTCGTGCGGGGCATCGGGAATGGATTTTTGGATTACGCGTTTGATCTTGCCCAGCTCCTCCATCAGATGGGCTTTGTTGTGCAGCCGTCCGGCGGTATCGATCAGGACCACATCTGAACCACGAGCCAGGGCGCTTTGTACCGTATCAAAGGCTACGGCGGCTGGGTCACTGCCCATGGACTGCTTGACGATGGGAACGCCCACGCGTTCACTCCAGATCGTCAGTTGGTCGACAGCCGCGGCACGGAACGTATCGGCGGCCCCTAGGAGTACTTCTTTACCGGCTTTTTTGAATTGATGCGCCAGCTTACCGATGGTGGTGGTTTTACCAACGCCATTTACGCCTACAACTAAAATCACGTGGGGCTTGTGTGGCAAGACAGAGTCGAATCGATAGTCGTGCAACGGATCGGGCAGGATCGCAGCCATCTCCGATTGCAGGATTTGACTGAGCTCCTCGGTGTTGAGGTACTTATCCTGGCTAACGCGTTTTTCGATCCGCTCAATGATGGCTTCGGTGGTTGAGATCCCGACATCGGAGGTGATGAGGGCTTCTTCCAGATTTTCCAGTACTTCTTCGTCGACACGGGATTTACCGGACCAGGCCCGGCTCAGTTTTTCCAAAAAACCCTGCTTGGTTTTCTGCAATCCCTGATCCAGACTGGCTTTTTCTTTTTTACCGAACCAACGATCGAATAATCCCATGAAAATCGGATTTAAAAAAGAAGAGCCATTCGTCGTGCGAACAGCTCTTGTACGTTATGCCTATTGGGCAGACCTTATTTCTGGGCCAAGAAATCCTTGACCTTGTCTTTGTGGACCATCTGCTCTTTAAACGTGTAAGCACCGGACTTAGGGCTGCGTACCGCTTTAATTACTTTGGTATAGTTCTTGGCTTCGGCCGCCAATTTGGGGTCCTTTTTAATCGCCGTTTTTGCTGCTTTTGCCATGGCAAAGAATTGTGGGGGTTAATTACTTGATCTCTTTGTGAACAGTGACCTTCTTCAAGATCGGGTTGAACTTCTTCAGTTCCATCCGCTCCGGATTGTTTTTCTTGTTCTTTACGGTGATATACCGGCTGGTACCGGGCATGCCGCTGGTCTTGTGCTCGGTGCACTCCAGAATGACCTGAACGCGATTGCCTTTCTTCGCCATGATGATTGCGTTTTAACGATTAGATTTTTTCGCCTTGGGCGCGAAGTTGTTTTACTACTGAATACAAGCCATTCTTATTGATTGTACGGATGGCATCGGCAGAGACTTTTAACGTCACCCACTTATCCTCTTCCGCCAAGAAGAACTTCTTGGTTTGCAGGTTGGGCAGAAAACGACGCTTGGTCTTAATGTTGGAGTGAGAGACCTTGTTTCCTCCGATGGGAATCTTTCCGGTTACCTGACAGACGCGAGCCATAACGAATCAATTTTTGGGAGGGCAAAGGTAAGGGAAATCAATCAATTAGATGCAGGAAATGGAATTTTTTCGGTCCAAGAGCTAAACTACTCCTTTTTCACGACCCGCCGGAGGGGTTGTCAATTCCCTGTTTTCGAATAACTTTGCCGCAATTCCGGGACCAAACAGGTCCTATCACCTTAAAATTCATAGGTTTTATGGCATACGACGTGGTTGTATTGGGCAGTGGCCCGGGCGGTTATGTGGCGGCGATTCGCGCGGCCCAACTGGGATTCAAAACCGCTGTCATTGAAAAAGAAAGCCTGGGTGGTGTCTGCCTCAACTGGGGTTGTATCCC
>DFST01000138.1:45739-45891 GCA_002378975.1 Chitinophagaceae bacterium UBA3430
TGCCTCAACTGGGGTTGTATCCCCACCAAGGCGCTGCTGAAAAGCGCCCAGGTAAACGAATACATCAAGCACGCGCAGGATTTCGGCATCCAGGCCAGCGGCACCCCCCAATTTGATTCGGTAATCAAACGAAGCCGAGGTGTAGCGGATAA
>DFST01000131.1:0-11607 GCA_002378975.1 Chitinophagaceae bacterium UBA3430
AGTGCGGGTGTGTTCAGTGCCACGCCTGCCGGACTCGTTTTTGTTAATACAGCCTCCGGGGAAATAAACCTCGGAGCCAGTACGCCCGGCACCTACACCGTCACCAACGCAATCGCTGCCGGTGGAGGATGTGCCGCTGCTTCTGCAGCGACCACCGTCACCATCACCGCATTGCCACAAGCTTCCATCAACTATGCAGGCGCTCCTTATTGCATCGGTAATGCCACTAGTCAATCTGTGACCCTGACCGGTAATACCGGTGGCACCTTCAGTGCCACGCCTAGCGGCTTGTCCATCAATACGGGTACAGGTGCAATATTGCCTTCTTCCAGCACAGTCAATAGTTACACGGTCAGTTATACCCTGGCGGCCGGGGGAGGATGTGCAGCGGTCATTGCCACTACATCAGTAGCGATCAATCCCATTCCCTCAGCTACCATTAGTTATGTAGGTGCTCCTTTCTGCGCCTCCCTGACTACGGCACAGTCCGTTACTCAAACCGGAACCACCGGCGGAACGTATGCGGCAACTCCAGCCGGACTTTCCATTAACATCAACACCGGTGCCATTACTCCTTCCACCAGTACGCCGGGTACGTACACGGTAACGTATACGACAGCAGCCAGTGGTGGTTGTGCAACATTCTCTACCACCAGCTCGGTGACCATCACACCGATACCCAATGCCACCATTAATTATGGAGGATCTCCTTTCTGTGCATCATTGACCTCCGCTCAATCGGTTACACTAACAGGAACAACAGGTGGATCATTCAGTGCTCCTGCTGGACTTTCGATCGACCCCACTTCCGGTGCCATCAACCCATCGACCAGTACACCGGGTGCATACACCGTTACCTATACCGTAGCCGCATCCGGTGGATGCTCCGTATTTACTACTACGACCAGTGTAGTGGTCACGGGCGTGCCCAATGCAGCAATTAATTACATCGGAACACCTTTCTGTACTTCCGTGTTAACGCCGCAGGCAGTTACATTCACAGGAGTAGGTGGTGGATCGTATAGTGTGGCACCCACCGGACTTACCCTCAATTCCAATACCGGAGCGGTAACGCCTTCCTCTAGCACACCCGGAAGTTATACGGTCAGTTACACCATCCCGGCGATCGCCGGATGTCCGGCTCGTCCGGTTACTACCCCGGTCACGATTACACCGGCTCCAACGGCTACCATTAGCTATCCGGCCTCTCCTTATTGTCAAGGTAGCGGACTCGCAGCCGTAACACGTAGCGGATCGACTGGCGGTGTGTTTAGTTCTACAGCCGGACTGGTAATCAATGCAACTACCGGCGAGATCAATCTCAATACCAGCACATCGGGTACATATACCGTCACCTATTTCATTGCTGCTGCCGGCGGATGCGTCTCCTTCAGCACCACGGCCTCCATCACGATCAATCAAGTGTCGGTCGCTGCCACGAGTGCCACCGCTACGCCTTCCTCTTTTTGCGGACCCACCAATGTTACGCTACGTACCGTAGGCGGCACACTCGCACCCGGAGCCAGTTGGGTTTGGTATAGCGGAAGCTGCGGCGGTACCCGAGTGGGTACTGGAGCTACGCTCGCACTGACCGGAGTAAGCGCAAGCACTACCTATTTCGTACGCGCAGAAGGTGGCACGTGCAGTAACTCCGCCTGTGTTTCAACTTCCGTTACGATCAATACGATCCCCACTATTCAGATCGATGTATTGGGTGATACAAGTCTGATCCCCGGCAAAACCTGTACGCTGATCGCAACAGCAACTCCGTTAAGTACCAGCAATACATTTGCCTGGTTCCTCAACGGAACGCAAGTGGTCGGTGCTACAGGTAGCTCTCTGATCGTTGACATCGATAAGATCGGCTTATACTCGGTTCGAGTAACCACTCCAAGTGGATGTTCAACTACCTCATCAAGCCGTCGAATCACGGCTGCCTCTTCGGCGAATGTTTGGGTTGTGCCCAATCCGAGTACCGGACGTTTCCAGGTCCGTTTCTACAGCCGCGCAACGGTCTTCAACTTCAAGCGCACGCTATTGGTATACGATACCCGTGGTGTTCTGGTACATTCGGTCACGGTGCCCATCACCGCTCCGTACAGCAGCATCGACGTAGACCTCACGGCCAAACCACGCGGTATGTACTTCCTCTTCCTGCGAAAGGAAAATGAAGAGAAGCTCGGCGCGGGGCGGATCTTCCTCTATTGATCTTGTTATCTGATACCAACGAAGCCGGATCTTGCATCCGGCTTTTTTTATAACTTGTCGAGATGAAGCATGTAAAATTTGTATCGGTTCTGATCTTCTTGATGTCTTTTTTGACGTCGACGGCTCAACGCCCGATCGGCGTGTTTGATTCGGGAACTGGCGGGCTCACCGTTCTGGAAGCCATCCTTACTCTCGATGCTTTTAACAATCGAACCGGTCAACCTGGAGCCGACGGTAAAAAAGATTTCGAAAAGGAATCCTTCCAATACCTAGCCGATCAAGCCAACATGCCGTACGGCAATTATGCCGCCGAAAAAAAGACGGATCTGCTCAAGGAGAATATTTTGAATTGCATGGGTTTCCTACGCGGACAAACATTTTACAATCGAAGTAGCAATCAATGGAACCCACAGCAAAAGTCGCCCGTAAAAATGATCGTACTGGCTTGCAATACCGCTACCGCCTATGCGTATAATGATGTGCGCGCTTCGGTGATTACGAGCAATCCCAACGAGATCATACCCGTTATTGGCGTGATCGATGCCGGCAGTAAGGCTGCTTTGATCCATCAACAAAAACAATCTGGTACCATCGGCGTATTTGCGACTGCTGGCACCGTCGCTTCCGATGGCTATCCACGCACCCTGCGTAAAATGGCTGCCGAATACGGATTGAAAGATCTTTCCATCGTCAGTCAAGGTGGATTCGGATTGGCCGAAAGCATCGATCGTGATTGGAGCTTTTATGTCGATACCGCCACACGGATTCGCCCCGATTATAAAGGTCCCTCACTACAACACAAGAACTATCCGATCCGCGCCGAGCTCATGCAGGTCTATCACTTTGACACCACGAATAATAAGCTGCTCTGTGAATATGATGGCCAGGGGCGCTGTACAGACGTACAAATCAACGATCCGGGTAATTATGTTCGCTATCACCTCGTAAGCTTGCTGGAGAAAATGCGCGCCGAGAAATATACTCGCCCACTCAATACACTGATACTGGGTTGCACCCATTATCCGTATATGCGTGATACGATTCGGAATGTATTGAATGAGCTCTATCAGTTTAAAGAAAATGGTCAGTATATCTACCGTTCCGTCCTGGCCCCGCAGGTCAACTTGATCGATCCTTCTGTAGAAACCGCCAAAGAGGCATATGTCGCTCTTCGGAAACAATCGCTGGACACACGCCGGCCCGTCTATTTCAATGCCAGCAACCCGCGCGCTGAATTCTTCATCACCGTACCCAATACCGACGATCCGCTCGTACACATACAACCCGATGGTTGGTTCACGTATGCCTATAAATACGGACGTACTGCCGGCGCAAAAAGAAACGATGTGCAATATGTTCCGTTTGACCGGGTGAATGTATCGGAAGCGACCTATCAGCGGTTTGAGCGCGCGCTTCCATCGGTATATCGGTTATTGAAGCCCGCAGACGGAAGATGAGGCGTAGTCAGTTCAAAGCGGATTAATTTCTCTGTCAGTTCACCGGGTGATTTTTATTATATACTTGGAAGAAACGTGGTCCTAGCTTCGGGCAAACCAGGTTATATGAACCATTTTGCACATGTTCGGGAACTCAGTAAAACTCGTTACGCCTTCTGGTTGCTTGTATTGCGCATCGGATTGGGCTTGGCGTTGTTTTTTAAGGGAATTCAGTTTATGCGCAACGATGCATTGCTGTCTGAAGTGATCGCTGTTTCACCCGGCGTCCAAAAATTTGCCTGGCTGCAGGTATTCATACCTTGGGTGCATCTGTTCGGCGGGCTAATGATCTTAATCGGCTTGTTCACCCGTTGGGTTTCCTTGGTTCAGATCCCGCTAGTTGTGGGGGCCATCTTCTTCATCAAACAAGACAGCCGTGTCTATTTTGGAAATCTCGAGCTCCCGCTGGCCATCCTTGTCTTTTTGCTTTTGCTGGTGTTTGTAGTTTTGGGTGATGGCAATCTGTCTTGGAAAAGACTGATCCAGAGCGAACGTTCCATTACCTAGGAGCGGGCATCATCGGAATCCCCCCCGGATCTGCTGTTTGTGGATGGATCTCGGTATCGATTGGTTTTGCAGGAGTTTTGGAGTGTTTTTGATTGCTAATATTGTATGATCACGATTTCATTCTTTCTCCTTAAAATACAGCTATGGTAACCATCGACAATTATTTGGACAGTCACTACATCCACCGCAGCAATTGGTTACGCGCAGCGGTATTGGGGGCCAACGACGGCATCATTTCCATTTCAAGTCTAGCAATCGGGGTGGCCGCGGCCAGCTCCTCGCGCGACCCTATTTTATTAGCAACCGTTGCCGGTCTCGTGGCAGGTGCCTTGTCGATGGCAGCGGGTGAATATGTATCGGTAAGCTCACAAACTGATATTGAGCATGCCGATATTGAGCGGGAGAAAATCGAGCTGGCGAAAATGCCGGAGCAAGAGCTCCAGATTCTGGCTGAGATCTACGAACGACGGGGATTGAAAAAAGAAACAGCCCTCCAGGTGGCCAAAGAACTCACCGAATCCGATGCGCTGGGTGCCCATGTACGCGATGAGCTGGGCATTACGGAAATGAGCCAGGCCAATCCGATACAAGCGGCTTTGGCTTCGGGAGCCGCCTTCACGGCCGGCGGATTTTTGCCCTTGATGGTGGCCTTGTTGATGCCTGTTCAATGGATGGAATATATTCTCTACGGAGTTACGATTATAGCGCTGGTGGTATTGGGTGCAGTTTCTGCCAAGGCGGGTGGATCCAGTATCACCAAAGCCGTAATCCGTGTGGTGATCTGGGGAAGCATCGCCATGGGACTTTCCGCTCTGGTGGGTTATCTGTTTGGAGTCAGGGTATAGTTGATTCAAAAATTTTCGGCTAAAAAAAAGCAGTAATCACCTTTGCTCATGCAGGACTCCCGCTGCTGCTCGGGTTATTGCCTTTTGTCGTTTCCGCACAAGTGGAACTGCAGGTGCTGGGCATTATGCAAGATGCCGGACTGCCATCCCCTTGGGTCATGCGGTTTGGTACAGGGGTCTATCTACTGGAAGGATCTCAAAAAACGGTTTCCTTTTTTTATCAAAACCAACTTGTAAGTACCTGTACTTATTTATTAGATTTAACATGTTGGTAGTGGGCTTCTTCGGATAATATCTGGTGGATGGACTACGTTTGCTGTTCGGCTATTTTAACGGAATAAATGTGTTTTTTAAGCAATAGCCCTATTTTTACTTGCTCGTTTGGCCCTAAGCCGGAACACCTCAAGAAACTAAAACCAATAACCACTGTCGTGAGACTTACCCTGCTCAGATGTAATCTCGTTATAGTCCTATATCTAATTGGTCCACAAGCAATTGCACAGTTAGATACGTCCATTTTGGCGCTAGATAATCCATTGTCCTGTGGCATCGGAACACAAGTTCGTCTGCTTGCAGGCCAGGCCCCGAATTATCAGTGGTTGCGAAACGGAAGCTCCATCCCTGGGGCCACCAGTAGACAGTACAATGCGAATATTTCCGGGACCTACCGGGTCCGGGTTTGGGATGGCTTAGGTAATATAGACAGCAGCCGGAACCTTCAGGTCTTGATCGTTCCGAATCCCAGCGTTGGTTTTTCCGTCAATCAATCTGCCCAGTGTTTCAGTGGCAATTACTTTCAATTTTCCAATACGTCAACGATTAGTCAGGGTACAATGACCTATACCTGGTATTATGGCGATGGGGCTTTTCAGTTGGCTACCAACGGGGCACATGCCTATGCCGCTACAGGAGCCTACCGCGTCAAATTGGTGGCGACTTCCAATTATGGTTGCGTCAACTCGGACAGCACGACGGTTACGGTGAATGCACCCCCTGTGGTTTCCTTCAGTGTAAACAACGCTGCGCAGTGTATCAATGCCAATCAGTTTTTCTTTACGAATACCACTACGGGTCCAAACACGCCCCTGACCTATCAATGGCATTTTGGAGACGGCACGACGACCTCGACCCCCCAACCGTCCTATCAATACAATCAAGCGGGTGTTTTTCTGGTCAAGCTGATCGCGACTACCCAAGTGGGGTGTAAAGACAGTATTTCCCAAGCCGTTACCGTACATCCCAAACCCACGGTGACCTATACGGTAAATAACAATCGTCAGTGTAGAACAAATAACTTCTTTCAATTCACCAACCTCAGTACGATTTCCTCCGGTACCCTAACACATGCCTGGAGTTTTGGCGACGGGGTTACATCCGGCGTGTTTAGTCCTTCCCATAGCTACCCAAATCCTGGCAGCTATCCCGTGAAGTTGATTGAAACCAGTGATAAAGGATGTATGGACAGTTTGACCTTGCCGATGGTTGTTGACCCCAGCCCTACGGCGTTGTTTTCAGTGAATCAAACTACGGCCTGTTTCCAAGGGCATCGGTTTACGTTTACCAATCAAAGTAGTGTTAGTGTGGGAAATCTTCAGTATTTCTGGGACTTCGGGGATGGGGTAGGTAGTTCAACATCCCTGAATCCCTCGTACAGTTACCTCCAGGCAGGAACCTATCGCGTTACGCTGCTGGTTTCTACCGCCAATAACTGCACGGCCGCTTATTCAATCAACCTGTTTGTCAATCCAACCCCTTCCGGAAGTATTTTAACTCCTTCTCGAACGGTGATTTGCGATGGCTCCTTTATACAACTGACAGCAACCAGCTCCTCCAATTATCAATGGTATAGGAACGGGGTGGCCATCAGCGGAGCTACGGCCCCAACACTGAATGCCACGGAGCCGGGTACCTACCATGTCGTTTTCATCAATGGGTTCAACTGTTCCTCTTCTCCTTCTAATGCCATTACACTGACTAAAGTATATCCGCCTGACCCGGGCTTTGTTTTTGATCGGAGCTGTGCCTTATTGCCGATCACCTTTACCAATACCTCCGTGGTGGCGAATAGCCTGCCTGTTGCGTACAGCTGGGATTTTGGGGATGGATCGGCTATAGGCACTCAGGCCTCACCGCTTTACACCTATTCCAATCCAGGCACGTACACCATAAAACTGACCGTCACCCCCACGCAATGCACGGAGTTGGCCCGGTCTACTCAGCAGATCATAGCGATCGAGCCGCAAATACCGAGCATCCAGTATGCACCAGTAAATGCGGTGGCGGGTCGGGATCTTCAACTGCAAGCCCGAGAATTTTCTGCCGCCACGTATTTGTGGTCGCCAACAACCGGATTGAATCGGAGCACGATCAGCAATCCGATCTTTAATCATTCGGATTCGGTTCGGTATCAAATTAATATTGTTACTGCTGCCGGCTGTCGAATCACAGACACCTTACTCGTCCGGATCTTTGCGGAGAAGAAGATCTTTGTCCCGGATTATTTCACGCCGAATGGAGACGGAAAAAACGATCGAATCGCGCCTTTCTTGGTCGGGATCACCAAGTTGAATCGTTTTCGCATTTGGAATCGCTGGGGGCAGTTGCTGTATCAAGGGGCAGACGAGCGTGGTTGGGATGGCTACTACCGAGGGGTGCTCCAGCCCATGGAAACCTATATCTGGACCGCGGATGGCTTGGATCTTGACGGCAAAGCCTATAACACAAACGGCAGTTTTATTTTAGTCAGATAGAAACTTAATAATGTATACACGATTCTTGATATTGTCCACGTTGCTGTTCCACTTGACTGGGGATATGGTTGCACAGGATCCTCATTTCACCCAGAACGGAACAGCGGCTCCGCTCATCAATCCCGCCTACACCGGGGTCTTTACTGGAAATATGCGCATCGGCGGCAATTACCGTCAGCAATGGAGTTCACTGGCCAGTCCGTTTACGACGATGCTGCTGTCCATCGATGGAAAACTTTCTACGGCTGAGGATTTACCGCAAAGCCCACTGTGTGCAGGGGTGGTTTTTCAGTCGGATAAGACGTTGAAAGGAGCTTTGACCAGCAATACGCTATCGCTGAATGCCGCCTACCATGTCCCGCTCAATCAACAGGGAGATAAAACCTTGGGGCTTGGGTTGATTGGAACTTATGGAAAATCGAATTTCAATTTTAATCAGTTGTCTTCAGGTGCGCAGTTCACGAGCGGAGGGTTTAACCTCAGCTTGCCCAGCGGTGAAGCGCCTTTTCAAAACATGAAGCCCTATTTTTCAATGGGTGCCGGCCTGCTGTATATTAATGGCAACCCGGAAGAGGGGACGTTTTTTGAAGTTGGGGCAGCGGCTTATCACGTCAACCGACCTCGGAAAAATATTCTGTTTGATGGCTCAACCGAAATTCCGATACGTTTCAGCGCACAAGCCAGTTTGCAGCGTTATTTGGGAGAGAACCTGCTGATGGATGTGCGTTTGATGTATCAATCCCAAGCAGCCTCCGATTATCTGCTCGGCAGTCTGTCTGTGGCTAAGCTGCTTGATGAGGATCCGGACGGCAATCTGCTGGGATTGGGTCTTTCTTACCGAACGAGTGATGCCGTATCTCCCTATTTATTCACGGAGTTCAATTCTTTCCGGCTCGGTTTCAGCTATGATTTTCACGTCAATGACATTACCAAAAACAACATCCCCGTGTCTTCATTGGAGATGTCAATACAATATCGAATCAAATCAAGATGAGTAAGTTCTTTTGCCTGCGGCGAATTCAAATTTCACTGGGCGCATATTGTCTGTTGATGAGTGTATGCGCATTGGCGCAAGATCCTCATTTTTCTCAGTTTTATTCCTCGCCGCTAACCCTTAACCCGGCAATGACCGGTTTGTTTTCGGGTGAAACGCGTTTGGCCATGACCTACAGAAATCAGTGGAAAACGGTCAGTACGCCATTCACGACATCGACTGTCGCTTGCGATTTTCAGGTCCTGAATGACCGAATCGATCAGGATGTCTTTGGTATTGGTATAATGGGGATGGTCGATCAGTCCAATAACCAGGGGCTGAAGGCAAATTTTATCGGCCTGTCAGCTGCCTATAATAAAAATATCGACAAGGAAGGACGTCAAAAGATTGGGGTTGGCTTTCAGACTTCTTTTGTAACCAAAAAAGCCGACTATAGTCGCTTTACCTTCTCTAGACAATTCACGCCTTTCGGGTTCAATCCGAGTGCTTCGAATGGAGAGCCGTTGGCTGGATTTAGTCTAAACTATCTTGATTTTGCTGCCGGCCTGTTGTACTCAGGGATGAATGTGGATGAAGTGCAGTGGTACCTGGGCGGCTCTTATTACCACATCAATCGCCCCAATGAGGCCATCAGTACGGAAGAGAACCGATTGCGTCCCAGACTTTCGGTTCACTCCGGATTCAATTTTCCAACGAATGAGCTTGGTCGTCTTTACCTGAGTGGATTGTACATGAATTCAATGATAACGGAGGAGCTAGTGTTCGGCTCCGTTTATGAATCCATGATACCGGGTGCCGAATACGAGAATAGCCTGTATGTCGGGGCCTATTACCGTCCTAAAGATGCCATCATCCCTTACGTAGGATACGGCACGACCAAATTTCAAATCGGATTTTCTTATGACATCAACATTTCTTCGCTCAATACCGCCACGCAGAGCCGGGGAGGTTTTGAGGTCTCGGTTCAAATGAACATGAGTCAAAATGATGAGCTGCGTAAGATTCCGAAATGCTACAATAAATTCTGATCCGACCATGCGACAATATTCAACATATTTCTCGAATTTATTTTTCAGTCTTTTTGCTGTTATTTTTTTTTCGAATGCAGCGAATGCGCGTCCGCTTCCTATTCCTCCGCCAACGATTGCGATCAATCATTTTGACAATACCGGAAGTTACGCGCCTGGGTCCAGTATTTCTGTGCATGTGACTACGGATGGTGATTTTCCGTTGACTAATATTTTCGAGCTTGTATTGTCTGATGCCAGTGGTGGGTTCACCGCCTCTTCTCCCGTTATCGGCACGCGTTCCGATTTTTTTACGCCCATCATGGTGGGAACAATCCCCGCCACCACTCCTGCGGGAACTGGGTATAAACTAAAAGTCAGATCTGTTTTAAGTGCGGGTAATCCGGGTCCTGAAGTCATTCTTGGCACCCCCTTTACCATTCAATCTGGAGCTGGGCATGATGTCAATATTACATTAACGGGTACGATTGCCGCCCTCTCCACCCTGATCAATTGTCTGCCATCCGATCAATATGCATTTGGTTTCACCGATCAGTCATTCAGTGCAGTAACTCCGTCTTCCCCCGGCATGTGGCAATTCAAAATCTCGAATTTTGATAATAGTGCTTTTGAATATGCTGCAAGTCTTTTTAGGGAGATTAGCACCGGTGTTTTTCAGGAAATTCCTTTAACCATTACAACTTCTGGCTTAGCCGGTGGGGCTGTTTCTATTACGGGTGGATTGCCGGTTGGTTATTATCCCATTAAGGTTCGAGTTCGAAATCGAACCACAAACACCGTCTCAACCAAATCGTTCATATTTTTATTTAATACAGGAAACACTGGACTTGCAAATCTTTCTTCTGAGAATATTTGCGCGGGCGCGAATGTTAATTTTATTGTGGATACCGCGGCAATGTCCAGCAATTACCCGGGCTCCAGATACACCATCAATTTCGGGGATTGCATTGGAAACGGAAACACACCGTCGGCGGATGTTGCTTATACCCATTATCAAATTTATAACAACCCAACACTTGTAAAGAATTACACAAGCCCTACTTGTGAGAGTGCTTGTGCAGTCACCTTTAACAATAAAAAATACTATGCGGTAAAACTAAATTTATGGAACAAGGGGTTGGTGTTGAATCCGCCGGTTGCCAATACTTGTTCTGTTTTTAGTTTGAATGGTAACGGGACAATTAAATATGTCAACGTCAGTATTCCGCCTACTGCGAACTTTACGACAAACCAGCGAATATGTAAGGGTACTGCCATTATAGCCACCAATACAACTACCCCAGGTGCATTCGGTTTTGGCGCAACTTGTTCCACCGATTTTCAGTCATACTGGTACATTAAAAGTCCTCGAGATACTGATCCGGTACTCGTATCTTCTCCTTTTGATCCCAGTTTTGGTTATCCGAATTTAAATATTCCAGGCAATCTTGTTGACACCGCTGGTTGCTGGGAGATCACCTTACAGGTCAAAAACATTAGTGGTTGTGAAACTGTATCCACCATTACCAAAGTTGTAAAGGTTGAGGCACCCATTACCGCCGACTTCTCTATTTCCCCGGCTCCCCCCATCTGTTTTAATCAAACGGTCACCCTTACCGATCTTTCTGGAGCGGTGACCGCTTGTACGAGCGCTACCTACTCCTGGTCAATTACGCCGGCCACAGGCTGGACCTTTACCGGAGGCACGAACAATAATTCTCAAAATCCACAGATCGTCTTTACAACTCCAGGCACCTACACCATTACACAATCGATAACCAATGTCTGTGGAACGTACAC
>DFST01000131.1:11953-13110 GCA_002378975.1 Chitinophagaceae bacterium UBA3430
CCCTTCAATTTTTGTGCATTCCCCCCTCCACCGGTTTCCGTGATTGTTGATTTCTCGAACGTACTCTATAAGCCTACCTACACGGCTGCCCCTTTTGCTCCTACGAGTTATACCTGGACAGTTGATGGAGCTGCCGGCGATTATGAATTTCTGACGGCAACCAATGTCGCCTTCCCCATCATTAAGTTTAAGGAATTCCGAACCTACAACGTGACGATTACCGTCAATGGGAATTGTGCTGGCTCCAACAGCAAAACATACGTGATCAATGTGAAGCCGAAGCCTACTATAACGAATGTCAACCTGAATCAGGTCATTTGCTCAGGCACCTCTACAGCGCCGACTACCTTAACCTCGGATCTCTCAGGAACCACTTATTCTTGGTCGGCTACTTCGTCTCCCCTGGCCGGACTATCTCCATCCACGACCAGTGGAACTGCGAACCCTATTCCTGCTATTCTGCTGACCAATATTACACCCAACTCCATCGCGACATTTACGTATTCAATTACACCCTCGCTCAACGGATGTTCCGGTAATTCCCAATCGATGGCGATCACGGTCAATCCGATTGCCACCGTTAATGCGATATCCAATCAGGTGGTATGCAACGGCGGTAATACCGCTGCGGTAACATTCGGTTCACCAACCACAGGGGGCACGATCGTATACAACTGGACAAACAACAATACCACCATCGGTCTGGGCGCTAGTGGAACGGGCAATATTGCCTCTTTTGCTGCTGTTAATGCCGGAACATCACCGGTTACAGCTACGATCACCGTAACGCCTTCATATACAAGCGGAGGTCTGACGTGTACGGGTACGCCGAAGTCTTTTTCGATCACGGTGAATCCGACTGCTCAGGTCAATACGGTCAGCAATCAGGTAGTTTGTACCGGAGGCAATACCACAGCCATCACGTTTGGTACAGGCAATACGGGCGGTACCACCACCTATAGCTGGGTAAATAGTACGCCTTCCATAGGATTATTAGCCAGCGGAACGGGCAATATCGCTGCGTTTACGGCGGTAAACAACGGAACATCACCAGTAACGGCGACGATCACCGTGACTCCGACCTTTACCAATGGGGGAGTACCCTGCACAGGCCCGACTACGAGTTTTACGATCACGGTCAATCCGAAAGCCACCGT
>DFST01000131.1:13445-13570 GCA_002378975.1 Chitinophagaceae bacterium UBA3430
AATCCGAAAGCCACCGTAAATGCAGTATCCAATCAGGTGGTATGTAATGGTGACGCGACGACGGCGGTATCCTTCGGTTCGCCAACTACGGGTGGAACGATCGTATACAACTGGGTAAATAACAC
>DFST01000132.1:0-222 GCA_002378975.1 Chitinophagaceae bacterium UBA3430
GGATTAATTGGAACGCTTCCCGCCTGTATCGGCATCATTCATCCGAATCTTACGACCCCGGAATTTTTTTCCGTCGATGGCGCGGATCATCTGATTCATGGAATCGGATTCGATCTCTACCCAGCTATTCATATCCTTCATATCGATGCGTCCGAGTACCGATTTAGGCAGTTCGCTCATATCCAAAATGAATTGGAGAAAACTGGCTTTATAAAAACCATC
>DFST01000132.1:515-4459 GCA_002378975.1 Chitinophagaceae bacterium UBA3430
AAACTGGCTTTATAAAAACCATCCTTGGTACCCAGGTTCACAAACAATCTACGATAAGAGCCTTCTGGTGCGTGCTTGGAATCGCGGTCTTTGGTCCGCCCCTCTTTCTTGCCGCCACCGGCACGCAGGTTGAGGTCCGTTGCATTCGCATAATAATTCAAGAATCGATCGAACTCGAGGGAAGCCACGCGTTGCAACACTTCCTCTTTGGAGATGTCGGCAAACTTCTCTTGGAGCAACGGCAAGTAAGTTTCGTAATCGCCGTGTTGGATATCGGCTTGCAATAATTTATCGATGAAATGGAAAAACTGCTTTCGACAAACATCTTTTCCGCTGGGAATGTCGAGCGGGTGAAATTGGGTCTTCAGCAAGCGTTCGACTTGCTTCAACCGATACATCTCCTTGGGCGTAACGATACAGACCGAAATGCCGCTGTTTCCGGCGCGGCCGGTTCGACCGCTGCGATGCGTGTATACTTCCGGATCATCGGGCAATTCATAATTGATCACATGCGTGATCCCTTTCACATCGATCCCACGGGCCGCTACGTCGGTGGCCACCAATAACCGGAGATTTTTGGACTTGAAGGCAGCCATGACTTTATCGCGTTGAGCTTGGGTCAGATCACCGTGAATGGCATCAATATCATATCCCTCCCGGGTCAGTTTTTCAGCGATCTCCTGTGTCTCAATTTTAGTGCGGGCAAAAACAATCCCGTATATGCCGGGATTGAAATCGATGATGCGCTTGAGTACCTCATAGCGGTTGTGGTGCTGGCAGGAGTAGTAATGATGGTCGATGTTGGCATTGCCGGAGTTAGCCACCCCGACGGTTACTTCTACCGGCGACTCCATATATCGTTTGGTGACCTTACGAATTTCGGTCGGCATCGTCGCACTAAACAACCACAGACTTTCTCGTTCCGGGGTATTCTTCAATATAAATTCAATGTCTTCCTGGAATCCCATGTTGAGCATCTCATCGGCCTCATCCAAAACGACCCATTTGATCTCCTGCAGGTCGATGGCTTTTCGTTCAATCAGGTCGATCAGGCGTCCGGGCGTGGCTACCACAATCGAAGCACCCTTTTTGAGGTCTTTAATCTGGCCGGTTATGGGGGCCCCTCCGTATACCGGAAGGATGTGGTGCCCTTTTTGGGGGTCCCTGAATCGGTTCATGTCTTGTGCGATCTGCATGCAGAGTTCGCGGGTTGGACATACAACCAGAGCCAATGGAAATTTATTGCGGGGGTCTACACATTGGAGAAGAGGCAAACCGAAGGCGGCTGTTTTGCCGGTGCCGGTTTGGGCCAGTCCGATAAAGTCCCGGGTGCCCTCCAACAGAACGGGTATGGCTTTTTCTTGAATGGCCGTAGGTTCTTTAAAACCCAGTTTAGTGAGCGAGGAAAGCAAGCCGGGGACCAGCCCCAGTGATTCAAATGTATTCACGTTGTTGTGGCCTGTTTGGTAGGCCTGACCAATTTATGAAAAAAAGAAGGCCGTTCTTTCGAACGGCCCGAGCTCTTGTTCCTAACCGTGGTTAGGCAACTGATTACTTCTTAGTAGTATCAGCAGCAGGAGCAGCAGCGGCTGTAGTGTCAGCAGCCTTCGTAGTGTCGGCAGCAGGCGCCTTTGCAGCTGTATCAGTTGTAGCGGCTGGTGTTTCAGCCTTCTTCTCTTCGCAAGCTACCAGGAAAGCAGCAACGAAAGCGATTGCAAAAAACTTTTTCATTCGATTTCTTTTTGGGGTTAAAAGTGAAATATTTCGCAAATATATACCCATTTGAAGGAAAGGTAACCCGAAAAGCATTGATTTTTTTTCAGCCCGAACAAGGTTACTATTTTTAATCGCCCGTATAAACACAGGGCGCCCGATCGGAAGTATGGACGAAAAGCATCTTTTACAAGGTTTGGCCACTAACGACCGTAAGTCTGTTGAGACCATCTACAAGGAGAGTTTCAACGTCATCCAGTCAATGATCCTGAACAACCAGGGTTCGGCCGACGATGCGCAAGACATATTTCAAGAGGCCCTCATAGTTCTTTATGAGAAAGTTCGGCAAGGTAGTTTCGAGCTGAATTGTCAGATCCGGACCTATTTGTATGCCGTCAGCAAGCGACTCTGGCTGAAGCGCCTGCAGCAACAACGGCGGATGTACGCCGATTGGAATGATGCAGACGAGCCCGTATCGGTGGATGCCGATTTGGAGCGACACCAGCAGGAGGATGCCGATTTTGAACGGATGGAACAAGCGATCCAGCAGCTGGGCGAACCCTGCAAGGGACTTCTGGAGGCTTATTACCTGCAAAAGCAGAACATGGCCACGATTGCAGAACAGTTCGGGTACACCAATGCGGATAATGCCAAAAACCAGAAGTACAAGTGCTTGATGCGATTAAAAAAAATATTCTTTCAATCAACGAATTGAGGAGTCATGAGCGACCTGAACTTATTAGAAACCGTTGAGCGGTACATCCGCGGGGAAATGAACCCGGATGAACGTGCTTATTTCGAGAACTATCGGAAAAACCACGCCGACGTAGATCAGTTGGTGGTTGAACATACCTTGTTCCTCCAACAATTGAACCGGTTTGGCGAGTGGAAGAAATTCAAACAATCCCTCAAATCGATTCATACCGACTTGACCGAAGCCGGCAAGATTCAGTCTACCCGACTGCAGGGCCGTGCTCGGGTTCATTACCTATGGAATCGTTACAAACGCGTAGGGGCCATCGCCGCTTCCATTGCCGGGATCACAACCATCAGCATCATAGCATTGACCATGCTGTTTTCTCCCAATGGAGCTGGTACGCAGTTTGAAGAACTCAACCGGAAGTATAACTGGTTGGCCAATCAATCCAAGAAACAGGACAACGAGATCAACCAGATCAAAAAAAACACAACCACTACACCCATTGCATACACCAAAGGCGGTACGGGGTTCATGGTTGATGCACAGGGATATCTGATTACCAACCGACACGTAGTAGAAAACGCCCAGAACATAGCTGTACAACGGGGTGATCAAGAATTTACCGCCGAGGTCGTTCACATCGATACCCAGCGCGATCTCGCCATTTTGCGGATTGTGGACGAGACATACAAAAATGTGAATGTACTCCCCTACGGATTTGCCCGAAAATCGGCCCTATTGGGAGAACCTCTATTCACGTTGGGCTACCCGCGCGATGAGGTCGTGTACGGACAAGGATACCTGAGCGCACGCACCGGATTCAAAGGAGACACCTTAAGCTACCAAATCGAAATCGCTGCCAATCAGGGAAACAGTGGCAGTCCGGTTCTCAATCGCAATGGAGAAATCATCGGTATTTTGAATGGACGTCAATCCGATCAACAAGGATTTGTATTTGCCGTACGCAGCCAGGAGATTCTGGCCACGTTGCAGGAATATCGAAAAACCCAGAAAAAGAATCGCATCAATCCGCCTACCCTATCGCGAATGGCTGGTGTGGATCGAACCCAGCAGGTCAAACGCCTGCAGGACTATGTGTATCTGGTAAAAGTCCACTAAAGATTTATCCGCGCATCCAAAGTTCCGATGGATATTCACCGGAACGGATCAGTGCATCCAAGCTGGATTGAACCGCCGGTGCATCTTCTTTATAAGTCACCCCGAACCAAGTAGCTGAAGTGGGAATGACATCAATGGCGCCGCCCTCACGAATAAATGAATCCGCCACTAGTGGAATGAAGAATTCAGATTTCTCTTCCTGCCCACGTTCTTGTAAGAACGAGCTGAATTGATTGGCCGCCTCTTGAAAAAATGCTGGTTCAAAACACCAGAAATTCATAGACACACGGGCATCCATTGGCAATGCTTCCGGCTGAAGTGCATCGGCAGCACGGATGACACCATCCACTTGGGCAATGTTGACCCGCTCTGTAATGCTCGCCAGTTTGCCGTCATCATCCAACGTGCATAC
>DFST01000051.1 GCA_002378975.1 Chitinophagaceae bacterium UBA3430
ACATTGGGTATTACTTCGAATCGGAAAGCGGATGTTGCCTGGACCTTTACCGATTCATCGGCCTCCCTGCCTTGGGCCAGTCAATCGCCGAAGCCCTTTTTGATGAACGAATCAACTCGTTTTTCAAAATCGGATGTAGCGGTGCCGCTTAAAAAATGGAAAATGCAAACAGCCGTATCGGGCGGACCGGTACTGGTTCAGGAAGGGAAAGAGCAAATAACTAATAACGAAGAATGGAAATTTGCCGGCAAAGCCATCGATGATCGTCATCCACGAACGGCCATGGGCTATACCGCTGACGGTAAACTGATCATCTTAGTTATTGAGGGTAGATTTCCCGGCAAGGCTGAAGGCACTACGCTGGCACAAACCGCCGAGATGCTGATCTCGTTAGGATGTGTGGAAGGACTGAACCTCGATGGGGGAGGGAGCAGTTGTATGTTGGTTAACGGCAAACAAACCATTCGCCCGTCAGACAAAGAAGGACAACGCGCCATACCCGGCATTTTCTACATCGGGAAGAAAAACTGATCAAGATTCCCAGATCAAGGCACTGGCGCCCAGGATCGCGGCATCGGCCTCTTTCAGTTCACTAAACATAAGCTTGACCTTATTCTTGAATACCTGCACCAGATTGGCTTCCATTGCCTGGCGGGTCGGATTTAGCAGCATATCGCCTGCTTTGGTTACGCCGCCAAACAAGACGATGGCCTCCGGGGAGGAGAACATGATGAAATTGGCCAGGGCTTCTCCAAGTAATTGTCCAGTGAATTCGAAAATCTCCTGCGCAATTTTATCTCCTTTAACCGCCGCATCATAAACGACTTGGCTGGTAATGTCTTCGGATTTATATGTTCGCATCAGGCTCGGGGTTTCCGGATGCTGAGTCAACATTTCCAAGGCGGTTTCGCGCATTCCTGTAGCGGAGGCATAGGCCTCCAATGACCCATGAATGCCGGTTCCTTTGTGCACCCGACCACCCGGACGGATGATGGTATGCCCCAATTCACCCGCAAATCCATCATGGCCCAGTACAATTTTGCCATCGATTACGATCCCGCTTCCAACGCCAGTGCCCAGCGTGATGGTGATGAAATGTTTCATCCCTCGGGCGGCTCCGTACATCATTTCACCCATCGCAGCGGCATTGGCATCGTTGGTGAGCTTCACCCGCATCCCAAAACGGGTTGCCATCATACTGGCAAAAGGAATGATGCCTTGCCATTTGAGGTTGGCTGCGTACTCGATGTTGCCGGTATAATAATTCCCGTTGGGCGCGCCAACACCGATGCCAGCAAATTTATCGATCCCGCCTGCGCGGTCGATCATGGGACGTATTTTCTCGTAGAGGTCTTCGATGTACTCCTGCACACTTTCATGCGCATTGGTCAATGTACGATCCTGCTCCAAGATGTGGCCATTGCGGTCTACCACTCCGAATTTGGTGTTGGTACCGCCGATGTCAATGCCGATTGCGTAGTCTTCCATGATGTTGATCCCTGATGAAATGATAGTTGTATTTAATTAATGACCGCCACCGGTTGAGGCCGATTCATAATTGATGCCTTGTTTGCTCAAAATGCCTTTAACCAAGTAGGCGAACAGGGCCAGATAGGCAAAACAAAGGATGGCGATGAAGAAAGAATGGTGAATGCCTACCACGTCGGCCAGTTTTCCTTGTACCGGGGGAATGATGGCACCACCCAGGATCATCATGATCAAGAAGGCGGAGCCTTGGGTGGTATACTTACCCAAACCGGCAACGGAGAGCGAAAAGATCGAAGGCCACATAATGGAGCAAGCGAGTCCACCACTGAGGAACGCATAGATCGCGATCTTTCCGGTGGTAAGGATACCAATGGTCATGGCGACCACTCCAAAAAGACTGAATAACAATAAGGTTCTGGCAGGATTGTTTCGGCTAAGGAAGAAAGTTCCAATCTGTAGCAGTACACATACAATGTACCAATACAGGATTTCGATGTTGTGTCCGGCTAATTTGGTCAGCAGCAGTACAACACCAAAGGCCACTAACGGAGTTATGAAGGTGAAAAGACGCTTGCGGCTTTCGCTTAGATTGAAAGCTCCTACAGCGCCAGCCCAACGACCGATCATCAAACTGCCCCAGTACATCGCCACAAAGGGGGCGATCTCAGATGATTTATATCCTCCGAATTCAGCTTGTTTGAGCAATTCACCCAGGTTACTGCCAATGGCAACTTCCACACCCACATAAACGAAGATGCCCAGCATGCCCAGCACCAATTGAGGGTACTGCATGGCGCCCCATCCTTCTTTTTTTTTGGAAGCGATTTTGTTGCAAAGCGGAAGACCAATTACGATAACGGCCAAGGCCAGCAACAGCCACATCAGGCGTTGGCGTTCCATGGGGCCTTTGATCGCACCGATCTCGTCCGACTTAGCCTGAAAGGTTTTTTTAATGTCTTCGATTTGAGCATAGGTGGCCGTGCGTACCTCGCCGGTCTGTTTGAGTGCATCACACTCCAATTGGCTGATCTTGCCCTTCTCAACAGCGATAGTCGATTCGATTTGTTCGATCTTTTTTACGCCTTCTGAGCGGTAGGAGGAGAACACCGGGATGAAGGTGATGATCAATAAACCAGTGATCACCAGCATGGCACTGAATGCTCGTCCGGCTTTCTCCGGTTTTTCCGAGTTGATGCCCGCCGGGACTTTTTTACTGGTGCCAAATAAAGTAGCAGCAGCAATAAATAAGATTCCAACAAAAATATACAGTCCAATTACTTTACTCAACGGCAGGTTTTGGATCTCGTAATCGCACACAGAACTAGCACTTCCAAATAAAGCGAGGGCAACCACGAGTGGCCCGATGGTCGTTCCCAAGGAGTTCACGCCGCCACCCAGATTTACTCGGGTGTCACCGGTTGAGGGATCACCTAGCGAAATGGCGAATGGTTGAGCACTGGTTTGTTGCAACGAAAACCCAAGGGCTACGATGAACAAGCCGATCAGCATGCCAGTGAAGGTGTTGCCGTTCACGGCCATGATCATAGCGGCTGCACCCAGTGAAGAAAACAACAAGCCATAGATGATGCTTTTCTTATACCCCCATTTGCCGACCAGGTCTTGTCCGCCGAAAATGCCATAGGCAAACAAGAACAACGCCCCGATGTAATAGGCCAGATAAAAGGCAAAGTCAATCAATTGACTTTGGAACTGATCGAGGTGGAAGTAATTCTTACAGAAAGGGATGAATACGGAGTTTCCGGCGGCAATAAATCCCCAGAAAAAAAATACAGTGACTAGGGTGCTGAGTGCGCCGTAGTTGGTTGGTTGTTTTGGTTGACTCATGAAGCGGTCGTTTAGTTTGTGCCCGAACAAAATAGGAAAAAAACATAAAGGAACTATAGACCTCCTCATATTCCTCTCATTTATCTATATTTATCCACATCAGATGAAAATCCTACACGTATCCGCGGAGTGTTATCCGATGGCCAAGGCCGGCGGCCTAGGCGATGTAGTGGGTGCCTTACCGAAATATCAGCAACGAGCCGGGCATGTGGCACAGGTGGTTGTGCCCATGTATCGAACGCCCTATCTGTATAAAAAAGAATGGGAGTTGGTGCATCAAGGGCGTCAACAGCTGGGAACCTACCAATTTTCTTATAGTGTCATACGGGAGAAATCCCGCGAACTCGGGTTTGATCTTTATTTGGTTGACATCAATGGATTGCTGGATCGCCCAAAAGTTTACGGTTACGAAGACGATCCGCAACGTTTCATTGCGTTTCAATTATCGGTCATGGATTGGGTCTGTCATTGGACGCATCGACCCGATGTGATCCATGTGCACGATCATCACACCGGCCTGATCCCTTTTTTCATGCGGTATGCGTATCCGTTTCGGGATAAATTGCAAGGCGTTCCTTCCGTCTTTACCATTCACAACGCACAATATCAAGGTTGGATTGATTGGCAACACCGGGATTGGTTGCCCCCATACGACGAATGGAAATCCGGTTTGATTGAATGGGCCGGGCAGATCAATCCACTAGCCGCCGCTGTTAAATCGGCTTGGAAGGTGACCACAGTCAGTTACAGTTATCTGGAAGAACTCAGACATTCAGCCAACGGCATGGAGAAACTGTTTGAATATGAGCGCGGTAAATGCAGTGGAATTCTCAATGGGATCGATGCAGCGGTATGGGATCCAAGCACCGATCCACTCCTGGTCAAATCCTACGGGATCGATCAGCTAGCACCAGGCAAACAAGCCAATAAAGAGAGTTTGTGTCAGCAATTCGGATTGGATCCTCAAAAACCCCTTTTCACATTCATCGGACGGTTGGTGCATGAAAAGGCAGCCGATCTGCTGCCGGAGGTCATTCATCAATGCATGCATCATTTTGTCGATCGAATGAGCTTGATTTTGCTAGGTTCCGGTGATTCTACATTGGAGTCAAACTTGCATCAATTGGCTCAGCAGTACACCGGCCGATTTGGTGCTTACATTGGTTATTACGAGGAGTTGAGTCATCGTCTTTATGCAGGTGCTGATTTTTTACTGATGCCAAGTCGGGTGGAACCCTGCGGACTCAACCAGCTTTATGCCATGCGCTATGGAACGGTTCCCTTGGTACGCAATACGGGAGGCTTGCGGGATACGGTCGTCGATATGGGCGAGTGGCAGGGATTCGGTATTCGTTTTGATCAAGCCTCCGTGGAGGATATCGTATATTCGGTAGGACGGGCTTTGGACTTGTATGAGCAGAATCCCTCAAAGTTGCAAGGGATGCAACGGCACATCATGGGATTCGATCATTCCTGGGATCGCTCCGCTGCTCAATATTTGGAACTTTATCAATCTATCCGATAAAACATGGCTATTCGTACCATTACCCATCCTACCGAGATCCTCTGCGTCATTTTGGGCGGTGGGGCTGGTTCTCGTTTATATCCATTGACCTCCAGCCGTTCAAAACCGGCTGTGCCCATCGCCGGTAAATATCGATTGGTAGATATTCCGATCTCTAACTGTTTAAATAATGGGATTGGTCGGATGTTTGTCCTTACTCAATTCAATTCGGCTTCCCTCAACCGTCATATCAAAAACACCTATCACTTTAGTGCGTTCAGTCGTGCATTCGTGGATATTTTGGCGGCTGAGCAAACGCCGGACAATCCCACCTGGTATCAGGGAACGGCCGATGCCGTGCGTCAAGGACTTCGTCACATTGAATCTTTTGAGAGTGAGTATGTGTTGATCTTATCCGGCGACCAGCTCTATCAAATGGATTTCGTGGAGATGCTGGAAAACCACAAAAAATTAGGGGCTGAAATATCGGTTGCCACTATTCCAGTTGGAGATCGAGAAGCACCGGAGTTCGGTATCCTGAAAAGTCAGAAAGGGTTGATCACGGCCTTCGTTGAAAAACCTAAAAAAGAATTGTTGCCGGATTGGCTCAGCGACACTGGACAGGAAATGAAGGCAGCCGGACGGAACTACCTGGCTTCGATGGGTATTTACATCTTCAACCGAAAATTACTGTTTGAATTGTTGCAACACGAGTTCTTACAGGCTACCGACTTCGGGAAAGAGATCATTCCGCAATCCATTCATCAATACAAGGTGGCCAGCTATCAATACTCTGGCTACTGGACTGACATTGGTAACATCCATTCATTCTTCGAGGCGAATCTGGAACTGACCAAGGATCTCCCCGCCTTTGATCTTTTTGATAGTAACCGGACCATTTATACCCGTCCCCGTATGTTGCCGCCGGCCAAGATCAGTGGTACAACATTGGAAAAAGCGTTGGTGGCGGAAGGCTCCATCATTCATGCATCCCGGTTGGAGCATTCAGTCATCGGCATCCGGAGTCGGATTGGTCATGGAACCACCATCGTTAGCTCCTATCTGATGGGCAGCGATTATTACGAAACCCTGGAGGAGATCGAATCCGCCGCAAAAGATGGAACTCCGCCGCTGGGGGTAGGAGAGCGGTGTTATATCCATAATGCGATTCTGGATAAGAATGTCCGAATTGGGAACGATGTACGCATAGATGGCGGATCGCACCTGGAAAATGCCGATCACGAACTGTATACCGTGAAGGACGGGATCGTAGTGGTAAAAAAAGGGGCCATACTGCCTAGCGGATTTGTTATTTAGTCGTTTTGTTCATCGTGTAGCGAATACATATTCTTACTATCTTGGGGCAAATCGATTGCTATGTCAACCGCCTATACCGGCCCCAAACCCCGATTAAGTTTCTGGCAGATCTGGAACATGTGTTTCGGTTTCTTTGGTATTCAATTTGGATGGAGTTTACAGATGGGAAACATGAGCGCCATCTATGAATTCCTGGGTGCATCAGCGGATGAGATTCCGGGACTGTGGTTGGCCGCACCCATGACTGGCTTGTTGGTTCAGCCAATCGTTGGTTATTTAAGCGATCGTACCTGGCATCCAACATTGGGACGTCGCCGTCCTTTCTTTTTGGTGGGAGCGATCTTAAGTTCACTCGCGCTTTTTATCATGCCCAACTCTTCCGAGGTCTGGATGGCAGCCGGCACTTTGTGGATTCTGGACTCCTGCATCAACATCACCATGGAGCCATTCCGGGCTTTTGTGGCCGATAACTTGGATGAGGAACAACAATCGTATGGGTATGCCATGCAGAGCATGTTCATTGGTGCCGCCTCCTTCATAGCTGGATTTCTGCCCGGATTGTTAGTGACCTGGTTGGGCGTTTCGCGTGAAAAAGGCGCTGGCGGAATTCCACAAAACATCATGTGGTCTTTTTACATTGGCTCAGCCGTTTTCTTGGTTTCTGTTTTGTATACCGTTTTTCGCAGCCAAGAGTATCCACCTTCAGATCCGGACTGGAAACAAAAGCGCAATGCCGGCAAGGCATCCTTGGGTACTGGATTCAAAGAGATCTTAATTGCGATCCGAGAAATGCCTGTTGCCATGAAGCAATTGGCGCTGGTGCAGTTTCTGACCTGGCCGGGACTTTTCCTAATGTGGTTTTATTACAGTACCGGTGTGGCTGCTGATATTTTTGGTGGAGACGCACAGACCAATGCCATTCGGTATACTGAAGGGTTGGAATACGCCAATGCAACCTCTGCCATACTGAACCTAGTCACCTTTGCTTTTTCCTTCACCATTCCTTTCTGGGTTCGGCGATTGGGCAAGAAATGGACGCATACCGTCTGCTTGCTGTTGGGCGGTTTGGGTTTGATATCCGTAAACTTCATTGAAACACCGTGGATGTTGTATGTTTCCATGAGCTTGGTTGGCATCGCTTGGGCTTCGATCTTGTCTATGCCTTATTCGCTGCTGGCTGGTTCTATTCCGAAAGAAAAGACCGGGATTTACATGGGAATTTTCAACTTCTTTATTGTACTTCCGGAGATCATTGCTGCACTGAGCTTTGGAAAGATCATGGAAAATTATTTAGGCAATGACAGGCTGCTCGCAGTATTGATCGGCGGACTCTTGCTCTGCGCGGCTGCATTGGTTTGCGCCCTCTTCGTCCGTAATACCCCCAAACGCTAAACTCTAAACCCTGAACTGAAACCCATGCGTACTTTCTTTTTAACAACCCTGATTCTTCTGTCATTCACGATCGGCCGGTCGCAAGACTTCTATCCCTCGCATTGGTTTACCGGATTCAAGAATCCGGAATTAAACTTGCTAATCCGCGGTGTGGGGCTTGGGAAATACACATCGGCTGCGATTGAATATCCCGGCGTGAAGCTGGTGAAATTGCGTAAATCTGAAAGTGCCAATTATCTATATCTGGATCTGCGCATCGATCCGACTGCGAAGCCCGGAACCATGAAGATCGTTTTGAAAGGTGGAGCGGATTTCGACGCTCGAACCCTTACCTATCAGTTAAAGTCGCGCTCCAGCGAAAATGGAAAATCTCGTGTCCTTGGCGTTCGAGCGGAGGATTTCCTCTACCTGATCATGACCGATCGATTTGCGAACGGAGATCCCAGCAATGATGTCATTCCGGGTTATCTCGATCAAAAATGTGACCGAAGCGATAAATTCTCCCGCCACGGGGGTGATTTCAAAGGCATTGAGGATCGAATGGACTATCTAAGTCAATTGGGGGTGACCACACTTTGGTTAACACCCGTGAATGAAAATGACATGCCACGCATGACCGAATGGGGGAACAGTGTGGCTGGATACCATGGATACTGGTTCACCGATCATTATCAGGTCGATAAACGTTATGGGGGCAATGAAGGCTATCGAAATTTGTCCGATAAGGTACACGCTCGCGGCATGAAAGTGATCCAGGATGCTGTCTACAATCACATCGGCAATCACCATTGGATTGCCTTGGATCCGCCATCTTCGGATTGGCTGAATAGTTCACAGGGCAAAAATCCGCCTCACCATCGGGAGGAAGTTTTCTTTGATCCGTATGCATCGGAGCAAGATAAACGCCAGATGCTGGACGGCTGGTTCGTGCCCCACTTGCCCGATTTGAATCAACGCAATACCGACGTTGCCCGATACCTCATCCAGTACCATGTATGGGCAACGGAAGAGTTTGGAGTGGATGGTTGGCGTGTAGATACCTATAAATACAATGAGGAAAAATTCCTCAATGACATGAATAATGCTTTGACACGAGAATTTCCCAAGTTGAGCGTTTTTGGAGAGAGTTGGGTCACGTCTCCGGTAGCCAATGCCTATTTCACGCGCAATAACCTCAAGACACCTTTCGCACACAATGCGGAAGGCATGTTGGATTTTCAGACCTGTTTTGCCATGATCGCATCAGCCAAGGAAGAGAATGGATGGAGCAATGGCCTGATCAAATTGTATTTCTCATTGGCCCAAGATGCCTTGTACCAGGACCCGATGAAGAATTGCATCTTTTTGGATAACCACGACATGGATCGCATCTTCTCCGTTTTGGGAGAGGATGAGTCCAAATTTCGAATGTGTATCAATTGGCTCTTTACCCTCCGGGGCATGCCTCAGTTATATTATGGCACGGAGGTGCTCATGAAGAATTTCAAAGTAAATACCGACGCAACCGTTCGTGAAGATTTTCCCGGCGGATGGGCCACCGACGATCCCACCAAGAATCGCTTCCTGGTCAGCGGACGTACCCCCGAGCAAGCACGCACGTTCGATTACATCAGCAAACTGGCTCAGTTCCGGAAAAATTCACCGGCCATTCGCTCCGGTAAGCTGATGCAATACATCCCCCGAGATGGCCACTACTTGTATTTTCGGTATACCGATCAGCAAACTGTACTCGTTATTGCCAATACTTCCGATAAATCCATTCGGCCCGATTGGAAATTATACCGGGAACGGGTTAACGCTTTCACGAAAGCTCGAGATGTTGTTTCGGGAGAACTAATTGTGCTTTCCGAAATGGAGATTGGAGCAAAGAACAGCCGGGTGTTGGAGCTGCTCAAATAAATAATATGGACAAGTCGAGTCAAAAATCAAACACAACCGGAGCGGTGTCGACTCGGCCGATCTCTTTTGAACAACAAACTTTCATCGATACAAAAGCCAACGTCTGGAATTGTTCGCTGCTATCGGAGGATGACGTACGCAATTTTCAACACGGTACCCATTATGCCTTGTACGAGATCATGGGAAGCCGTTCCATTGAGGTAATGGGCGTATGGGGACTTTATTTCTGCGTGTGGGCCCCGAATGCAACGGAACTCTCTGTTAAAGGCCATTTCAATGAATGGCGGAATCACGAATACAACTTGTATCCGCGTTGGGATAAAAGCGGAATCTGGGAAGGGTTTATTCCACATCTGGGCTGGGGAGAAACCTATAAATATCACATTACCGGGTTTGCCGGCAGAAAATTGGATAAAGGAGATCCGTTTGCAAACTACTGGGAACGTCGCCCGCATACGGCCTCCATTACCTGGAACTTGAATTACGAATGGCAGGACCAGGCTTGGATGCAAAAACGGAAGGAACACAATGCACTGGATGCCCCTTGGAGTATCTACGAATTGCATTTAGCCAGTTGGCAGCGACCCGTGCCCAGTGATGAAGAAAGCTACAATAGCTACGATCAAATTGCCCGGCAATTGATTCCTTATCTGCTCGACCTCTCCTTCACGCACGTTGAATTCATGCCCGTCATGGAACATCCTTTCGACGGAAGCTGGGGTTATCAATGCACCGGATTCTTTGCTCCAACGTCTCGCTTTGGCGATCCGCAGGGATTCATGCGACTGATCGATGAACTACATCAGGCCGGTATAGGCGTGATTCTGGATTGGGTGCCTTCTCATTTTCCCTACGATGCGCACGGCCTATTCATGTTCGATGGCACGCATACTTATGAGTATGCCGACATGCGTAAAGGATTTCATCCCGATTGGAATAGCTATGTATTCAATTACAAAAGGGGAGAGGTCAAATCCTTTCTGATCAGCAGCGCTCGATTCTGGTTCGATAAGTTTCACATCGATGGAATCCGAGTAGACGCGGTCTCCTCCATGCTCAAATTGAATTATTCACGCACCGAGGGGCAATGGGAGCCCAACGAGTTCGGGGGAGATGGGAATCTGGAAGCGATTGCCTTTTTGAAAGACCTGAATGAGACCATCTATCGCGATTTCCCGGACGTACAAACCATTGCTGAAGAGGCCACCGACTGGCCGGGTATTTCCCAACCAACTTTTCAAGGCGGACTGGGCTTTGGCATGAAATGGATGATGGGGTGGATGCACGACAGTCTGGATTATTTCAAGATCGATCCCCTGTTCCGAAAAGATCATCAGGATAAGTTCTCCTTCAGTATGATGTACTACTACGATGAGAACTTTTGTTTGCCTTTCAGCCACGATGAAGTAGTGCATGGCAAGAGTCCGATGATCTACAAGATGCCGGGCGATGAGTGGCAGAAGTTTGCCAATCTTCGATTGCTCTATACCTATATGTGGACCCATCCCGGGGCTAAGCTGCTGTTTATGGGTGGAGAATTCGGACAAAGCAATGAGTGGAATTACCGATCCGAACTGTCTTGGGGGTTACTGCAGCATGACTGTCACCGCAATCTTTGGCATTGCGTTTCTAAGCTCAATCAACTTCTCCGCGGGGAGCCGGCCTTGTATGTGAATCAATTCAATGAATATGGCTTTGAATGGGTAAACTTGGAACACCGGGCCGAATCAATCATGGTTTACAAACGAAAAGGCAAGCGCCCACACGACGACCTCTTGATCATCTTGAATATGACACCGGTGGTGCGAAACGACTGGGCCATTGAATACACTGGTAAGGAGTACAAAGCGGAGATCTTTAACAGCGATGCACTCGAATTTTGGGGAACGGGTCAGGTCTGCAACCCGGAGATTCGCCACGAATGGCTAGACCGGAAAACCAAACGATCCCGGATCATCGTAAATCTACCAGCCCTAGCAGGGATTGTACTAAAATGAACCCTGTTTTTTCACTTGGCTTCTACTCTTTATGGTTGTAGGAGTTGTTTTTGGGGTTTACTCTAGATTAGTTTTACTGCATAATCCATCCAATCCATGAAAAACAAATTCTTTATCGCCGGTTTGATCTACTTGACGATCATCCTGCTCCTCATCGGAACGAACCTGATCCATGCACAGGTGACACCCAACAACGACAGTGCGGCTCATTATCTCAAGTTGGCACAGATCGATAAGCAGAACGGTCGACGGCTTGATTTGCTTAAAAAACTGGATAAGGCGATTTCCTTTCAATCTCAAGACGCTGCCGTATTGCGCGACTTAGGTGCCTTATTGGCCGACCAGCGTAAATATGGTCCGGCTTTGGAGCATTTCAAAAAAGCCATTCAGCTCAATGGAAGCGATACCGCTTTGCTTCGTCAATCTCTCCAACTGGCCTACCAATTGCGTCAGCATGAAGATGTGATTCTGTTTGCAGAGCGTCTGAAAAAAGCCGACCCGAAACAGTCCGTAGCGATCTATCTAGGGAAAGTCTATTATGAAACAGCGGATTATGGCAAGGCCATTCAGTACCTCACACAGGCTGCCAAAGAGAATCCGACGTTGGCCGATGCCCCTTATCTACTGGCTAAGAGCTATGCCGACATGATGAATTTCAAAGGGGGCATTCCATTTTTTCTGAAGGCCCTCGAATTGGATCCAAAACAACCGAACTGGACCTATGAATTGGGTTTGAGTTACTATGCCATCCACGACGATGTCAATTCCCTCAAGTACATTCAACTTGCAGCAGAATTAGGGTATAAAAAAGACAATGACTACCTCGAGAATCTGGCCATTGCTTATTTGAACGTCGGACAATTCGACCAAGGCGTTGGCCTATTGAAAGAGGCGTTGGGTCGTCGCCCCAGCGATTTTAACTTGTTGAATATGCTGGCGGAAGCACATTACGGGAAAGCGAAGTTTACGGAAGCGATTGAATATTGGGATCGTGTCTTGGAATACGACAAAGGCAATGCATCTGCACTCTACATGATCGGCATGAGCTATCAAAAATTGGGAGGCAAACAAAATGCGGACAGAGGAGTTGCCCTTTGTGACAAAGCGATCGAGATGGATCCAACGCTGGCCAGTTTGAAGCAGAAAAAGATGATGGCCGGCTTATAAAAACGCACTGGTTTTTTTAAGGATGGATAATTGGGAAGCGGTCTACGGACCGCTTTTTTTACATCCGTTCCGGAACGCGAATTCCCAATACAGCCATGGCTTCCCCTAAAATGCGGGCAGTTTGTTCACAGATGCGGATTCGAAGCGATCTTTTTTCCGGAGATTCTGCTTGCATCACTGAATGTGCTGCATAGAAGCTATTGAATAACTTCGCTAGTTGGTACACGTAGATGGCAATCAAAGAGGGATTTTGTTCGGAGCCTGCCTGATGCATCTGGTCGGAAAACTGTCCCAAGGCAATCAGCAATTCTTTTTCTAAGGGCAACAAAGCACTGTTGAGGGATATGATTTCGGCTTCGCCGGTTTTGCGCAAGATGGATTTGATCCGAGCGTGCGTATACTGTACAAAAGGGCCGGTGAATCCCTGAAAATCAATCGATTCTTCTGGATTGAAGACCATTTTCTTTTTTGGATCGACCCGAAGTAAATAGAACTTCAGGGCACCCAACGCCAGTGTTTTATACAGTTCCTGCAATTCGTCGGGCGAGAAGTCTTTGACTTTGCCCAGTTCTTCGGTCTTCTTGCGGGCCACCTCGATCATTTCATCCACCAAATCATCGGCATCTACC
>DFST01000133.1:0-6725 GCA_002378975.1 Chitinophagaceae bacterium UBA3430
CGCCTTAACAAACTGGTTCGTGGGCGTGTAAATGCGGAAAAATTTTGCCTGATCCGGAAATACCGCTCGCTCAAACTCATTTAATTGCTGTACGCCATCGTTGTTGTAATCGATCCAGGCATATTCCCCCTGTCCGGCCGGCACTTCAAAATAGGAGAAATCGCGCCGTTGTTCTTGCCCGGCTCCAGCCTCATACAGGGCATTTCCCTGTAACAATCCCTTCCACTCATTGAATTGATATTCCATCCTACCCAGAAAAGTGGTTTCATCTTTTTGTTTGGAAATAGTCGGGTCGATTACGTTTAACTGACGAATCGTAAAGTTGGCAAACAACTGTCGATGCGGATTTCGTTCAAGCGAGGTCTGTAGATTCCAATTCAAGCTCCGATCTGCTTTTTTCCATGCTGGACCCAACGGCATACGATCACTTCGAGTAAAGAATTGAAGATTCCATCGATTCTTCCAATTATCGGGCGAACGCCAATAAGCCGTCCACACATCAAAATTGAATCCATTGAATCTCAACGTATCGGTTTGCCGGTCGCGCAGATCGTTTCGCTCCAACTGATAGTTGACCCCTAGGCGAGTATTCTTTAATCGCGTCAATGTTTTGGAGAGATCCAACAGAGGCCGGAGGAAATCACCCCTTAAATCGGTTTTCTTGAAGGCGGTTCGAATAACTTGGTTGTCAAATCGCCAACCCTTCCATTGGTGACGATGACCGAAACTGGCTTGAAAACCCTGATAATCACTGCCCCGTTTGTATTGAACAACTCGCAATCGGATGTCTTGTTGTTGGCTATCGATCAGACTCCAGGATCCCTGCAACAATCGTTCCTGAACAAATAAACCGATCGGCAAGGCTTCCAATCCCCAATCACGGGTGAATTCAATATTCCGCAATCGTTCCAAGGGTCTGAATCGAGCATCCACCCATTCCGCCTCCAATTGGGTTTCAGAACGATAGCGTTTCATTAAATGTATATCTCGATTGTCTGTAATCTTGATTCGGCCAGCCCATCCCCGATCGTCGCCACCTTCTTTGCTGGAAAATGTATTGACGTCGTTGTTGCTGCTCGACAATTCAGCTTGCAGGCGCGTGTGTGTATTCCACTGGTAAGATGCACCGGCATTCATGATTTGTTGTCGGCGTGGGGCGACCAGCAATTGAATCGGTTCAAAACGACCTTGCTTGATGCCGGCGACGGGTGCTATGTACTTATAAACCTTCCCATTGGCACCGTTGAAGTCAGGGATATAATTGCCATTCCCCTGCCCGAGATCGGTAAAAGCCAGCCGCCAGCGAGCCGTTGACGGATTGGTTGAGTATTGGTAAAAAGAATCCGTACCAAAAAAGATCTTCTCATAAAGAATCTTGTCGGCCGCGAACGTATCGAGTTGTGCAGTGGAATAGAAAGCATTTTGTATGCTATCCCCGATCTCGGCTAGAAATTGCTGTTGCTGACGGTCGAGTATTTGATTGATGGGGCTATTTCTGGAATCCGAATTATTAAAAGCACCCAAGAAAAACTTCCATTTCTTGCCGTACTCAAGATCCTGTCTTAAAAACAGATTGGTATTTAAATAATTCCGCTCGGCATATTCAAAGTCTACTTGTATGCGGCTGTCTTTGGTAATCATTCGTTTGGGGGTGAAAGTAACTTCAGCCGTATTGTAATTGATCACATAATCCTGGTCTTCGCCCCGCTGCAAAAGCACCCCATCGTAATAGACGCGCTCCGTATTGGCCAGCACCACAAAAAAGAATTCTCCATTGGGTCCACGCAGTCGATATGGCCCTTGATTCCCCTCCAACGGATCGATCTGCTGTCGGGTGAATTTACCTTTGGCAATGGAGGCACTGACCAAGGTAGATCCGCGTTCTTGCTTTCCTACCTGGTAGCCTGTTTGATACGACATGCCCTGCATGCGCTTATAAAAACGCAAATAATGAGAACGGTCTTCCCGAATATCAATATCGCCCAACTGAAGATTCCAGTTCTCTTTTTTGAATCGGATGTAGACTTGATCGAATTCGTTCAGTTGCTGCGTGCTGCCATCGGGCTGGATGGGTAGGTTATTATCCGTGATGGCAGCTTCCAATTGGATGCTATCACCCAAAATACCCGAGAGCTGTAAGTTCAGCGAACTGTTTACAACCGCATCCTGTGCATTTCCAAAACCGATCTGGCGACCAATGCTTCCATCGGCCCGAATATTGCCAAAGGAAAAACCACCACCCGTTCCAACACCCGGTGTATTTCCACTAAAAGGAGCTACATAGAATCGATTCTTGACACTGTCATATCGATTTCGTTGAGTCAACTGATCGATCCGAAAGGGGAATACGCGATAATGAATTAATACGCTGTCGGCAGTCGGACGTTTTATCCAATATAAAAAAGCTGTACTTGGCACGATTCGATATTGGGAATTGGGAATTCCAGCTAGCTCCCAGCTTCCGGGTACCAGACTCAAGGTATCGATCCGCAGGCTGTCTGTTTGAGTGGAAATCCAGCGTAGCCGAAGATTGGAAACAGACGGCGTCTGCATCAGACCTTGGGCCCATGTTTTCGTGCTGAAACACGACCAGAGACAACAAAGAATAAATAAGCGATACACGAAGCAGATTCTCCGTAAAAATATCGCTTATTTATCCCATTTGGGCTATTCCGTAATGCCTTCCAAAGCAAAGAGAAAGGCATAGTTCAGGGCTACTTCCTTGAGGTTGTCGAACCGCCCTGATGAGCCGCCATGGCCCGCCTCCATATTGGTTTTCAGAAGTAGTAAATTCTTATCGGTTTTGGTGGCGCGTAAGCGAGCTACCCACTTGGCTGGCTCGAAATACTGAACCTGACTATCGTGTAGGCCGGTTGTAACCAGCAGATTGGGATAAGTTTTCTTCTCAAGATTGTCGTAAGGCGAATAAGACTTCATATAGAAATAGGCCTCTTTGTTCGCCGGATTTCCCCATTCGTCGTATTCAGTGGTAGTAAGTGGAATCGTCGGATCGGACATGGTGGTGATCACATCCACAAACGGAACTTGGGCAATAACACCATTCCATAGTTCCGGTGCCATATTGACTACCGCCCCCATCAATAAACCACCGGCGCTGCCGCCCATGGCATAGAGATGTCCTTTACCGGTGAATTTCTGTTCGATCAGGTACTGGCCACAATCGATGAAATCTTGAAAGCTGTTTTTCTTTTTCAAGAGTTTACCGTCTTCGTACCAACTACGCCCCATTTCTTGTCCGCCGCGAATATGTGCAATGGCATATACAAACCCTCGGTTCAGTAAACTCAACCGATTGGCCGAAAAACTCGCGTCCATACTGGCTCCATAAGAGCCATACCCATAGAGCAGCAAGGGAGAACTCCCATCAATCGGAGTGCCTTTTTTATAAACGATTGATAAGGGCACGCGTGCACCATCCCGAGCCGTAACAAAACGTCTTTCCGTAACGTAGTCTTCGCGCTGAAAACCACCCAGTACCGGTTGTTGCTTGCGTAATTCTTTTTTTCTACCGGCAATCCGGTAATCGTAAGTGGAATTGGGCGTAGTTAGAGAGGTATATTGATAGCGATAGAAATCAGCCTTATACTCCGGATTGTTTCCCCCATATGCCATGTAGGCGGGTTCTCCAAAATCAAGGTAATGTTCCTTTCCGCTGGGCATTTCGCGAATACGCAATTGGGTCAACCCCTCTTTACGTTCATTGATCACCCAGAAATTTTGGAAAGGCTCAATGGATTCGAGCAGCACATCGGATCGGTTCGGGATGAGTTCTTTCCAATATTCACGAGTTGTGCGGTTGAGTGGGGCGCTCATCAGCCGAAAATTCTTTGCCTCCCAATTGGTACGAACCAAGAACTGATCCTCCCAATGGTCAATGCCGTAAAGAACGTCTTTGGTGCGGGGTTGAAATACCTGAAATTCACCCGTGGGGTCATCCGCCGATAGGATACGAGCTTCACTCGATAAGGTAGCGGAGGAGTAGATCACCAGGTATTTAGTGGAGCGGGTTTTATAAATGCCAATGTAATTGGAAGGATCGGTTTCAGTATAAACGGTCACATCGGAGCTACTAGCAGTATTCAAGCTGTGTCGACAGATCTTTTCAGAAAGCAAGGTGACCGGGTTGTTGGAGGAATAGAAAAGATGCTTACTGTCGGCCGACCATACCGGGTCACCCCCGGTTCCCGGAATGGATTCTGATAATAGGACGCCCGTTTTCAGGTTCTTGATGAAGATCGTGTATTGACGACGCGACACGTCATCCACGCCATAAGCCAGCCATTGATTGTCCGGACTCACCTCTAGTCCACTCACCGAATAATATCCTTTCCCTTCTGCCATCTGGTCTACATCCAGCAATAATTCTTCGGCTGCATCCGGGGCCAACGCTTTTCGGTAATACTGGTAATACTGTTTTCCCTCGCGCGTCTTTGTGTAATAGCTGAATCCATTGTCGGTGATCGGCACTGATTCATCTTTTTCCTGTATACGGCCACGCATTTCAGCGATCAGATTAACTTGGAATTGTTTGGTTCCCGACATCATGGTATCGAGATAGGCATTCTCTGCATTTAAGTAATCTACCACTTTGGAACTATCGGGTCCTTTTTTGAAAAAGTCATTCATCCAATAGTATTCATCCACGATCGTATCGCCATGCTGAACGAATGTGCGTGGGGTTTTATCTGCCGTCGGTGCCGCGATTCCCTGCGGCCAGGCATAGGGTGTGGGTTTCATGGTCTTGGTTTGACAAGAATGGATCAACAGTAAAATGGATCCAGCTAATAAAAAGGATATTCTTCTCATATGGCTCTATTTAAAAAGCCTGCATGTAGCAGGCTTTGATTAACTTGATTAGCGTTCGGCTGAAAGACCGGCCGTCATGTATTCCCGGTTCAGTCGAGCGATGTTCTCAATCGAGATTCCTTTGGGACAAACCGCTTCACAGGCGCCGGTGTTTGTACAGGCTCCAAAACCCTCTTTGTCCATTTGAGCAACCATATTCAGGGCTCGTGATTTACGCTCCGGAGAACCTTGTGGCAACAAGGCCAGGTGCGATACTTTGGCGGAAACGAACAACATAGCCGAGGAATTCTTGCACGATGCTACGCAGGCTCCACATCCAATACAGGCAGCGGCCGCAAATGCGGAATCTGCATGATCCTTTTCGATGGGGATGGCATTGGCATCCACAGCACTACCCGTATTTACCGATACGTAACCGCCGGCCTGAATGATCCGATCAAAGGCTGAACGATCGACCATGAGGTCCTTGATTACGGGGAAAGAATTGGCTCGCCAAGGCTCTACGGTGATGGTGTCTCCGTCCTTGTATGCCCGCATGTGCAATTGACAGGTGGTATTCTTTTGCCAAGGCCCATGTGGACGTCCGTTGATATACATCGAGCACATCCCACAAATTCCTTCGCGGCAGTCGTGATCGAAGGCGACGGGTTCGTTACCCTCTTTGATCAATTGTTCATTGAGTACATCGATCATTTCCAGAAATGACATTTCCGATGAAATGTTCGATACCGGATACGTTTCAAATCGACCCGCAGCCTGCGTATTGGGTTGACGCCAGATCTTCAGGGTTAAATTCATGTTGTAGTGTTCCATGGCAAAGGATTTTCAAATTATTTATAGCTCCGTTGAGAGGGTTTGGCAATTTCAAATTGAAGTACTTCTTTGTGCAGTGCCCATCCGCCAGTGGACTGATGTTCCCAAGCAGCTACATAGGCATATTCATCATCTTTACGCAAGGCCTCCCCTTCTTCGGTCTGGCATTCTTCTCGGAAATGGCCACCGCAACTTTCCGCGCGGTCGAGTGCATCGCGACACATCAATTCACCCAATTCCAAAAAGTCAGCTACCCGTCCGGCTTTGTCTAATTCGGGATTCATGCCGTTGACCACGCCGGGTATACGCACATCCGACCAAAATTCATTTTGTAAGCCCTGTATGTCGCGAATCGCTTCTTTGAGTCCATCTTCACTGCGCGCCATTCCACATTTGTCCCACATGATCTTTCCCAGACGTTTGTGAAAACTCTCCACGGTTTGATTTCCGCGAATATTCATCAGCTTGCTGATGCGCTCGCTTGCATGCTTTTCCGCTTCCAAAAAGGCCGGATGATCGGTTGGGATGGGTTTGGTAGCGATCTCATCCGACAAATAATTTCCGATGGTGTACGGAATCACAAAATAGCCATCGGCCAAGCCTTGCATGAGTGCAGAAGCTCCCAATCGGTTTGCGCCGTGATCGCTGAAGTTTGCTTCGCCCAAGGCGTATAATCCTTTAACGGTGGTCATCAATTCGTAATCGACCCAAAGACCACCCATGGTGTAATGCACAGCCGGATAGATTCGCATCGGAACTTCGTATGGGTTTTCGCCGGTGATTTTCTCGTACATATCAAACAGATTCCCATACTCTTCTTTAACGACCTCTTTACCCAAACGGATCAAGGTATCGATATCCGGATTTTCAATCCCCTGCTTATTCGCTTCAGCTCGACCATATTTATTGATCAGGTTGGATTTGAAATCGAGATAAACAGCTTGTCCGGTCGTTCCAACACCATAGCCCGCATCGCAGCGTTCTTTGGCCGCCCGAGAGGCCACATCGCGGGGAACTAGGTTCCCGAAGGCCGGGTAACGGCGCTCGAGGTAATAATCGCGTTCCTCTTCGGGAATATCATTGGG
>DFST01000133.1:6809-8342 GCA_002378975.1 Chitinophagaceae bacterium UBA3430
CTGCAAGAAGCGGTAGATTCCTTATTCGCTTCCGCTCGACCGTATTTATTGATCAAGTTGGATTTGAAATCGAGATAAACAGCTTGTCCGGTCGTTCCCACACCATAGCCGGCATCGCAGCGTTCTTTGGCCGCACGAGAAGCCACATCACGGGGAACGAGGTTCCCGAAGGCCGGGTAACGGCGCTCGAGGTAATAATCGCGTTCCTCTTCGGGAATATCATTGGGTTTGCGGGTATCTCCTTTTTGCTTAGGAACCCAGATCCGACCATCGTTCCGAAGGGATTCGGACATCAGGGTCAGTTTGGATTGATGGTCGCCACTCACGGGAATGCAAGTTGGGTGGATCTGCGTGAAGCATGGATTGCCAAAGTAGGCTCCCTTTTTATGCGCTTTCCATGCAGCTGTGACATTGCTGCCCATGGCATTGGTCGATAAATAGAAAACATTGCCGTATCCGCCTGAACAGAGCAAAACCGCATGTCCGAAATGTCGCTCCAGTTCTCCGGTCACCAGATTGCGGCAAATGATTCCGCGTGCTTTATCGTCAACCAAGACCACATCGAGCATTTCATGTCGGCTGTACATGGTTACGTTGCCGAGTGCCACTTGACGTTCCAATGCCTGGTAAGCACCGATCAATAATTGCTGACCAGTTTGTCCGGCCGCATAGAAAGTACGTTTTACCTGGGTACCCCCGAAAGAGCGGTTGTTGAGCAATCCGCCGTATTCGCGAGCAAAAGGAACTCCTTGTGCTACGCATTGGTCGATGATGCTGACACTGACTTCGGCCAAACGGTGTACGTTGGCTTCGCGTGCACGGTAATCACCTCCTTTTATAGTGTCGTAGAAAAGGCGGAATACAGAGTCGCCATCGTTTTGGTAATTCTTGGCGGCATTGATCCCTCCCTGCGCGGCAATGGAGTGTGCCCGACGCGGAGAATCCTGGAAACAGAAGGCTTTTACTTTATAACCCAATTCGCCCAAAGAGGCAGCGGCGGAGGCACCAGCCAAGCCGGTACCGACTACGATTACTTCGAGCTTACGTTTATTGGCCGGGTTGACCAATTTGCAGTGCCCCTTGTAATCGGTCCATTTTTTTTCTAAGGAGCCAGCGGGTATTTTGGAATCCATCATAGGAAACATTTTCATTTTGAGGAGATAATGATCAATTGACCCATCCGAGATACATACTGACAGGCATCAAAGCAAAAGCGGCACTAACTATTAGCGAAAAACCAGCTCCGGTCGCTTCGATGAGTGATAGGTAACGCGGGTTGGTCACGCCCAATGTGCGGAATGCACTCTTAAAGCCATGAAGCAGGTGCCAGAACAAGGAAATACAACCCAATACATACAAGGAAACAACCAGCAGATTCCCTTGAAAAACCGTGAGCATTTCACCGTATAGGTTGTGATATTCTTTTCCCTCGATGATCATGGGCTCCAGTCCGGTGATGCGGCTAGGTACCCAAAAATGATTGATGTGCATGACCAAAAAGAGGAACAACAAAGTTCCCAGAATGCCCATGCT
>DFST01000030.1:0-2737 GCA_002378975.1 Chitinophagaceae bacterium UBA3430
GGGTATCCGATTGCCGCTCGACCGATCATGATGCCATCTACGCCGTACCGGTTCTTGTATTCTTTTGCTTTTTCAGGCGAGTCAATGTCGCCATTGCCGAATATCGGAATCTTGATCCGCGGGTTGTTCTTGATCTTGCCGATCAAGGTCCAATCTGCTTCGCCCTTGTACATCTGCGTGCGGGTACGACCGTGTATGGCCAATGCCTGGATGCCTACGTCTTGCAGCCGCTCGGCTACTTCTTCGATGTTCTTGGTCTGATCGTCCCACCCCAATCTTGTTTTCACGGTGACGGGCAGATTAGTGGAACGCACGACGGCGTCGGTAAGTCGAACCATCAGGTCGATGTCGCGCAACACACCGGCTCCGGCTCCTTTGAGGGCTACTTTTTTTACCGGACATCCGAAGTTGATATCAAGCAGATCGGGCCCGGTCACCTCTACGATCTTAGCGGCCAGTCCCAATGACTCTTCATCGCCCCCAAAGATCTGAATGCCGATGGGGCGTTCTTCTTCGAAGATGTCGAGTTTCTGGCGGCTCTTGATGGCATCGCGGATCAGTCCTTCGGAGGAAATGAACTCGGTGTACATCAGATCAGCCCCGCCATCCTTGCAGACGGCACGGAAAGGCGGATCGCTGACATCCTCCATGGGGGCCAGGAGCAGCGGGAAATCAGGCAGTTGCAAAGGACCGATCCGTACCATTCCGTATTGATTTACCTATTTTTGGTTGATTCAGTTGCAAATCTACCGACTGAATGGTATTTCCCATGAAAGGATTGTTGGCTCATCGTTCTCCGCTCAATCAGTTGCTGATACTGGTGGGTATTGCCCTGTTTTGTTTCTTCACCATCGGAATGGTTGGAACGATCGCGTTGCAAGCGATGACCGGACTATCCGTGGAGGCCTTGGCCGACCTGAAACCGGCATCCATGGCCCAACCGGGGATGCTTACCTTTTTACGTGGTATGCAGTTGGTGCAATTCATCGGACTCTTCCTGGTGCCGAGTTTGATCTGCGCCCGTTTGTTCAGTCCGGAGCCGAATCAATTCCTCGGTTTTCGCGCGCCCAACTTAAATGCATTTTGGTTCTGGTCGATCCTCATCATGCTGATTTCACTTCCCTTCATTCAATTCATTGGCGAACTGAATCAGCGGATCGTATTTCCAGGGGGCATGAAAGAGTGGTTCCAGTCGCAGGAAAAAACTGCTGAAAATACCGTCAAAGCACTTTTATCGGTCGACACGCCCAAGGATCTATTGCTCAATATCTTTTTCATTGCGGTACTTGCCGGAGTTGGGGAAGAATTGTTGTTTCGTGGACTGATACAACGTTTATTGATCCGTCGGTACGGCATCTGGGTAGGCATTCTGGTTGCAGCCGCCTTGTTCTCCGGCATGCATCTTCAGTTCTATGGCTTTTTCCCGCGGTTTTTATTGGGGATCGTATTGGGCATTTTGTATGCATACAGTGGAAGTCTGTGGGTGGCCATGCTGGCGCATTTTTTCTATGATGCCATGCTGATCACGGCCGCTTATCTCAATCCGGATCTGCTCGACAATGAATCAGTGGTGTCGTTCGTTCAACTAATCTTGCCAGCCTTGGTTAGTTTACTGTTGAGTATCTGGGTGATCCGTCAAATGATCCATCGTTCTAAAGAGTTCCCGCCGGAGGAGCCGGCTTTTGAAGCGGAGGATCCCAACAATCCGTTTTCCTCTTGATATGGCGCTGAATACTCAAACCCTCAAAACCCGTTCACTGACTGCGGTGGTTTTCGTGGTCGTGATGGCAGTTGGATTATTCGGGAACGCGTGGACCTACTTGTCTTTGTTTTCCTTCTTATTGGTTGCCTGCTGGCGTGAATACGGGAAACTCATTGATCGGATTCAGCAGCGAGACTTACATCCGTATCTATATTTGGGTTGGATGCTGAATGGACTGGCCATCGCCTGGCTATTTGCTGGCATGTATGGTCAATTTGGATCTTTCTGGTTTCCGGGTACGCTGATCTTTCCGTTGCATTTAGCCGGATTCATTTTTTTGGTATGGGGCACATTGGCCTCTTCCAACCTTTCTTTTCGGCATTGGATCATGGCTGCGGCCGGTAATTTATACATTTCGCTTCCTTGGGCCCTTGCGTTGCATTTGTATGGAGTGGATTCAAATTTGCTGGAGGTGGATCTGTTCTTTCCATCTGCTGCCTGGTGGGTTGTGGTGGCGATCGCCACCATGTGGATCAACGATACGATGGCGTATCTACTGGGATCGTTGATCGGCCGAACGCCGTTCTCGAAGATCTCGCCTAAAAAAACCTGGGAAGGCACCTTGTCGGGTATCCTTTGTGCTACGTTGCTATTGGGTTGGGTGCTCGACCGTTGCTTGTACGATGAATCGGTTGGTTCGGTAACCGGGTATGTGTTGGTCTTCTTGTTGACGGTGGCCGGCACGCTGGGCGATCTGTTCGAATCGAAGCTGAAACGTTTGGCCGGTGTGAAGGACAGTGGCGCGTTGATGCCGGGTCATGGCGGGGTGTTGGATCGCTTTGATTCGTTGCTTTTTGCCCTACCGGTGTTGTACTTGTTCCTGCGTGCCACTTCGGTGGCGTATTGATCGATCGAAACGAATCACGATCGGATAAGTCGGATGCCCCTATTTTTGCTCAAATCGATCGTATGCGCATTCATCGGGAAGGATATGTAACCATTTTTGTAGTGGCTTTGGTGTTGGCGGCGATCAAT
>DFST01000030.1:3108-20749 GCA_002378975.1 Chitinophagaceae bacterium UBA3430
GCGGATTTTGGTTGTTCATTGTTTCTTTCTTTCGCATTCCGAGCCGGACGTTGACGATCCAGGAGAATGCGATCGTGGCACCTGCGGATGGGAAAGTGGTGGTAATCGAAGAGGTGCAGGCCGATGAGTATTTTACCGACAAGCGTATACAGGTGTCGATCTTCATGAGTCCGTTGAACGTGCACGTGAACCGCAATCCCGTTGGTGGCGAGGTGGTGTACAGCGAATATCATCCCGGAAAATATTTAGTGGCCTGGCATCCGAAATCATCCACCGAAAATGAGCGTCACAGCGTGGTGTATCGAAAGGACGGTAAAGAGATCTTGGTGAAGCAGATCGCTGGCGCCTTGGCCAAACGCATTTGTAATTATGTGAAGCCGGGTCAGTCGGTTCATCAAACCGACGAAATGGGCTTCATCAAATTTGGATCACGCGTTGATCTGCTGTTGCCCTTGGATGCCAAGATCCATTGTAAGATCGGCGATCGTCCGCAGGGCGGAGTCACAGTCATTGCGACTTGGTGATTGTTATAGAATACTTCTGAGTTCCTCCAAGTGAAAGAGGGTGTGTGTGGGATAGATCTCACCTTGTATCGGATATCGATTCCGATCTAGATGGTTCATGTGTACTTGGTCAAGTCCCATGTCATAGGCGCCTTTGATGTCCACTTCGACCGAGTCGCCGATCATGATGCTCTCTGCCGCATTGGACTGGCTGCAGGATAAGGCATGCTCGAAGATGGCCCGGTGGGGTTTGAGGGCATTGGCTTTTTCGGAGGTGATGAGGTGGGTGAAATACGGGTTGAGATTGGCCCCTTGCATTTTTCGGTGTTGTACGTCTTCGAATCCGTTGGTGATGATGTGCAGGGTATAGTTTTTATTGCGCAGATAGGTGAGGATCTCGTGTGTGCCCGGGAAAAGCAGATTGCGGGTAGGCAACAGTTCCAAAAAACGAACGCTTAAGGATTTTGCGAGGGAATCATCGGCGATCTTGAAATCGAGCAGACTCAACCACATCCGTTTTACCCGCAGTTCTTCCTGTTTGATGAATCCTTTTCGGTAACGTTCCCAAAGCCGTTCGTTGTGTTCGAGGTATTGCCGGTGAAAGCGTTCGAAATCATCCACGCCTCGATCGGCCAGATTCAACTCATCGTGCAGTTGTTGCAGGGTAAGGCGCGCGTTGGCTTCGAAGTCCCACAGCGTGTGATCCAAATCGAAAAATATATGACGATAGGCCATTCCGCAAAGTACGGTTTCTCGGTAATGGTCGGGCCGTGAAAATGTTCGACCTTCGTATCTAAATCAGCTGTTATGCGGGTTATTGTTACCGGTGCTTCTAGGGGAATGGGAAAAGCGATCGCGGAGATCTTTGCCAAAGCTGGCTGGGAGGTATTGATCTCTGCCCGAAATCAAGCCAAGTTGGATGCAGTGGCGCAGGAGATCATGCAGCGCAACCCTGGATCTAAGGTGATGGGCAAAGCAGCCGATGCAACGATACCGGATCAGGTTCGGGCCTTTGGGAGTTGGTGTTTGGAGCAAGGCGAGCCGGATGTGTTGGTCAACAATGCCGGCATCTTTGAGCCCGGTAAATTATTGGACCAGGCAGAGGGGGTGATGGAAGGGCAGTTGGCGGTAAATCTTTATAGTGCCTATTATTTGACACGGGTGATTGCACCGGCGATGGTGAAGCGAAAACAGGGACATATTTTCAACATGTGCTCGATTGCCGGACAACGTCCTTATGCACACGGGGGCGCTTACAGCATCAGTAAGTATGCTTTGAATGGATTCAGTCAGAATTTACGGGAGGAGCTAAAGCCGACCGGAGTGAAAGTGACTACGATCTATCCCGGAGCCGTATTGACGGATTCCTGGGGTGATTACGACAACTCCACGCATCGAATCATGGAAGCCTCCGACATTGCTCAATTGATCTATGCGGCCACGCAGTTGTCGGTTGCCGCCTGTGTGGAGGAGATCGTTGTACGCCCGCGGTTGGGCGATCTTTAATATTCTTCGGTGAATTTGTAACCGACTCCCCGAACCGATTGGAAATAGCGCGGATTGCGGCTATCGGGTTCGAAGTATTTTCGAAACCCCAGAATGAAATTATCGATGGTTCGGGTGGTGGGATAAACCTGGTATCCCCAAACGATGTTGAGGATGCGCTCGCGGGTTACGACTTCATTCTTATTCTCAATCAGTAGTTTCAAGAGCATGGTCTCCTTCTTGCTCAGTTCGATGATCTTTCCTTCGACGCCGGTGGCTTGCTGCGCTTTGAAATCGATCTGATTTGCCCCGAATTGATATTGGTCGTTCAGGAGCGTTCTGTCTTGCAGCTTTTGATTTTTCTCGATCAATTTGGACACGCGGAGCAGGAGCTCTTCCAGATTGAAGGGCTTGGTGAGGTAATCGTCGGCACCTTTTTTGAGTCCGAGTACCCGATCGGCGCTGCTGTTTCGGGCGCTGAGCATGAGGATGGGGATCTCGAGGTTGCGGATGCGGATGTTTTCGGCGACAGTGATCCCATCCATTTCCGGAAGCATGATGTCGAGGATGATCAGTTCAAAATGTTCCTGTTCCAATACGCGCAGCGCTTCGGCGCCATCACGGGCGGAGCTGACCTGATAGCCTTCCAGTTCCAGATTCAGTTTGAGGGCTTCGTGGAGGTTTTCCTCGTCCTCGACCAATAAGATGGAGGGTCCGTTGTTCATGCCAGAAATTCAACCGCAAAATTACTTCCCTGAGGGGCATGGTCGGTCACCGAGATGTCAGCTCTATGTGCTTGTGCGATCTTTTTGCAGAGATAAAGTCCGAGTCCGGTGCCCTGTGTTTTTCGGGTGGTTTCGTTCTCGATGCGGTAGAACCGATTGAAGATCCGTTTGCGCTCGGCGGGTGGAATACCCGGACCTTGATCGATGACCTCGAGACGGATCGATCCTCCATTTTCGGTGAGGTTAAGGTTGATCGGAGTCTCGCGCGGCGCATATTTCTGGGCGTTCTCGAGCAAATTGTTGATCAGGATCTGCAGCAGGAGGGGATCTCCATTTAAAACGACCTCATCGGGTATTTCTGCGAGTACGATGCGGTCAGGAAATCTTTTTTGGAAATCGCGTAGGCAATCGCGCAGCAGGCTGGCCAGATTGAGTTCGGTCTTGTCGGAACGGAATCCTCGATCGGCCAATTGAGAGGCGACCAGGATGTTGTTCGTCAAAAAGTTCAATCGGGCTGTTTCATCGAGGGTGGTTTTCAGCAATCGGTCGCGTTTCTCTCCTTCGAGGGGATAGCGTTGTAAGGTTTCCAGATTGAGTCGGGCTACAGCAATCGGTGTTTTCAATTCATGGGTCACGGCCATGATGAATTGTTCTTGCTGTTGTTGGAGCCGGATGCGCCGACGCACGGATCGGTATACCCAAACAGCACCCAAGCCGATCAAGGCTAAGAAGGTGATGCCTTCGCTTAGGTGTTTGGTGGTGTTTTTGGCTTGTTGCCGATCGACCAGTTGAAGGCGGGTTTCAAATTCGAGTGGTGAGATGGCTTGTCGGTGTTCGAGCAAATAGTTCCGGTCGCGTTCGGCGATCAGTCGGTTTTGTTTTTCGAGCGAAATGAACCACCAAATCAAGGCGGCAACCACGTAGGCCAATAGACTCCAGTAGAGTAAGGTGGTTCGCATGGATCAGCGTTTACGTTCGATCCGGATTCCGGCTTGCAAGATGTTGGGCAGGGGGTCTTCCCGCATGAGTTGGGTGAGTCGAAACGTGTAGGTCCCGGATTTTCGGAAGGAGATCCCGGCACTGGCGAGCTCTGGATTCAGGGAAATGCGGTGTTCGAACACATCGTTGAGTCCGGTGCCCAACCAACCCTTTTCGTTGTCGCCCAGTTTTTTCTCTGTGCGGAAGGAATAAAGACTATCGGGCGTTTCCACCTGTACCTCCAGCCATATGTTGTTAAAGCGATACCCATCCGTATGGCGCAGTACCAGTGATGCTTCATACAAAGCGAGGGTATCCTTGATCTCAAAATCGAACCGGGGCGTGAAGTCGCTTTTCCAGGCATGTTTGGGCATATCAACCGTGCGCTCATAGAGGTCGATGGACCGGCAGTTGACCAGCAGAACTAAGATCAGGGCAAAGAACAGTGCGCGCATGGAGCAAAATTAATGAGAAGCAGGCCTAGCTGCGTGAAACGAAACGATCGATTTGACGGATTTCATCAAAGTAGGTTCAACACCTGTTCTTTGGCTTTTTCTAGTTCGTCCTTCATTTCCACCACCGATTTCTGAATGTCGGCATCGTAGGCTTTGGCCCCGGTAGTGTTGATTTCCCGGCCGATCTCCTGCAACACAAACGACAACTTTTTGCCCTTGGACGGATCCACTTCCTCGAAGAGTGTCTTGAAATACCGACAATGATTGTTGAGTCGAATCTGTTCTTCGTTGATGTCGATCTTTTCGATGTAATAGATCAGCTCCTGCTCCATTCGGTAGGCATCGTATTTTTCTTTACCGACTTCCTCATCGAGTAATTTGACCAGCCCTTCGCGAATCTTCTGTTTGCGGCGTGGCTCCAATTCCAGGATGGCTGATTGCAGGGATTCGATCCGATCGATCCGGTGCAGCAGATCGGCTTTCAGTACTTCGCCTTCATTGGCGCGGTGTCCGTTGATGGCAAAGAGCGCCTCGCGCAATAACTGCTGGAATTGCGCCCATTCAGCCGCTTCGAGTGTATCGCTGCTGGGTGTCACTACTTCCGGCATTTTGATCAGGGTATTGAGCAAGTCGTCGGTATTGAGTTGCAGGGTAGCTGCGAGTTCCGCCAGGGGTTGGTAGTAGGCTTTGGCCAGTTCCATGTTGATGGTGACGGGTTTGGCTTCCCCGGTCTCTTTCAAGCTGATCGTGCATTCCACGGAACCGCGGATCAATTCTTCGCTGAGGATGCGTCGGATCTCGAACTCATAGGGCTTGAGCAGCGCCGGCAAACGGAGTTGCAGATCAAACTGTTTGCCATTGAGTGATTTGATGTCGATCAGGAAGGTCTTCTTCCCAATGGAACCTTCGGCTCTGCCGAATCCGGTCATGGAACGTACCATTGTAGTTGCTTTCATTTTTTTAAAGGTATCTCTTCAGCGAGAAATAAGAAGTGGTAGAAAAAAAAATCCCTCCGCAGAAGCGGAGGGAAATATATGGATGGGTTAGTAAGTACAGGGAAACTGCGTTTCCCCACACAATATTATACCAAATAACTAATTCAAAAAAATTTTAAATCTCTTTTATTCACATTTTTTAATCAATTGTGGATAATCGCAAATGCGATGAATCGTTGTAGATCGTGTGCATTTTATGCAATGGATGCAACTTCGAATGCACTCGCGATTGCTTTAATACCTTTGTAAAAATTCATTCGCATGCGATTCAAACAACCCATTTCCCTCTCGGAAATCGCTTCATTGATCAATGCCAACCTTGTTGGTGATGCCACTGCATTTACGACGGGCATCAATGAGATCCATCGAGTGGAAGCAGGTGATCTGGTGTTTGTCGATCATCCGAAGTACTACCAAACCTGTCTGCAATCAGCGGCAACACACATCATCATCAATGCACAGGTTGATTGTCCGGAAGGAAAAACCTTGCTGGTGGTTGCGGATCCGTTTGAAGCCTATCAAACCATCGTATCGACCTATCAACCCGTTGAGCCGATGCTCCATCCTATTGCCGACTCTGCATCGATCGGATCGGGTACGGTATTGATGTCGGGTGTTTGTGTAGGTCCACATGTTCAGATCGGAAATGACTGCGTGATCCATCCCAATGTGGTGATCGGTCCGGGTACGATCATTGCCGACCGAGTCGTTATTCAGTCGGGCACAGTAATCGGCAGCGATGCATTTTATTACAACAAGCGCACCAACCGTCCCATCCATTATCAGCGCATGCTCAGTTGTGGTCGTGTAGTGATTGAAGAAGGCGCTGAAATCGGTGCGAACTGCACGATCGATCGCGGTGTTTCGCATGATACGCGTATTGGCGCCGGCACCAAGATCGATAACCTCGTGCACGTCGGGCATGATACGGTCATCGGAAAAAACTGCCTCATTGCTGCACAGGTGGGCATTGCCGGTGCGACCGTGATCGAGGATGGAGTTACTTTGTGGGGACAAGTAGGCGTGAATAAAACCCTCACAATCGGGGCCGGTGCCGTGGTGATGGCACAAAGCGGAGTTCCCTCTTCGCTCGAGGGCGGGAAAGTGTATTTCGGTTCTCCGGTTGAGGAGGCCTCGATTAAAAAGCGTGAATTGGTTTGGATCAAACGAATTCCGCAGATCTGGGAAAAGCTCAAAAATCAATCCGGCTCGTAATCAAAGGGCAGCTGATCCCCCAGATTCTTCCAAACCCAATAACCTTGTTGCATCCAATCGGATTGGTTGTAGAAATAACCGTTCGAACGGATCAAGATGGGATCTTTCAGGTCGATGTAGCTGATGCAATACGGCGTACTCTTCGGCAGTTTCATCTTTTTCAAGTACTCGGATTCCGGGAATTTCTTTTTGTAGGTAATGCTCATCTTACGCGGATACCAGATCTCGATCTCTCCGCTGCTATCCGGTGCCGCATAGTAGGTGGTATCGTAGGGATTTACTTTCCGAAAGACCGTTTCATCGGTTTCATCCAATAAGTCGATCAGCCAGCCGTTTTCTTGTAGCGTAGAATCGTAATAGTTGTGCATGAACTGCAACCGCGAACCCTGGTAGGCGGCTTTTCGGTTGCGTGCCCAATTGGCTCGAACGGAATCATCACCCGTCAGCTCCGTATAAAACGAATAGCCCCGGTAGAGATAGTATTGGGTGTTGTATTGGTATACGAACGAGTCGAGTTGATAACTGATCTCATAACCCAGCGCTGGGTTGACCACAACGATGGGCTCATTGGCCAGCACTTTCAGTCGGTTGCTGCGTTTGTAATACAAAAATCGAAGCGCCTCCCGATTCCGGATCATACATTGTTTGGCGATTTCTGATCCGCCGATGAAATGCTCCTGAAAAAAATCACCGTATTTCTCCCAGCCATCCGCTACCTCGTAGCTGCTTTTCAACACCACTTCCGACAGGGAGTTGTCTTTTTTAACCAGCAGAATATTGAGCTCGGTAGCGGCGGTTACCCGAACCACTTGTGATTGATAGCCGGTATAACTGATCGTTACATCGTATCCGCCCTCCCGCAAGGGCAATTGGAATCGGCCCTCTTTGTCGGTTGCCGTGCCATAGGTGGTATTCTGACAAAAAACCGAAGCCCGACTCAGCGGCTCTTGCGTGGATGAGTCCACGATACGCCCGATCACGGTGTATTGTGCTTCCGAAGAAAGCAGCAGTAAGGAGAGAATCAGGGAAAGGAATAATCGATGCATAGGAATGCGGTAAAGTTGAATAACGTATGCGGGGTTGAGGTTATTGCGCCGTTCGGTAAAGCCGACAAGCCTCCTCAATGGTTTCTTTCAAGGATCTGTATTGGAAAGAGGGGATTGCTTGCAGCCATTTTTGATTGTCGAATCGGGTCTGACTGACACCAACCCGGGCACTTTCCTTGCTCAGCAGTTGTGGTTGACCGGTGATCCATCCTTTGAGAACGGCCATGCGCCAAGCCAAACCGAGTAGGAAGGGAGTAGCTTCACGTCGGGGACCGTTAACGCCAAATCCATCGGCCATGGCTTGTTGCAGATCGCGAAACGTCCAGTTTTCGGCACAGAGCAGGTATCGTTGTTCCGTAATCGAGGATTCCAGTGCGAGGCGGGTCGCTTTGGCCACATCGCGTACATCCACAAATCCATTGATGCCATTGGTATACCAGGGAAATCCGTCGTGAATCTGCTTGAAGAGCGAGCAACTACCGGTCGACCAGTCGCCATAACCCAAAATCGTAGCGGGATTCAAGATCAGTCCCTCCAGTCCTTCGGCCATCCCGCGCCATACATGCAATTCGGCCTTGAATTTACTTCGTGCATAATGCGTTTGCACGCCATTGTCTTCCCATTTGTGTTCTTCGTTGACCCACGACTCGGTAGCGGTGCGGCCCAGCGCAGCGATCGAACTGATGTGGATCAATCGGGGTACTCCAGATTCGAGTGCGATGTTCACCACATTGGCGGTTCCTTCCACATTCACCTGATACATGCGCTTTCGTTCGCTTGATCGAAACGAAACAATAGCGGCCGAGTGGATCACAGCCTGTACATCCTGCATGGCTTCTTCCAATGAAACCACATCCAGGATATCGCCCTCTACCCATTCGATTTGAGTTTGAATGTCGGAGGGGATCCAAGAAATGTCTTTGGCTGTTCGACGCAGCGCCCGAACGGAATATCCATGATCGATCAGTTCCTGCAGGATGTAGGAACCCAGAAAGCCGGTGCCTCCGGTGACGAGTATGCGTTGTTTGCTCACGGTTTAATAACGATAAAATCCTTCTCCGGTTTTCCGTCCCAGTTTTCCATCTTCCACCAATTTTTCTTGCAGTGGGGAGGGTTGGAGTCGTTCGGGTTTATTCAATTGTTCATAAACCGATCGACTGACGGCTAGATTGATGTCCTGTCCGATCAGGTCGGTGAGTTTGAACGGTCCCAGTTTGAATCCGGCCGATTCCATAATCCGGTCAACCATCTCCGGCGTCGCTTTACCCGATTCCACCACGCGCATGGCTTCTAAGTAATAAGGTCTGGCTACGCGATTCACGATGAAGCCCGGTGTATCCTGGCAGTGTACAGGAGTTTTTCCGATCGACTGAATGAATCCCCAAGCGGTATCAAAAAGGGCCGTGTTGGTATGGGGCGTGGTGATCACTTCCACCAGTTTCATCAGGTGGGCGGGATTGAAAAAATGGAGTCCGATCACGCGGTCGGGATTTTGTATCCGTTCTGCCAGTTTGGTCACTGAAAGCGATGAAGTATTGGTCGCAAAAATGGATTCGCTGTGATTCAGTTCGGCGAGCTGATTGAACAGAGCCACTTTCGCGTCGAGTTGCTCTACGATGGCCTCGATGAATAGATCAGCCAAACAGATTTGAAGATCGTCGGTGAATTGAATGCGTTGAATGGACTTGGCAGCTTGCTCGGCCGTCATCTTTCCTTTTTCAACGGCGATGTCGAGTTGTTTTTGGATCTGTTGGGCAGCGCGTTCCAATCCGGCGGGTTGCAAATCATAGACCATCGTGGCGTAACCAGCGGTGGCCAAGGTTTGTGCGATCCCGGCGCCCATGGTGCCGGCGCCACATACGCAGACGCGATGGATGGGAGCGCTCATCAGGTGATGGCAGGAAATTGACGAAGGAAGCGAACGTCGTTCTCGCTGAATAAACGTAGGTCACTGACTCCGTATTTAAGCATGGCCGGCCGTTCCACCCCCATGCCGAAGGCGAAGCCGGTATATTTTTCCGGATCGATGTTGCAATTGCGTAGTACGTTCGGATGCACCATGCCACAACCCAGGATCTCGACCCAGCCGCTTTTCTTACAAACCGGACATCCGTCGCCTCCGCAAATGAAACAGGTGATGTCCATCTCGGCACTGGGTTCGGTGAACGGAAAATAAGAAGGGCGGAAACGCACCTTCACATCTTGGCCGTACATCTCTTGTACGAAGAAGTAAAGGGTTTGTTTCAGATCGGCAAACGAAACCTGTTCGTCGATGTATAATCCTTCCACTTGGTGGAAGAAGCAATGACTGCGGGCACTGATCGTTTCGTTGCGGAATACCCGACCCGGCATCAACATCCGAATGGGCAGTTTCCCTTTTTCCATTTCGCGGATCTGTACACTACTGGTATGCGTACGGAGTACCCAATCCGGATTTTGCTGGACATAGAACGTATCCTGCATGTCGCGGGCCGGATGATGGGCGGGCAAATTGAGGGCTCCGAAATTGTGCCAGTCATCTTCGATCTCTGGTCCTTCGGCAACGGCAAACCCAAGCTTTTGAAAGATGGAAACGATCTCGTTCTTCATGCGGGTCACCGGATGCCGGGAACCGATGGGTTGGGAGGCGCCGGGTAAACTGCGGTCGACCGATGAGCCGACAGAAGCGGTTGTTGGGCTGGTCCGATCGAGGTGTGCTTGGTAAACGGATTCGGCGAAGGCCTTGAATTCGTTGAGTAGTTGTCCGGCTTCTTTGCGTTGCTCGGCCGGCACGTTCTTCATTTCACCCATGACCGACTTCAGGGCACCTTTGGTGCCAAGGAACCGAATGCGGAATGCTTCGGCATCGGCCACTTGGTTGACGGGGAATGCTTCGATCTCGGTGCGAAGTTGCGCCAGTTGTTGACGGAGGGCTTCCATGCGGACAAAGATAATGTTATCTTCGTCGGCATGGCCGACAGCTTACGCATTGCCGATTTTTTATCGCCGATCTCGAAGTCGCTCCTCAATGATGATCAAGGGTACGTGGATGGACAGATCGGCCAAGTCATTGATGCCTACGAAGCCGAGTTTCCCGATCTGGAAACGGCTACGATTGTCTTCATCGGCTGTGGGGAAACACGAGGTACTGACCTGGCCCGTACACAAACCGATGCGCCCGACATCATCCGCCGTCATTTCTATCGTTTATTTTATTGGCATACCGATATTCAATTGGCCGACGTAGGCAATGTCCGTACCGGGCATAGCTTATCAGATACCTACGCGGCCCTGAGCACCGTCGTGCGTGAATTGGTCACGGCTGGGAAGACGGTGATCATCCTGGGCGGTTCACAAGACCTGACCCTGGCCCAATACCGCGCTTATGCCGATGCCAAAAAGATCATCGAAGCCAGTGGCATCGATGCCCGCATCGATCTGTATACCGATTCCGTGAATCCGGCCGATCATTTTCTGATGGAGATGTTGACCGGTACACCGAATTACATCCGGCATTACAACCACATCGGATTTCAGAGTTATTATGTACATCCTGGCATGTTGGAGACACTGGACAAGCTTCGATTCGATTGTTTTCGAGTCGGTAGCGTAAAAGAGAACATCGATGAGATGGAGCCCGTTATCCGAAATAGCCATTTGCTCACCTTCGACATTCAGTCGCTCGCACAAGCTTTCTCCCCGGCTAGCACGTTGAGTCCAAACGGATTCAACGGCGAAGAGGCCTGTATGCTGATGCGCTATGCCGGACTGAGTCCCACCATCAATTCCATCGGCATCTACGGGTATGAATCGGCTGCCGATCGAAACGGTGCCAGTGCCGAACAGATCGCCCACATGCTTTGGTATGTTTTGGACGGACGAAGTCGGGGGCGACGCGAGGCCAGTCTCGACGAACGCGATTCGTTCAATGAATACATCATGGCATTCGCTGAGGTGCAGACCGTTTTCTTGCAGAGTAAGAAAACGGGACGCTGGTGGATGCAACTGCCCAACAAGCAATTCATCGCCTGTAGCTACAAGGATTATCTGCTTGCCAGCAGCAATGAGATCCCCGAGCGTTGGCTGCGTGCACAGGAACGCGACTAGTATTACCACCTCATGTTAGCCCCGATCCAAACCGGCATCTGTTCATTCGGCATGAGTGGCCGATTATTTCATGCGCCTTTCATCGAGTCGCATCCTGGATTTGTCTTGCGCGCCATTGTGGAACGTCATCAAAACGATTCGGCCTCGATCTATCCGAATGCAATCCTCTGTCGTACTGTTGAAGAATTGATTGCCGATCCGTTCATCGAGCTGGTCGTTGTCAATACGCCTGTCCAACTCCATTATGCGCATTGTGTGGCCGCTTTGTCCGCCGGTAAATCGGTGATCGTCGAGAAGCCTTTTACGGTCACGGCCCGCGAGGCGAGTGCGCTCATGAAGCTCGCTCAGGAAAAGAATTGTTTTTTTAGTGTGTATCAGAATCGACGATACGATGGCGATTTTCGATTCATTCGTTCGTTCATTCAGTCGGGTCGATTGGGTGTGCTTCACGACGTAGAATTTCGGTACGATCGATTCCGTCCGCAACTATCGGGCAAAGCACACAAGGAAGGCGATCAGCCGGGTGCCGGGATCCTGCACGACCTTGGTGCGCATCTGATCGATCAAGCCTTGCAATTGTTTGGTTTGCCAAATTCGATCGAAGCGACGTTGGAAGCGCTACGCCCGGGTACATCTGCCAATGACCATTTTGAATTGGATTTATTCTATGCGGGATTTCGAGTGCGGTTGGGGTCCAACATGCTCCAAGAACCCGATCGGTTTTCGTATAAATTATTGGGCGCGCGTGGTCAGTTGCGGGTGGCCCGCTCCGATCGGCAAGAAGCCGCTTTATTGGCAGGAACCATACCCGCTTTGCACCATTGGTGTCCCGCCGATCCAAACCCTTCGGCCGAGTTCATCGATATCGATCGATCCGACATCGGCATTGAATCTTTTTACCTGCCTTCGGGCAATTACATGGAGTATTATTCGGGAATTCTTGCCGCGATCCGTTTCGGTGAAGCGAATCCGGTTGCACCGATCGAATCGCTTCGGGTCATGGAGTTGATCGATGCGGCGTTTCGGAGTCATTCCGAGAGTCGTTCAATCCCGGCTGATGAAATTTTCCGCTACTCGGCTTAAATTGAGGTATGTTTAATCGTAAAGCTGGTTTGTTTTTTTGCTGCCTGTTGATCGGGAGCTTGTTTGCATCGGCTCAGTCCGTGCACAAAGAAGCGCACAACTTATTGATCAATGCCCCTACGCTTCGTTCGGCATACATTGGGATCAGCATTTATGATCCGGGACAGGAAAAATTTGTATTCAAGCATCAAGCCAGTCAGTTTTTTCTTCCTGCCAGTAACACCAAGATCCCAACTTGTTATTTGGGGATGAAATACCTGGGCGACAGCTTATTGAGTTTTCGCATTCGTGAATCCGGCGACTCGTTGTTTATCTCCCCAGCTGGCGATCCTACTTTCCTGCATCCGGCCTTTCCGGTTCAAACTTTCTTTGATTCCTTGCGCAACTCGAAAAAGAAGATCTGGCTACAATATAACTCGGGTGATGCCATTACGCCTTATGGAACCGGATGGACATGGGATGGATACCAAGATGCTTATTTAGCCGAGCGCGCCTCCATGCCCATCTTCGGAAATCTGGTTCATTTTGTTCGAAACAGCGGTACGACCTTCTCTGTTTCACCCAAGTTAGCTGCCCGACCACCTTATCTCAATGAGCCCATGATTCAACTGATCGACAAAGGCAATCGGTTTGAGGTAGACCGTTTGTATGATAAGAATGAATTTCGGTTCAAGAAAAGTGGCTCTGTTTTCATAGGTCAACAAGTTCCTTTTAAGACCGACAACGGGGTTACCAATTATTTATTCTTGCAAGACACCCTGAACAGGACGATGTACAATTTCTCCCTGGGGATGCAGCGAGATTTCAAGGGGTATCGTCCGATTTATTCACAACCTACCGACTCCATGCTGCGGATGATGATGTGTGAAAGCGACAATCATTTTGCCGAACAGACGTTGTTGATGGTGAGTCAACGTCGCTTGGGTCGCCTGAGCGATTTGGACATGATCGATGCGGCTCTTGCTCGTGATTTTGCCGATCTGCCCGATGATCCGCGGTGGACCGACGGATCCGGACTGAGTCGATACAATTTGTTCAGTCCCGACGATTTCGTTCGCATCCTTTCGCGCATGCAACAGGAATTCGGCATGCAGCGCATCGCCGGAATATTTCCGACTGGAGGAGTTGGGACGTTGAAGAGTTATTACAACAACATACCCGGACAGATCTATGCCAAGACCGGAACGCTCTCGGGTGTGGTGGCATTAAGCGGATTCATTCAGGCCAACTCCGGCAAGTGGTTGATCTTTTCTATTCTTGTAAACAATCATCGTACGACGCCTACAATCGTGCGCAAGGCCATGGAGCAATTCTTATTGAAGGTGAAGGCGAATTACTGAAAACCGAAGAGCTTGTTCAGTTGATCGGCTCGGAATTCGAGGTAGGTAGGATGACCGTCGGGGCTGAGATTTCCTTGCTGACAATGCAAAAGATCACCCACCAGTACACGCATTTCCCGTTCGGTGAGTCGTTGTCCGCCGCGAATGGCTTGTTGACGGGCCAGCACCCGGATCAGCGCCTCTTTTTTAGATAGCTGCACGGTTTGTGCAAAGTGTTTGTATTGCTCCAATACCTGATCAATGGCTTGTTGTTCTTCGCCACTTTCCAGATCAGCGGGTGTTCCTTGCACCACATAGGTGTTCTTCCCAAATGGTTCAATGAGATAGCCTAGTTCGGCCAATTCGGGGATCAGTTCTTCGAACAGCGATGCATCCGCGGGACTCAATTCGATCGTGGCCGGGAACATGCTGCGTTGGGAGGCGATGGGCTTTTGTGCATCGGCTTGCATCAGTTGCTCAAAGCGAACGCGTTCATGAGCCCGCTGTTGATGGATCAATCGGTAACCGTCTTTCAGCGGATAGATGATGTAGGTGTTGAGCAATTGCGTGAAGGTGATCTCTTCCAATTCGGTGGTCGTATGGATCAGGGGCGATTGACGCTCTTCGTAGTCAGGCACTTCCCGGATGGGCAATCCGGCCCAAGGTCTGGCGTTACCCGTCGAGGAACGCTCGATGAAATGCGCCTGATTTTTTTGCGTGAATCCGCTGTACAAAGAACTGCTGGCGGTTGCTTGTTTTTTTTCGTCGGTGAACGGTTGTTGGATCGAGCTCAATGACTGAATGCCGGCATCGAGGTCGAAGTCGAGTGTGGGGGTGATGCTGAATTGAGCCAGCGCGTGTCGGATGGCGGCTTGCACAAAGGCGTATACGATCTTCTCATCCTCGAATTTGATCTCTTGCTTGGTTGGATGCACGTTCACATCCACTTGTGCGGGGTCTAGGTCGATGAAAAGCACATAGGCCGGAAATTGATCGCCAGCGATCAATTCCTGAAAGGCGCTCATCACGGCATGATGCAGATAAGCGCTCTTGATGTATCGGTTGTTGACGAAGAAGTATTGATCGCCTCGGGTTTTCTTGGCGGTCTCGGGTTTGCCAACAAATCCGCGAATGTTCAGGTAATCGGTCTGTTCTTGTACGGCAACCAGTTTCGATTGATATGGATTGCCCAACAGCTGTACGATCCGCTGTTTTTGGGAACCGGACTCCAACTGATAGAGTTGTTGGTGGTTGGCGGTGAGATTGAATCGTATTTCGGGAAAGGCGAGCGCGACGCGGGTGAATTCTTCTAGGATGTGGCGCATCTCAGCCGCATTGCTTTTTAGGAAGTTTCGGCGTGCGGGCACATTGAAGAACAAATTCTTCATCGCGATGCTGGTCCCAACCGGTGTGGCTACAGGCGATTCGGATTCGATGCGGCTATTGGCGACATCGAGCTGTACACCCACCTCCTTGTCTTGGGTGCGTGTTTTCAACTCCACTTGTGCAACGGCTGCAATGGAGGCCAGGGCTTCTCCTCGAAATCCCATGGTGCGGATCTGAAACAGGTCGTCGATTTGTTTGATCTTGGACGTCGCGTGCCGCTCAAAACAAAGTCGGGCGTCTTCGGCACTCATCCCTTTTCCATTGTCGATCACCTGCACAAGGGCCTTTCCCGCATCGTTCAGGATCAGGTGGATCTCGGTGGCTTCGGCATCCACGGCGTTTTCCATCAGCTCCTTGACGGCACTGGCCGGACGCTGTATCACTTCGCCGGCGGCGATCTGATTCGCGATGTGGTCAGGAAGAACGGTGATGGTGGTCGACACGATTCGGGTTTAGCGTGCAAAAATAACCAATTCCCGGCTCTGTTTTGACGAAGGGTTCTATCCAAATCCGGTAATTTTATTGCATGACGATCCGCTTCCACAAAACCCTCTTTTTCGGGGTACTCTGCTGCCTTCAATTGTTAGCACCTGCTTTGGCCCAATCCGATTACCGCAGTCGGCTTACTCGCGAACAATGGGTCGATTCGGTATTTGCCAGTTTAACGCCCGATCAACGCATTGCGCAGTTGATGGTGATTCGAGCGCATTCGAATCTGGGTCCTGAGCATGTAGCCAAGGTCATGAGTGATATCCAGCTGTACAATGTGGGCGCCCTTTGTTTTTTTCAAGGCGGACCGGTCCGTCAGGCGGTCTTGACCAATCAATACCAGCAGACTGCCCAAACGCCCTTGATGGTCACCATTGACGGCGAATGGGGATTGGGGATGCGGCTCGACAGCGTAACCAAGTTTCCGTATCAGCTCACTTTGGGTGCGATGGAAAACGATCGGTTGGTTTATCGAATGGGGCAGGCGATTGGCCAACAATGCAAGCGCATCGGCGTACACGTGAATTATGCACCGGTGGTGGATGTAAACAACAATCCGAATAATCCGGTGATCGGTTTTCGATCATTTGGGGCCGATAAGAACAAGGTGGCTCGCTTTGGCGTGGCCTACATGAAAGGCATGCAGGATGCAGGCATCATGGCCTGTGCCAAACATTTTCCGGGTCATGGTGATGTCGATGTAGACTCGCATTATGATCTACCGGTGATCAATAAATCACGCGCGCAATTGGATTCGATGGAGTTGATGCCGTTTCGGGCTTTGTTCCAAGCTGGAGTGGGCAGTGTGATGATCGCGCATTTATCGATCCCAGCGATTGATACGACTACCCATGTGGCTACTTCTATTTCTCGCAACAGCGTTACCGATCTGCTTCGACGCGAACTCAATTACAACGGCATCAGTTTTACCGATGCGTTGGAGATGAAAGGAGTGGCCAAGTATTTCCCGGGTGGCACCATCGCGGTGGAGGCGATCCTCGCCGGCAATGACATGTTGTGTTTGCCCGCCGATGTAAAGCAATCCATTACCGTTATACAGCAGGCGATCCAAGATGGTCGGATCGCACAAACTGAAATGGATGGCCGGGTCAAGAAAGTATTATCGGCTAAATATGAGCTGGGATTGAACCGACGCACGCTGATCGATACCACAAACTTGGTGGCCGATCTGAATCGAAGTACGGACGCCATTCGCGCAGAAGTGGCTGCCCGTTCGCTCATTTTACTAAACGATCAGCAAGGCTGGTTTCAGCCGAAATCGGTTCGTAAGCTTCGTCGAACGATTCGTCAAGGACGCATTGCCTATGTGGGCATTGGCCTGAATGGACCCAACGACTTGGCTCGCTCGCTGGATCGGGGTACACTCGATACCTATTATTTATCGGGCAAGGCCGATAGCCTTCAAGCTGATTCCTTGTTGCAGCGCATTCGTTCGGCCGGAACATATGATTTGCTGTTGGTGGGTGTACACAATTATGCCAACAAACCCATGGATCAATTCGGATTATCGAATGCAGCAGTCCGATTGACGAAGCAATTGGATGGTCCGAAGACCATTGCCTTCACGTTCGGTAACGTGCTGGCCAATGCCAATTTCTGTGGTATGTCGCAATTGGTGGCTTGTCACCAGGATGATTCGATCGTTCGACATGCTGCTTATAATTTGTTGCAGGGATTTGCAAATCCAATCGGACGATTGCCGGTACCGGTTTGTCAATATCCGCTCGGTGCCGGAATATGCTACGACAAAGTCAAGCCGGATTGGGAGGCGAAGCGGGAGGCTTTGAAACAAGTGGATGCGATTGCAGAAGAGGGCATTCGGGCCGGAGGGTTTCGGGGGTGCGTGGGGACGGCC
>DFST01000083.1:0-4053 GCA_002378975.1 Chitinophagaceae bacterium UBA3430
ACCTACTCCATTTAAACCGACAGATTTCTTGAAAGCACGCGAATCGTATTTACCTCCAGTATTGATGATAGAAACGCAATCAATTACTTTACCTAGAGGAATTCCCCTACCGTAATCTCGAACAGTTACCTTCTTGTCTTTAATTTTAACCTCAATCACTTTTCCATTCCCCATCACAAACTCATCAATTGAGTTGTCGATTACCTCTTTTAATAGAATATAGATACCATCATCGGCAGCAGAACCATCGCCCAACTTACCAATGTACATACCGGGTCGCAACCGGATATGCTCTTTCCAGTCCAGCGACTTGATGCTGTCCTCGGTGTATTCAAACAAATTCGCTGGATCTTTTGGATTGGCCATATACAAGTGATTCTCAGTTCGTTGAGCCCTGCGAATCCTTCCGTTCGCGGAGGTTTGCAGAACGAACAAATATACCGACTGCAGCGGGTGGTTCGTGAGGCGGATTTATGCACAACTGGGGAAAAGAAACGCCCGATCCGAGTCAGTAAGCCGGGTGACGAGCGTCGCTCGGTTCACTGGCCGTGTGCGGGAGATTTGAAAGCTGAATATACACACATGTACGCCTATAGACTATTGGAGACCGGACGATACTATTTGATCCGGGAGTATGAACAAGGACCGATTCGGTTGCTTCAGGTGATGATGCAAACGGATCGATGCGTTTTGATCCAACGATATGGAATACCTGTTGAGTTGGAGTGGCGCTTGTTGGATGATCCCTTGCAAGACATCCTGGAATGCCTGTCGGAGGATCAAGTTCGCCAATGGCAACATTGTTTTCGTAGTTACGAAGATGCCTATCTACAATCGGGCGAAGCAGACGACGAGGAGGATTAGAGAATCCGGAAACGGCGAAGCTCTTGTTTGTCTTGCACCGTACCCGCCGCGTTCAAGGATTCGTATAAGATCAGTCCGATGCCCCGGGCAAAATAGCTCTTTCCATAGAAATCAATGGCCGTGGTTATGTCTTGCCAAACCCCGGGGGTAGCTTCGAGTTCAAATTTTTCTTCCACCACAATCACGTTGTTGTACGTAACCGTTCCAATTGAAGAAGTGACCGTTACCGGAACGTCTTTCTGCAGGATCTTATAACTGAAACGAATGTTTAGGGCCGTTCCCATAGCTGTTCCGGCGAATCCGGAAGATTTCCAGGTGGTGTTGGCCGCTACGTTGTCTTTGACCATGATGTATTGACCCCAAACCGGTGCATCGTATCCTAGGTATCCGCCGGCATCAAACCACTCAAAATAGTCTCCACCCGTACGGCGGTAGTAACCGGATGAATCCAATCCTGTTCCATCGTTGGCTTGGAAAATCTGAAAGGTATTTCCGAGGGCAGAAATTGTATTCGGATTTACAACACGGTATAAAGAATCATTTGCAGCATCATTGATCTCATAGCTCCAGTTGCTGCCTACGATGCGAGGGAAATAGTCATTGGGCAATACCTGTACAGTAAAGGTGCAACTGCTGCTTCCGAATGTGACGGTAAACGTTTGATTGCCGGCAGTCGTAGGCGTACCGCTTGCAGTTAGATTTATGACTTGATTGTTCCCCACGGATAGACTACCCGATGCGCTAAAGCTGAGTCCGGTTACGGTATTGGTCGTGATGTTATAGCTGCCTGCAGTCGTCACATTCACCGTTACGCCCACGGTGTTGGAACCAGCCACTGCGGTAGATTCGACATAGAATCCATTGACGGTAATGGGGGCGCAAGCATTCGGCGCACCAGCCAATGTACCAACAGCAGCACCACCACCGGCGGGATTTACCGTAACGGTGAAACTGCAACTTGCATTGGGCGCAGCAAAAGTCACTGTATTGGCACCGGATGTTGTGGGCGTTCCACTTCCGGTTAACGTAATGGTTTGGTTGCCGGTCGTGGCAAAGGTGCCGGATCTGGTAAAGGCCATGCCGCCACCGGTCGCCGTCAACGTATAGGCGCCAACGGTCGTAACATTTACCGTTACATCCACCGTGTTGGATGCGGTTAATGCGGCATTTTGCGTATACGTGCCATTGACAACCGCGCTGGCACAATTACTGGGTGTTCCACCCGTGACCAGTGTAAAAACTCCATTGCTTCCACCGCCTCCACCACCACTTGCTTGAACTGTAACCTGAATATCACAGAATGTGCTGTCAAAGCTGACGATGAAATTATTTACCCCGGCAGAAAAAGGAGTTCCGTTGCTACGTAGCGTCACGGTGTTGTTCCCTAAACTGGTAAACGTGCCGGTTGAACTGAAATAATAGCCATTGATGGTATCGGTGGTAATCAAATAAGGCCCCTTCTTGGTCACATTTACATCACAGGTGATGGTATTGACAGAAGGCACCAAGGCGGTACCGGCAACATAAGTGCCATTCACAGTCTTCGGTAAACAATCTCCACTCACATCGCTCAGCAAGGATCCTTCTGCCGGGGTATTATCCCCTTCAAAACTGGTTTCTTTTTGACAAGCCGTGAAGCCGATCAAAAACGCAAAAGCCAACAGGCTGAGTGAACGGATCATAACTATGAATTTGGGTGATGAAGTTACGAAAAAGCGGGGAGCAAGGTCCCCATGCCTATTTTTACGCCATGTACAATTACCTGAACGTCAAAATCCTGTTGTTAGTATGTCTATCCATGCTAAATGCCGAAACGATGGATGCCCAGGAATTGATCGAATTAAATAGTGGCACCCAAGCGCATTTGCGTGGATTGTCGGTAGTGAACGATCGGGTGATTTGGGCGAGTGGCACCGGCGGACAAGTGGGTCGATCCACCGATGGCGGACAATCGTGGAGCTGGCGGACCATCCCGGGCTTTGAATCAGTCGATTTTCGGGATGTGGAAGCTTTTGATGAGTTGACCGCGGTGGTCATGGGGGTTGGTAGCCCAGGATACATCCTTCGCACGACCAATGGAGGAAAAGATTGGACCATCGTATACAAAAACGAAGACAAGCGGATCTTTTTGGATGCCCTGTATTTTTGGAATGATCGTTCCGGCATGGTCATTGGCGATCCGATCGATGGACGATTCGTCGTTTTGCGGAGTTTCGATGGAGGGCGCAGCTGGAAATCAGTACCGACCGATCGTCGCCCGCCGGCACAGGAAGGCGAAGCCTGTTTTGCCGCCAGTGGAAGCAACATAGCCGGGATCGCTCGGGATGAGGCTGTATTTGTAAGTGGCGGAACTCAGTCGCGTTTTTTTCACCGAAACAACCCTGTGAAACTTCCGATGGTTCAAGGATTGGAAACCACCGGTGCCAATGCCATAGCGGCTTATCGTTCGAACACAAAGAAGATAGCCAAAAACCTGATCATCGTTGGTGGGGATTTCATGCACGATGGATCGGATAGCGCGAACTGTGCGCTTAGTCGAGATGGCGGAAAATCCTGGTTTGCTCCGAATCGATCTCCGTTTGGATATCGAAGTGGCGTAAGCTGGATCGATTCCAACCGAGCGATCGCCTGCGGAACCAGCGGTGTTGATATTAGTAGCGATCGGGGCGTGAATTGGCAAGCGATATCCAAAACAGGATTTCACACCTGCACCAAAGCCAATTCGGGCCAATCGGTTTTTTTGGCGGGTGCCAAGGGCCGGATCGCGCTGTTGAAATGGTAGAAATCGAATGGATTCAATTATATTTAATGCCCAAATTATTTACCCCATGTCAGAACATTCTCATCGGGCATAAGTTAAAATCGGATTTCAATCGACGCGCCCGGCAACGAGAGGTAAAAAAACATTTCACCAACGATCAATAAAAAAAGGGAGCATGCTCCCTTTTTTTATTAGTTTGATTTTCGTCCAACTCAGGCTTTATCTTCTAAGCTTCTAAAATCTACGCTCACCAATTTACTGACGCCGGGTTCTTGCATGGTTACCCCGTAAATCACATCCACGGTACTCATGGTAGTCTTGTTGTGCGTCACAATGATGAACTGGGAATTCTGACTGAACTGACGAATCATGTTGGTAAACTTACCTACGTTGGCGTCGTCCAACGGAGCATCCACCTCATCCAAAAT
>DFST01000083.1:4317-20427 GCA_002378975.1 Chitinophagaceae bacterium UBA3430
TCCACCTCATCCAAAATACAGAACGGCGCAGGCTTAATCAGGTAGATGGCGAATAGCAGAGCAGTCGCGGTCAAGGTACGTTCTCCCCCACTGAGTTGTGTCAGTGAACTAGGACGTTTGCCTTTGGGCTTCGCGATGACGTCGATGCCGGTTTCGGCGAGGTCTTCGGGATTTTCCAAAACCAGGTCGCACTGATCATCCTCGGTGAACAAGGTCTTGAACACTTTTTGGAAATTCTCACGAACCAGGTGGAAGGTTTCGAGGAATTTCTGGTTGGCGGTCGCCTCCACTTCTTCGATGGTCTTCATCAAACTCTCCTTGGCATCGACCAAATCGGTCTTTTGCTCCACGATAAAATCGTAGCGCTTTTTCATCTCCTGGAATGCTTCTACGGCCATCGGATTCACTTCACCCAAATTCTCTAAGCGCTTCTTCATCCGATCGGCGCGTTCTTGCAATTCTTCCAACGTAACCTCACCCGTACGTTCTTGCCCGAGCACGTCTTCCAAATTGATCTTGAACTCCACGTCCAGGCGCTCTTTCATCCCAGCCAATTGAAGTTTCAAGTCGGTCAGCTTGTCCTTGATCGCGGTCAGCAGAAAATCAACTTGTTCGCGCTCCTTCACGTGATGACGGATGGCGCTTTCCTTTTCTTGCAATTCCGTTCGGTGCTTGTAATAGGCTTGATCAGCCTGATTCAAGGTTTGTTCCGCTTCCTCTTTTCCACGCAGGTGTTCGGCTATGGCTTGATCGAGTTGCTGAAGACTTTGCCGGATCTGCTCGATCGATTGATCCGCATCGGTCAGGTTATTCCGATTGCTTAGAATCTGATCCTGCAATATTTGAAACTGATTGGTTCGAAAGTCCAACTCCTGTTTGAGGCCGGCGATCTTGCTCTGATGCCGGGTCAATTGCAAATTGAATTCATTGAATTCAGCCTGGGCTTGTGCAAACCCTGACTCGGCAACTTGGAAAGCACCCTCTGCTTCCAAAACTGCCGTTTGATGCTGGAGCAGTTGCTCACCGAATCCGGCGAGCTGAACCCGTACATCGGCAATGCCGGATTGAGTCTGGATCAATTGTCCTTGCAACTCCTCCAAACGCGCAGCACTGGATTGCTGCAGGGCGTGAATGTTCTCCAGTTTATTGCGTAAGGCAAATGCTTCGTTGGTTAATGTTTGGATCGCCCGCTCGGTTTCACGCAACACGGCCTCACGCATGTCTTCGTTGAAGGCAATGACCTCGTTGTGTTTGGTCTGGATGCGGGCACGCAGGTCATCCACGATGCGATCTTGTACCTGAATCTCTTCTTGCAGTTTCTCTAGGTTCTTAGCGCGACCGATTTTCTTTCCTTCGATCAGTCCAACACTACCCCCGGTCAACGAGAATTTACCGCGTACGTATTTGCCCGATTTTTCGATCACGATTGGGGCGCTGGCATTTGCCATCGCTTCCTCCGATTCCGCAATGAATACCTGCCCCAGCAAGTGCTCGGCCAGTTTGCGGTATTTCGGATCCACTTCAACCACATCCAAGGCAGCAACCAATCCGGGTGCTCCTGAACCGGAAGCGGTTGATGTATCCAAGCTATTAAGCCGGTCGAGCAGGAAGAAATTCGCTTTCCCTTTGCGGTTCGCGTCAAGTAGTTGAACGGCTTTCAATCCTGTGGCCATGTCGTCGACCACGTAGTAACTCAAGTATGGCTCCAGTACATTTTCCAGAGCCGTGCGATACTCTTCGCGGACGTACAGCACATCCGACAGAATCGGCGCCTGATGGTCCCAGGCCGGGTTGTTGTGCAAGAATTTAACGGAATCGGGATAGCCTTCCATTGAATCGATCATGCTCTTTAGAAGATCATGCTCGTTTCGTTTGGCATCCAATTTGCGGGATTCGTCGGCAAGTTCGTTGCGTAAGGATTCCAGGACGGATTGACTTTGCAAGATCTGTTCCTTGGTTTGCTCCTGGTGCTTTTGGAGTTGTTCCAGGTCCACTTTCTTGATGGAGAGGTCTTTCTCCGTCTGCTGCTGTTGTTGACTCAGCTGTTGCTCTTGCTGCTGCCGTTGCGTGCGCTCGGTTTCAATCTGCTGGATCGCTCGTTGCAGGTTCTGCACGGATGTATCCGCTACGGCCACTTGCTTCTCGGCCTCGAATTGATTGCGTTGGATCTGCTGATGCTCGCTGCGGGTACGGTCCAGATCGGCACGTTTTCCCATCAACGCCTGACGCAATTGCTCTACATTTTCTGTACGAGATTGCAGCTGCTGTTCCAATTCTTTGAGTGCTTTCTCCTCGTCCTGAATCTGCTGATTCGAGAAAGCGATGCTGTCTTGTAACCCGCTCAGTTGTCCTTCTGCCTTTTGCAGAAATTCACTGAGGCTGCCTTGCTTTTCCTGTAGGTGCTCTTGGCGTTGTTGAGCCAAGCTTCGTTCTCCTTCCAGGGTACGCAGTTGCTGGATCCGTTCGTTGTAGCCCTGCTGCAATTGCTGAAGTTTCCGCTCTTCCTCGATCAGGGTCAATTTCTCTTTTTCCAATTCGGCTTCCTGCGTACCAATGGCTGCTTCAATCGCTAGTTTTCGATCGGCCTCGATCTGCTGCTGTTCGTTGAGCTCTTGGTAAGAAAGATTGTATCCTTCGAGCGAGGCTTTGGCCAACTCGATGCTGGTCTCCCGATATTCTTTCTTGATCTCGTGGTACTTCTCTGCTTTCTTGGCTTGACTCTCGAGTGCCTTCAGCTGGTTATTGATTTCAAAGACCAAGTCTTCGATGCGAGCGAGGTCTTGTTCGGTTGCCTCGAGTTTATTGCGCGCTTCTTTTTTGCGTGTTTTGTAAATCGAAATGCCGGCTGCTTGCTCCAGCATTTTACGCCGGCTATTGTCTTTGTCCTTGATCAGGTCGTCGACCATGTCCAGCGCGATGATCGCGTAGCTGTCGGTACTGATCCCGGTATCCATGAACAAGTTCTGGATATCCTTCAAACGACATTGCACGTCATTCAATCGGTATTCGCTTTCCCCACTCTTATAGAATTTGCGGGTAACGGTTACCGTGCTGAATTCAGTGGGCAGCAGATTCCGGGTATTTTCAAACGTCAAGCTCACTTCCGCCAATCCGCTAGAACTGCGGGTCTTGGAACCATTGAAAACAAGACTATCGAGATTCTCGCTACGAAGCTGGCTGATCTTTTGCTCACCGATCACCCAACGAATGCTGTCGACAATGTTGGATTTTCCACAACCATTTGGACCGACGATCCCGGTCACATTTTCATCAAAATGAACAACGGTCTTGTCGGGAAAACTTTTGAACCCCTTGATCTCTAAGGACTTTAAACGCACGGGTATTGATTTTAAGTAAGGTCAGGCGGCGAATATACCAAGACCCCGGTAATAAACTATCGGCTGGGATTCAAGCATTTATTCACAGTCATGGGGATAAAAATCGAAGCAAAAAATGTCGACCAGCCGACCCATTCAAGGCCCAAAATTCAGGGTTCAGCCTCCGTTTTGTGACTGCCGCGAACAGTTGTTTGTATTTGTATAGAGGCATTACCTTTGCAAAGCATGAGAAACATCAAATTGATCGAGGTCCCGTCTGAGATCGGGGCAGGCACCCGGGGAGCCAGTTTGGGCGTGGAGGCGATCCGTATTGCTGCTTTGGACTTTATGAGCAATTTTTTTGTGCATTTCCCCTCCGAGCGGGTTGAAACGGAGAACAAGCTCTTGTACGAACCCATCGACTCGCCCTATGCCAAACGAATCAAGGGACTCAACACCATGTACGAGCGGGTTTCCAGATCGGTCGCCGATGCGGTCAAAAACCAGTTCTTCCCAGTTATCTTGAGTGGCGACCACAGTACGGCAGGTGCCTCCATCGCCGGACTACGGATAGCCAAACCCAAGGGGCGACTGGGCGTGATCTGGATCGATGCGCATGCCGATCTGCACACCCCCTACACCACCCCATCCGGTAACCTGCATGGAATGCCCATGGCGATCTCGTTGGGCGAAGACAATCCGGACTGTGCCTCGCATACGGTCGACCCACAGACCGTCAAATACTGGGATAATCTGAAGCGGATCGGAAAGATCCACCCCAAGGTTAAACCGGAGGACGTGATCTTCATCGCCCTGCGCGATTACGAGAAAGAGGAAAAATACCTCATTGAGAAACTAGGCATGAAGGTGATCAGCACGAAAGAAGTACGCAGCAAAGGGATCGAAAGTGTGGTTCGCTCCTCGCTTCGTTATTTGGCTGATTGCACCGACATCTATGTGTCTTTCGACGTAGACAGTTTGGATGCGTCGATCTCGAGAGGAACGGGTACCCCGGTTTCACATGGCCTCAAAGAACGCGAAGCCGAAGACCTGATCAGCAAATTCATGATGAATCACAAGATCTGTTGCTTGGAGATCACAGAGGTCAACCCCACCCTCGATCGGGAGAATCTGATGGCCGAGATTGCCTTCAACATCCTACAACGATCCGTGAATATTTTACTGATGAATTGACGCATTCCGGCGTCGGCTTCAACGCGTATACGAACAACTGTGTGTGCCCTACACATTCCCGAATTCCTGTACCTTTGCGCGACTTAAGACCATGGAAAAAAAGTTAAAAAGAATTGGGGTAATGACCAGTGGTGGCGATGCCCCGGGCATGAATGCTGCCATTCGGGCCGTCGTACGCACTGCCCTTTACCACAAACTGGAGGTTTTTGGCATCATGCGCGGTTATCAGGGTATGATCGATAACGATATGTTTCAGATGGACAACCGCTCCGTGGCCAACATCATCCAACGCGGGGGGACGATTTTAAAAAGTGCCCGATGCAAAGAGTTTTTTGAACCCGCTGGTAGAAAAAAAGCATACGAGAACTTAAAAAAACACGCCATTGACGGCCTCGTCATCATTGGCGGAGATGGTTCTTTTCGGGGCGCCTGTGCATTCAGCGCAGAATTTGACATACCGTGTATCGGTCTGGCCGGCACCATCGATAAAGATATTTCCGGCACCGACTTTACCATCGGATTCGACACAGCCGTTAATACGGCTGTAGAAGCCATTGATAAGATCCGCGACACCATGGATGCACACGACCGAGTATTTATCATTGAGGTAATGGGTCGGGATGCCGGTTACATCGCTTTGCACAGCGGCATTGCGACCGGTGCGGAGAACATCCTGATCCCCGAACGCAAAACCGACATCAACAACATCATTCAAGGCCTGCAAGAGAAGGAACGCCGCAAGAAAATGGTGAATCTGATTGTCGTGGCCGAGGGCGATGATTTTGGAGGCGCCAATGAGGTACAAAAAATCCTCGAAGAAAATTTACCCCATTCCGAGATCCGGGTTTGCATTCTGGGGCACATCCAACGGGGCGGTTCCCCCAGTTGCATGGACCGCGTGCTGGCCAGTCGGATGGGATATCATGCCGTAGAATGTTTGCTGGAAGGCCGGCACAATGTTTTTGTTGGCATTCAGAACAACAAGATGAATTATATCCCGCTTGAAACCGCCGTCAAGAATAAAGGCACGATCAGTGATGAGTGGATGAAGATTGTAAAGATCCTAGCTAGTTAAGCTCCAACATTATGAGTAAAATCGACAAATACCTGCATCATGAATTCGACAACGAGGCAGGAAAAAAACATGCTTACAAACGCACTAAGATCGTTGCGACCGTCGGACCCGCCTGTGATTCATACGAGCAGTTGCTGGAGCTCGTCAAAGCCGGTGTGAATGTTTTCCGCTTGAACTTCTCACACGGCGACCATGCCGATAAGGCCAAGATCATTCAATACATTCAGGAGATCAACCAGACCGAACCTTATTACATCGCGATCTTGGCCGACCTGCAAGGCCCCAAGCTCCGTGTAGGTGATATTGAAAACGGACGTATGGATCTGGTGGAGGGCGATTTGCTCACGTTCACCAACGAAAAAGTGGTTGGCACCAAAGAAAAGATCTACGTATCCTACCCCAACCTCTCGGCCGATGTAAAAGTTGGGGAGAAGATTTTGATCGATGACGGAAAATTGGAAGTGGTCGTTGAAGAGATCACCGCCAATAAAGAAGTGAAAGTCCGCGTCACCCTGCCCGGCAGCTTGCTTCCAAAAAAAGGAGTGAATTTGCCGGATACGGATATTTCCTTGCCGTCGCTGACCGAAAAGGATCTGGCGGATCTGGATTTTATTCTGACACATCCCATCGATTGGGTTGCCCTATCCTTCGTACGCAATCCGGAAGACATCACCGACCTGAAACGCCGCATCAAAGAAAAAAACCACATGGCCAAGGTGATCGCCAAGATCGAAATGCCCCAAGCCATTGCCAATCTCCGCGACATCATCGTCGAAAGCGATGGCGTCATGATTGCGCGGGGCGACCTCGGTGTGGAAATGCCGGTTGAAGCCGTGCCGCTGATCCAAAAAGACATCATCAATAAATGCCTGCATCGGGCCAAACCCGTGATCGTGGCCACCCAAATGATGGAGAGCATGATCGACCGAACCAAGCCCAACCGCAGTGAGATCACCGATGTAGCCAACGCCGTATTGGAAGGAACCGACGCGGTCATGCTTAGTGGAGAGACCGCTACGGGAAAATATCCAAGGTTGGTGGTAGAGACCATGAGTAAGATCATCTTGGAGATCGAATCGAAAGCTTACAAATACAACCGGGAAGATGAAATGAAGGCGCAGGTTCACTCGCCTTCCAAACTCAGCGACGCGATCTGCTACAATGCCTGTAAACTCGCAGAGGACGCTCATGCCGATGCGATCATTGGAATGACACAGAGCGGATACACCGGATTCATGCTCAGCAGTTACCGACCCAAGTCACCGCTGTATATTTTCACAAAGGAAAAAACCCTGGTGAATCAGCTCAGTCTGAGCTGGGGAGTTCGTGCCTTTTATTACGATGAAGAGGAAAGCCTGGATGAGATCTTTCAGGATCAGATCGAGATCTTAAAAAAGCGCGGATTCTTGAAGGAAGGGGATGTAATCGTGAGTACCGGAAGCACGCCCATACATCTGCACTTGCCCACCAACGTGATTAAGATCGATCGGGTGAAATAATTCGTTGGATTAGAGACGACGGATCTTAATGTTTCGATACCAGACCATGTCACCATGATCTTGTAAGGCGATGTGTCCTTTCTTGAACTTTCCAAAATCACGCATCTTGGCAAATTTGCTGCCAGCCACTAGTTTTTTCCAGCTGTCATCCCACAGCGTGGTGGCGACAACCTTAACCCCATTCAGCCAGAATTCTAAATTGCCTTGCAGGCATTTGATCTCCACTTGATTCCATTCACCCGCTCCGCGAACGGTTTCGGGCTTGGCGGTGATCAGATCATATAAATCGCCCGCGCGGTGCTTGATGATCTTGGCATCGGGATGCCCAGTGTTATCGAGCACTTGCATCTCCGGAGCCGTTTCCCAGGGCCAGCGGTATTTGGCTGTGTCTTCCTGGGCATAGATCATGATGCCACTGTTTCCGTTCTTCGCGATCTTCCACTCCAATTTGAGATGAAAATTTTCGTACTGATTGTCCGACATGATGTCGCCGCCGCCTTTTATCTGCCAGTTCTCTTTGCTGGTCGTATCTAAAAACAGAAACCCATCGGCCACTTTCCAAGCGGTACCGACAACCTCGCCGCCGTACTTGTGCCATCCCTTGGTGGTCAGCCCGTCGAACATCAACTCCCATCCTTCCTTTCGTTCTTGCTTGGTCAACCGGTTCGGTGTTGGAAGGGTATCCTGACCGGGAGAAAAGGATGAATTCCCACAAGCCGTTAGTACGCTGAACAGTAGCGAAGCGGAAAGTAAGAGTCGCATAGAATTATTTTTTTAGTAACCGAATGTACTCAACCATGGCAACGGCATCGGCTTCAACGATCGCTGGATGCGGAGTCATGGGAACCTCACCCCAGACGCCTCCTCCTCCTTTGATGATTTTTTGAGCAACCTGACTCACCTCTGCATCGGTCGCCTTGGCGTATTTAGCGGCAATGTCGCGATAGGAAGGACCGGTCATTTGCTCATCCACTTTGTGACAAGTAGCGCAATCACTTTTAGAAACCAGCGCAAGCCCGGTTTTATAGGCCGGATCCTTGGTGACGTCAACCGAATTGGTTTCAGAAGAGGAAGTCGGCGCATCTCCACAAGCCATCCAAACCAAGGAAGTGGCCGCTAGAAAAAGAAAAATAGGTTTCATATACTCCGTCAAAAATTACGATTACGAATATACACTTTAATCAAGACCCAGGAGTTTCCGGTTGCCCGTCTGGTCGGTTCCGCTCGACGCAAAATCGTCGAACGTTTTATCGGTTACCCGGATGATGTGATCACGAATAAAGGCCGAACCTTCCCGCGCACCATCTTCCGGATGCTTGATGCAGCACTCCCACTCCATCACCGCCCATCCAGCATACCCATATTGCGTGAGTTTGCTGAAAATCCGTTTAAAATCCACTTGACCATCGCCGGGTGAGCGGTAGCGACCTGCGCGATTGGCCCAGGACTGATAACCACCGAAGGTTCCTTGACGACCGGATGAATGGAATTCCGCATCCTTTACGTGAAAGGCCTTAATCCGCTCGTGATACAGATCGATGTACTCGATGTAATCCAGTTGCTGCAAAACAAAATGAGATGGATCATACAACAAACAAGCACGCGGATGTTGATGCACCGCATCCAGAAACATTTCATACGTGATGCCATCGAAAATATCCTCTCCGGGATGCACCTCGTAACAGACATCCACGCCACATTCGTCAAAATGATTCAAGATGGGCAGCCAGCGACGGGCTAATTCTTGAAAACCCTCTTCAACCAAACCGGCCGGACGTTGCGGCCATGGATGGAAGGTATGCCAAAGCAGCGATCCGCTGAATGTAGGATGAGCCGTCAGTCCCAGGTTTCGAGATGCCTCCGCGCCATACTTTACTTGCTGAATGGCCCACTCGGTACGGGCCTTGGAATTTCCGCGCAAAGCTTCCGGTGCAAATCCATCGAACATCGTGTCGTAGGCTGGATGCACCGCCACCAATTGTCCTTGTAAGTGCGTCGACAATTCTGAGATCTCCAAACCAGCCGCTGCTACGATCCCTTTGATCTCATCGGCATAGGTCTTGCTCTCGGCCGCTTTTTTCAGATCGATGCAACGCGGATCCCAAGTAGGAATTTGAACCGCTTTGAATCCGAGCGAAGCTGCCCACTCGCAGATCGAAGAAAGATCATTGAACGGGGCTTGATCGCCCATGAACTGAGCGAGAAATAGGGCAGGTCCTTTGATGGTACGCATGTATCAATTATTTTAAACCGTGAAGTCGATCCATTTCTGTTCGGAATGACCGGAAGCGATCACATGATCGATGAAGGCCATGCCTCGAACGCCCTCTTCTACCGATGGAAAGTCGCGCATTTCGGGAGTAGCTTCTTGTCCGTTGAGTTTGGCCCGAAGCGTTGCCGCAAAATTCCGGTATAGGTTAGCGAATGCTTCCAAGTAACCTTCCGGATGACCCGCCGGTGTTCGTGCATTGTGCTTAGCAAATGAATCCACGTATCCGGATCCGGCTCGATAAATCTCAGCCGGACGATCGGGCCATTTAACGAGCAACGTATTTGCCTCTTCTTGCTGCCATTCCAATCCTCCTTTTTCTCCAAACACCCGCACTTTGATGTTGTTCTCGGCGCCCGCCGCAATCTGGGTAGCCATCAATACACCACTCGCTCCATTATTGAACTTTAACAAAGCGGCTCCGTCATCATCAAGCAGTCGACCTTCAACAACCGTATTTACATCCGCACAGATTTTGGTCACTTCCAAGCCAGTCACGTATTCAGCCATGTTGAAGGCATGTGTACCGATGTCACCCATTGCTCCGGCTTTTCCACTTCGCTTCGGATCGGTACGCCAGGCAGCTTGTGGGTTGTTGGCGCCTTCTAAATAAGTACTCAGCCATCCCTGCGGATATTCGACATAGACTTTCCGCACCTTGCCGAGTGCCCCTGAGTGGATCAAGCGACGGGCTTGCTTCACCATCGGATAGCCGGTATAGGTATGACAGAGCAACAGCAACTTGCCGGTCTCCCGAACTTTATCGCGGAGTAGCTTGGCTTGTTCGAGTGTGAACGTGATGGGTTTTTCAACTACCACATGAAAGCCTTTTTCGAGCGCCAACATAGCCGGTTCAAAATGAAGAAAATTGGGCGTAACGATGCTGACAAAATCGATCCGCTCCTCGGCGTTGCGCGCTGCCTCCTGCTCCAACATCTGTTTATAATCGGTGTAAATGCGATCTGGCTGTAAAAAAAGAGCGCGTCCAGATTCGATGGCCAGTTCCGGATTTACGCTAAGGGCTCCGGCGACCAGCTCCACTTGTCCGTCCATATTGAAAGCCAGTCGATGAACGGCCCCAATGAAGGCGTCCTTGCCGCCGCCGATCATGGCCACGCGAAGTTTTCGGTTGATCATAGAGAGCTAGTTGAAAAGAACAATGGTTGTGGGTAACAAATAAACATTCTTTTTTCTAAAATTCCTACATTAGAACTTCATCCATCCACTTGCTAACCAAACGATTGCTCATGAAACCGCCCATTCGCCTCCAACTTTACGCCATGATGTTTCTGAACTTCTTCGTTTGGGGCATCTGGTTCGTAACGATGGGAACCTACCTCACCAAAGGCGGCATTGGTGCCTCCGGTGAACAAACCGGGCTAGCTTATGGCACTCAATGTTTGGGCGCCATCATCGCCCCGTTTATCATCGGCATGATCGCAGACCGATTCTTCGCCGCGCAAAAGATCTTGGGTGTATTGCATCTGCTGGGCGCGATCCTGCTTTACACACTCTCCACACAAAATGAATTCGGCAGCTTTTACACCAGCCTGCTCATCTACATGATCCTGTATATGCCCACCCTGGCACTGGTGAATTCCATCGCGTTGAAACAAGTCACCGATGCCGAGAAAGAATTCAGCGGCATTCGCATGTGGGGTACGATTGGCTGGATCGTATCCGGACTCATCATCGGTTGGATGGCCTGGGAAGCCAATCCCGGATCATTGGGCATCACCTACAGAATAGCTGCCATCGTGGCCGCGGGTTTTGGTGTATTCAGTTTCTTCTTACCCAATACACCTCCACCCAAAGCAGGACAACAAGTGTCGGTGGCCGAAGTACTCGGACTCGATGCCTTGAAGATTTTACGCGACCGCAACTACTTGATCTTTTTCATTGCCTCCATCCTGATCTGCATTCCGCTGGCCTTCTATTACGGGCAAGCCAACCAATTCCTGAACGAAGTAGGCATGCAACAAGCCGCTGCGAAAATGACCATGGGACAAATCGCTGAAACCATTTTCCTGTTTTTGATGCCCTGGTTCTTCGTCCGATTTGGCACCAAGCAAATGATTCTAATCGGTATGCTGGCCTGGATATTACGCTATGCGTTGTTCTCCTACGGCGATGCCGGTTCTAATATTTGGATGCTCTACGCTGGGATCATTCTACATGGCATCTGTTACGATTTCTTCTTTGTAACCGGACAGATCTACACCGATCAAGTGGCAGGTCCCCGTGTACGCTCCTCCGCACAAGGTCTCATCACGTTGGCCACCTACGGTGTAGGGATGTACATCGGGTTTTATTTGGCCGGATCGTATGTAGACAAATACAAAGTGGGCGAATCCGGACACGATTGGCCTACCATCTGGCTATTCCCCTGCTTATTCGCTGCGGGCGTCGCCTTGATGTTCCTGTCTTTTTTCCGAAACAACAAGAAAAAAACCATAGCCTAAAATGCGTCGTCGTACCGCCATTCGATCCCTGCTTGCCAGTACCGCAGGCATTGGCGTAGCCAGTCCACTGACTGCCTGGGCAAATTCAAACATGGAGTTGGCCCCGTTGAAAGGGAACATTCGCCATTCGGTTTGCTCCTGGACCTACGATTTTCTTTCGCTGGAAGAACTTTGTCAGGTTGTCAAGAAGATCGGTTTCTCCGCCATCGACCTGGTAGCGCCCAGCGGATTCAAAACGCTGCAAGCAAATGGCATCGATTGTTCGATGTCTTATACCGCCGGAAAAATTAGCCTGACCGAAGGATGGAACCGCATTGAAAACCATGACTGGCTGGTAAAAGATTTCCTGGATGCGATTCCGGTCGTTGCGGAAGCCGGATATAAAAATCTCATCTGCTTTACCGGCAATCGAAACGGAATGGATGATGAGACCGGATTGAAAAATTGTGTGCAGGGACTTAAGCGGATCATGGGCGCTGCTGAAAAAAATGGGATCACCATCCAATTGGAACTTTTCAATAGCAAGGTGGATCACAAAGATTATATGGCCGACCGATCGGATTGGGGAGTAGCCTTGTGCAAACGATTGGGCTCTTCGAATTTCAAATTGCTGTATGACATCTATCACATGCAAATCAGTGAGGGGGATGTGATCCGAACGATTCGCGACAACCATGAATACTTCGGACATTATCATACGGCCGGTGTGCCCGGACGGCATGAGATCGACGAAAACCAGGAACTATTCTATCCGGCGATCATGCGGGCCATCCACCAAACCGGGTACCAAGGCTATGTGGCACAAGAATTCATTTCAGAGAAAAAAACAAACACCGAAAAAATCGCCAGCTTAAAAAAAGCGATCCAGATCTGCGACATTTAAAAACTCCCAAACTTTCCAAACTCACCAAACTTCCAAACTAAGAAGAAATGTCAACCCAACAGTATGACGCCATCGTGGTCGGTTCCGGGATCAGCGGAGGCTGGGCCGCCAAAGAGCTGACCGAAAAAGGACTCAAAGTACTGCTGCTCGAACGTGGCCGCAACATCGAACACATCAAAGATTATGTGAATGCCAATAAGGAGCCTTGGGAATTTCCGCATCGGGGATTGATGCCCACCCAAGAAATGCTCCAGAATTATCCCGTCCTCAAACGCGATTACCCGCTCAACGAAGAAGTATTGGATTATTGGGTAAAAGACAAAGAATGCCCATACACCGAAACCAAACCCTTTTCTTGGTTTCGTGGCTATCACGTCGGTGGCCGTTCCCTGATGTGGGGACGTCAGAGCTACCGTTGGAACAAATGGGATTTTGAAGCCAACTTGAAAGATGGTTATGGAGTGGATTGGCCCATTCGTTACGACGACATGGCTTCTTGGTACAGTTATGCAGAAAAATTTGCCGGCATCCAAGGTAGCCTAGAGGGATTGGACGTGTTACCCGACGGAGATTTCATGCCCGCCATGGAAATGAACATCGTCGAAAAAGATGTGGCGGCCAAGATCAAAAAACACTACAACAACGAGCGGCACATGTTCATCGGTCGCAGCGCCAACATCACACAAGCCCATCACGACCGCACCAACTGCCAATATCGAAATCGTTGTTGGCGGGGTTGTCCATTCGGTGGTTACTTCAGTACACAATCGGCCACCCTGCCGGCTGCCATGAAAACCGGCAATCTGACCCTGCGCCCCTTCTCGATTGTTACCCAGGTATTGTACGACAAGAATACCAAGAAAGCAACGGGGGTTGAAGTCTTGGATGCCACCGATAACAAGACCTACGAATTCAATGCCAAGATCGTTTTCCTCTGCGCTTCTGCGTTCAATTCTACTTGGGTGTTGATGAATTCAGCTCATGATGTTTGGGCGGATGGATTAGGAAGCAGTAGTGGAGAATTGGGGCACAACGTGATGGATCACCATTTCCGTTGCGGCGCAAATGGCCAAGCAGAAGGCTTTTCCGATACCTATCAGTACGGCCGTCGACCTACCGGAATCTATGTGCCCCGTTTCAGAAACATCTACAACGACAAACGCGATTATCTCCGTGGATTCGGCTATCAGGGTGGAGCCGGACGAGGTCGAGGTGCCGACATCGCTGAATTCACGATCGGAGCCGACCTCAAAGATTCCCTCAGTGTACCCAGCGATCATTGGGGCATGGGTGTCATGGCCTTTGGCGAAGTACTTCCCTACCACGAGAATAAGATCTCGCTCAATAAAAACGTAAAAGACAAGTGGGGATTGCCTGTACTGGACATGGATGTAGAGATCAAAGACAACGAAAAGAAGATGCGCATAGACATGATGAACGATGCCGCAGAAATGCTCGAAGCTGCGGGCTTAAAAAATGTAAACACCTACGATTATGGGTATGAGTTTGGCATGGGCATTCACGAAATGGGAACGGCCCGTATGGGTCGAGATCCTAAAACTTCGGTGTTGAATGGCAACAACCAAGTTTGGGATGCGCCCAATGTATTCGTTACCGATGGAGCGTGCATGACCAGTGCTTCTTGCGTGAACCCTTCCTTGACTTACATGGCACTGACCGCCCGTGCCGCCGAATTTGCAGTCAGCGAATTGAAAAAAGGAAACCTCTAATCGAAATCCGATCAAACGAAAATCATGGATAGAAGAGAATACCTAAAAAAGATCGCCCTCCTCAGCGGAGCCGCGGTTGTTGGCGTCGATTTCTTTCTGTCGGGCTGTTCCCCCAATGGAACCGCTGCTGGCAATTTTAGCAAGGCGCAATTGGCCTTACTCGATGAGATCGGCGAAACCATCATTCCCGCCACGCAAACACCCGGAGCCAAAGCCGCTGAGGTCGGTAAGTTCATGGAAGTAATGGTGCGCGACTGCTACACCACCGAGCAACAGGCAACATTCAAAGCCGGACTTATCTCGGTCGATGAAGCGTCTCAAAAAGCCAATGGCATGAGATTCACAGAGTCTACGGCACAACAACGTCATGACTTGCTGGTGAGTTTGGAAAAAGAAGCCAAGGCGTACAATGAGAAAAAAGAAAAAGATAAACCGGTTCATTTTTACACGATGATGAAGCAATTGACCCTGTGGGGATTCTTCACCTCGAAGACCGGCATGACCGAAACCCTTCGTCACATTCCAGTACCGGGTAAATTCGATGGCGCCTTCCCCTATGCCAAAGGCGACAAGGCCTGGGCCGAATAAATACCAATATATGCGCAATCAACGTCGTGATTTTCTTCGCTATTCCGCGCTGTTAGGCAGCGGGTTATTGCTGGCTAAACTTCCGCTGGGAGCCAGCGACTTCTTCGAAGTCGCCAAAAAAAACAAATACGGCGTTCAGCTATGGACACTGCGTGACATCCTCGGAAAAGACACCTGGAACATCCTATCTAAATTGGGCAAAGCCGGGTACCGTTCCATAGAAAGTTTTGAAGGGCCTAATGGAGTGTACTGGGGGAAATCGCCGAAAGAATTTTCAGCCTTTTTAAAGGACAATGGAATGTCCATGCCGTCGATTCACTGCAACGTATTTGAGAATTTTGATAAAAAAGTAGCCGAAGCAGCTGAGTCCGGCGTACAGTATGTGCTCTGCCCCTGGCTGGGTCCACAAAAAACGATCGATGACTTCAAAAAAGTAGCCGATCGTTTCAATGACATGGGGGCTATTTGCAAAAAGAATGGATTACGTTTTGGCTACCACAACCACGATTACTCATTTAAAATATTGGATGGAGAAATTCCTCAACAAGTGTTGATGGACCAAACCGACGCCACGCTGGTCGATTTTGAAATGGACATCTATTGGGTAGTTACTGCGGGGGCAGATCCCATTGATTGGCTAAGCCGCTACCCCAACCGTTTTCGATTGGCCCACGTAAAAGACAGAAGCAAAAACCCGGGAAGCGACAACGGACAAAACTCCGTGGTTCTGGGCACCGGCTCGATCGATTTTGCCAAGATCTTGAAAGCCGGTCAAAAAAATGGAGTCAAACAATGGATCGTAGAACAGGAAGCGAATTACGGGGCCGGCCCCTTGGAATCATGTATCGCCAGCATCGATTATTTAAAAAAGATGTAAGATGGAAGTTTGGAACAAACTAACTCTAAACTCCCATCTTCAATCTCCCTTCATCCTGCTCACCTGCTCTGCCTCGATATTCGGATTGCGATAGCTTTCCACGCTTTGTTTAAAATTGGGATGCCGGAATTGCATCTTACTTTCTTTCCATCCTCTTAGTGAGGTATGAAATTCATAGCAACCCGTTTTGTCTTTTAGTTCACTTAAGTTATCGGG
>DFST01000083.1:20808-22762 GCA_002378975.1 Chitinophagaceae bacterium UBA3430
GCAGCGATACATTCTACGCCCTCCGGAGCCGTGAGGGCTTGTCCAGACGTGAGTACACGATCAATTCCGATCGAGATCAGTTCTTCCAGTGCATTGACCGGATCGGAACAACGATCGAATGCCCGATGAAAGGTCACCTCCATTGGGTAGGCAAGCTCACGAAGCGCGGCGGTGCGGGAAAGATCGATCTGACCGTCGGCCAACAACATACCAATCACCACCCCTTCAAAGCCCAGCGACTTTACGATCTCAATGTCGTATTGCATGGAGTGATATTCATCGTCGCCATAAAGAAAATCACCGGAACGGGAACGAATGATCGGAAAAATCGGCACTTCAAAGAGTTCTCGGCAACGACGAAGTGTTCCATAGGCTGGCGTGGTTCCTCCTTCGCCTAGGTTGGCACATAGCTCGATGCGATCGGCTCCGCCCTGTACCGCTTGACGAGTGGTTTCCAGATCGGCGGTCGCTATTTCGATCAAGTATTTTTTTTCAGTCATCATTCATTATTGGTCAAACCAACTTTTGGATTTGTATATTTTTTCTTCGTTACGAGAACGCACGGCATACGTGAAGCCTGGGCGTAAGGAGAACGCACCGAAACTACCCGTTCGATCCATGGCTAGAAAACAGATTTGAATGTCGCCGATTTTATTTTTTCGCATGCTAACCAATCGTCCAACCGCTTTTTTACACGCTTCCTCCGGGGTAGCTCCATTGCGCATAAATTCCACCACCAAATGCGAGCCGGCAATCCGGATGATGTCTTCTCCTTGTCCGGTGGCCGCACAGGCCCCCACTTCATTGTCGACATATAAGCCAGATCCGATCAACGGAGAATCGCCGACGCGTCCCCGCATTTTGAATCCGGCTCCGCTGGTCGTACAGCTACCACTCAGGTTGCCCTGTTGGTCCAGGGCGATCATCCCGATGGTATCGTGGTTCCACTGCCCATCGTCCAATCGCGTAGGCGCAAAAGGACCATGCTGATTCTGCTTGTTTTCAATGTTTTTTGCGGGCGATTGATAGTGTGAACGCTCGAGCCATTGCTTGTAGGATCGCTGTGCATCATCGGAGAGTTCGGCCGACTCGAGCTTGAATCCCTCCGAAACCGCAAATTGTTGTGCGCCGCTTCCCACCAACATCACATGCGGTGTTTTTTCCATTACCCGACGCGCTACCGAGATCGGATGCTTAATGCGTTCCAGATAGGCTACACTACCGCAATTCCCTTGCTCATCCATGATGCAGGCGTCGAGCGTAACGAATCCGTCTCGGTCGGGATTGCCCCCCAAACCCACGCAACAGTTGAGCGAGTCTTCCGTAACCATCACCCCTTTCTCCACGGCATCCAAAGCACGTCCGCCAGCCTTGAGTACGTCCCAGGCAGCGCGGTTGGCATCTAAGCCGGCATCCCAGGTAGAAAGAACCAGGGGCGCATCAAGCTTTTTCGAAGGGCCCATAGCTGCTGATTTTTGATTCCACAGCAGCCCCAGCGAACCCAGGGTGGATCCCAACAAAAAACGTCTTCTATCCAACATATAAAAAATTATAGCCGAATGTACGTCAACCGCTGTTTCTCCTCCCGGAATTTATCAAGGAAACGATTTTGATGTTTGAACATTGATTTATATCTTTACGGGATGAACATTGTAATCCTGTCTGGCAGTCCCCGCACAGCCAGCCTCACGCGCCGGGTGGCGAAGCATTTGAAAGCTCAATTAGAGTCTAGGTTGTTACAAACCGACTTCATCGATCTGGCCGAGTGGAATCTGCCTCCCGTGCAAACCGTTTGGGCGACCCCCGAAGCCGCTCCGGAAGCCTACCGGGATTTGGCGAGGCGCATCGAAGCGGCCGATGCTTATTTGTTGGTAACTCCCGAGTACAACGGCAGTTATTCGCCGGCCTTGAAGAACTTATTGGATCATTTTCCGAAACGAAACCGGAAACCATT
>DFST01000008.1 GCA_002378975.1 Chitinophagaceae bacterium UBA3430
TATACTACGGGTCGCTGATCGAATAGGCTATCGTTCCATTTGATATTGATCGTATAGAGTAGCGTGGTGATCTCGGGGAAGGCTTCGCTGATTGAACGCATGAGGAATTCGATGCGTTCGGGTTCGTCTTCCGCGATCACGACGTTTGCCATGATTTCGCCGCTGCGGCAGAGTCGGATCTGTAGGTTGCGCAGGAATCCCACGTGCGCACGGATATCATAAAACGGCCACTGATGCTCAAGGGCTAGGTTGCGAATGAAATTGCGGAGGCGATTGGTGGGTTCGGCTTGTAAATGACAAGCATCGATGCTCACCACTTTGTCGAAAAATCCGCGGGCGTGAAATCCCGCTGCTCCAACACGGGGTTCGGTGCTGGGAGTGTCGGTCATCTGGTTTTTCGGAATGTATTCACGGGTACCGAAGGTGTATTCGATTTTGTTGCGGTAGTAACGTTGTTGTTGGGCGCCGCGTATGGGTTGGATCTCGGGTAGTTCAATGCGCCCGATGCGGGTCAGTACATCCACCACTTGCTGGTGTTTGTATTGCAGTTGTTTTTCGTAGGGCAACATTTGCCATTGGCAACCACCGCAGGTTCCGAAATGACTGCAGAAAGGTTCGGTCCGATCGGCCGAATAGCTTAGGTATCGAAGCGGAAATCCTTCCGCCCAGTCTTTTTTGCTCTTGGTGAGGCGCAGGTCGACCACATCGCCCGGTACGGCATGTTCGATGAAGATCACCTTGCCATCGACCCGGGCTAGGCTCTTGCCTTCGGCGGCATAGCTTTCCACCAGCACGTTCTCGAGAATTGGGAGCGGTTTTTTTCGGGCCATGGACGCGAAGATAGTTGAGGGATGGGGGTTGAGGGTTGAAGTTTGGAGTTGATTTGTTGCAAGTTGAGTAGGTTCAACATTTTACATTAAACGTTAAACCTCAACCCTCAACCCCCATCTTCTAAACGATTCTTTATCTTTACCCTCTCTCAAAATGACCCGAAAACTCCTCCTATTTGCGATCCTGTTCTCCGGCTTGGCCGCAACCGCCCAAAGCGGGTATGAGATCCAGGTAACCCTAAAGCCGTTCAAGGATCAATACGTCTACTTAGGCCATTATTACGGAAAGACGTATCCGATTGTTGACTCGGTCAAATTGGATGCGCAGAGCAAAGGCGTATTCAAGGGAACTAAGAAGCTCCCGGGGGGCATTTATCTCATTGGGTACCCTAACAAGACCGGTTTTTTTGAGATTCTGATCGACAAGGAACAACGCTTTAGCCTAGTAGCGGATACCGCCACGATTGCCAATACGATCCAGTTCACGAATTCAACCGACAACGTTGATTTCTTAAAATATCAGCAGATCATGCGCGATCTGGGTATCCGGGTCCGCGACCTGCAACAGCAATTGAAGTCGGCCGGAAATCCCGCCGATTCCATTCGCATTCGGGAACAGCTCGTCGCCACCGATCGTTCGATCAATACCTATCGCGAAGACCTGATCAAAAATCAGGGCAATACCCTGCTCGGCGCTTTGATGCAATGCATGCGTGAGCCGATCCTTTCGGAAGAGCTGAAACGACCGACCAACAAAGTCGATTCGCTGGCAGCCTATCGTTTTTTCAAGGATCATTATTGGGACGGCACGAATTTTTGGGATGGACGATTGGCCTATACTACTTTTTTCGAGGAGAAACTGGATCGGTATTTCAAACAAGTGGTGGCGCCTGACCCGGATTCGGTGATCCGCGAGATCGACCAAATGTTGGCTTTTGCGCAGATCGATCCCGAAATGAATCGGTTTTTACTGATCAAGTTCATCAATCGCTACCTGAATCAGCAGTACATGTGGGAGGATGCGGTCTTCGTGCATCTCTATGAAAAGTATTTCGCGAATAAAACCTATGAATGGTTGAATGAGAAAGGAGTAAAGCTGGTGCAAGACCGGGCGTATAGTTTGATGGCGAATATCTTGGGTACCCCGGCGGCCGAGGTGGAGCTGCCCGACTCGACCGGTGTGGTTCGTCCGCTTTATGACCTCAAATCGGAGTACACGCTGGTGATTTTTTGGGATCCGACTTGTGGCCATTGCAAGGAAACACTGCCTCGGGTTGATTCGATGTATCGAGCCAAATGGTCCAAGCAGGGTTTGGGCATTTATTCGGTCGCCAAAGAGACCGAAGGGAATCGAAAAAACTGGCTAGACTTCATCCAGCAAAATCAGCTCACCGGCTGGACGCATGTGTATTATTCCAAACAGTCCGAAAAACAACGAATCGATGCGGGCATGCCCGGTTATTCGCAATTGTTCGACATCCAGACCTTCCCCACCTTGTATTTGCTTGATCGCGATAAACGAATCGTTGCCAAGAAACTCACCTTCGAACAAATGGATGAAGTATTCGAACTTCGAAGAGCGGAAAAAAAATAGGACTTCAATTCATCTTTATGATGCGTATGCTCTCTCTGTTGGTTTCAGCTTGCTTGCTGGGCAACATGACAACGGCTCAAACCCTAATGACTTACGGATCGAACAAGGTCGACGCCAAGGAATTCGTTCGCGCGTATAAGCGCAACAACACCGATACGGTCAGTCCCCAAGCGCAATCGATGCGCAACTATCTCGATCTGTTCGTGAATGCCAAGATGAAAGTGAAAGAGGCCTATGCCCGTCGTTATGATACCTTGCCGGGTATCGTACAGGAAGTCGAAAACCTGCGCGCTCAACTCACCGACAAATACCTCGCCGATCCGGTACTGCTCGAGCGATTGAAAAAAGAAGCGTTTGAGCGTAGCCAGACCGATCGGGATGTGGTGCATATTTTCATTTCCTTCCGAAATCCCAACCGAGAACTCGATTCAACCCGCGCGACCCAACGAAAAGCAGAAGTGGAGAAACGCTTGCAGCAAGGGGAAGATTTTACGGCCCTGGCCCGACAATACTCCGATGACCCATCGGTGAATCAGAATCAAGGACGTATTGGATACATCACTGCCTTCACCCTGCCCTACGATATGGAATCGGCAATCTATCAAACAGCGATCGGTAAGAACAGCGGATGGGTTCGGTCCAA
>DFST01000056.1 GCA_002378975.1 Chitinophagaceae bacterium UBA3430
GCCCGAAATTTTCAACGACTTTCTATTGCGTTCTCACTCATAACAGTTGCTGCGACATTGGTGAACATCATTGACCGTTTGTAAATCACCCGAGTTTCTTTTTTATTACCCTAAGTACTTTTCATGGAAGAAAATGTAAACCTGTCGTTTAATCAGAACAAAACAGAGCTGACCAGTCTGAGTGTGCGCGATCTGTTCTTTAAGTACGTTCGCTACGCGCCACTGTTCATCGTTTCCGTTTCCATTTCGCTGTTGGCCGCCTATGTCTATCTCCGGTATGCCGAGCCCGTGTACAGCGCCTCAGGCACCTTGTTGATCCGGGATGATAAAGCCAAGAATACGCGTGTTGGCGATAAGGTGGAGGAATTGTTCGCCAGCAGCGCAGGCAACAATATTCAGGCCGAAATGGAGGTGTTGAAATCAAGACCCTTGATGCAACGCGTGGTGGATAAATTGAACTTATCCATCGAATACTATGGCGTAGGGAAGATAAAAACAGTCAATGTTTACAAGAAGGCTCCCTTTGTATTGATGCCTGTCTCCATCAGCGATTCCACGAAGGCCTTTACGGTGGATGTGCTTCAAAAAACTGCCGATGGTTTTCAGGTCGATGGGCTGAAGGACTTAGTGGGCTACGGCCAAACATTTACACTTCCGGAAGGGAGTTTTCGTTTGGGAAAAATCGGCCAGCCGACAGTAGGCAATTTATATCGATTCAGCTGGCATCCGCCATCGGAAGTGGCTGCGGAATATGCGGCAGCGATCAAGGTGGTGCCTAAAATTGTCGGAACCGGCATTCTCAATATTTCTATAGAATCCGGCAACGCGGAGCTATGTGCCGACATCATCAACACCCTGACTGCAGAATATGCCCAATACTCGATCGAGCAGAAAAAACTATCCAACGATCAAATCCTGTCGTTTGTAGATGACCGCATCAACGATATTGGTGTGCGATTGGACAGTGTACAGAATCAATACCTCGATTATCAGGTACGCAACAACATCATCGACCCGGAGGCGCAGCTAGCTGCGTATTTCGACAATGTGGTCGAAGCGGATAAGGTCAGTGCCGAGCAAGGGGTTAGGCTATCCGTATCGGGCATGCTGGACGATTACCTCTCGGACAAGAAAAATGAATTCAACAAAGTGGTGGTTCCTTCTGCCTTGGGCCTGGAAGACCCCACACTCAATGCGCTCGTGGCTGCTTACAACCAAGCCCAGCTCGAACGCAAAGCGCTGGTAGATGGAAACGTACCCTTGGCGAATGAGTCGGTAAAGCAAGTTGCGGGGCAGTTGGAGAAACTGCGACTCAGCATCCGGGAAAACCTGCGCAATATTCGTTCGGCCACGCAGTCTTTGATCGGTGAAACCCGCCAACGGGGGGCGAACAATCAGTCCAAACTGAATGCGATGCCGCAACGGATCAAGGAATTGGCGGAGATCAAACGCAAATTAGATACCTATCAGGCCCTGTATAAGCTTTTCATTGAAAAAAGAGAAGAAACGGCGATTGCCCGGGCCTCCACGGTTTCCGGCTCTTCATCGATCGATCTGGCAACGGTCAATGAAAAGCCGGTTTCACCCAACCGTCGCTCGGTGCAATTGATCGCCTTTTTGATCGGTATGGGTATTCCGGCAATATTCATCTTCGCCACCGAACTTTTCAACGATAAGATTCAAAGTCGATTCGACATCGAGAAGTACACGCAAACGCCAATCCTCGGCGAGGTCGGGCACTCGTATGGCGAAAACACCCTGGTGATCGGTCGTAATAGCCGCAGCATGGTGGCGGAGCAATTTCGGATCATTCGGACCAATCTTCAATATTTTCTTAATAAAAAAGACAGGTTCACCATTTTGGTTTCCTCCACATTCAGTGGCGAAGGCAAATCATTTTCCTCTACCAATGTGGCGGCTGCTCATGCCCTGGCCGGCAAGAAAACCATTTTGTTGGAGTTTGACATCCGGAAGCCCAAAGTGATCGCTGGCTTGGGGATGGAGAAAGGCCCGGGTATCACCAACTTCTTGGTGGGTAAGGTTACCGATCTCAGCCAAGTCATCCGGCCGGTACCGGAGATCGAGAATCTTTTCGTCATGGGTTGCGGCCCCGTGCCTCCCAACCCCGCGGAGATTTTACTCGATTCGCGCGTGAAGGACCTGTTCGATTATCTACAAGCGCACTTCGATGTGGTGGTCATCGACACGGCTCCCGTTGGAATGGTCAGCGACGGAATCACCCTCGGTAAATTCGCCGATTGTACGATCTATATGATGCGTCAGAATTACAGTTTCAAGCGGCAATTGGCACTGGTGGAAGATTACTATAGCCAAAAACGACTACCCCATATCTCCATCGTTTTGAACGATGTCAAAACACAAGGTGGTTACGGGGCTTACGGCTATGGTCGTTATGGTTATGGATACGGCTACGGATACGGTTACTCCAGTTATTTTGAAGAAGAGAAAGCCGGACCTCGGGGGGGCAAGCGGGGAGTTCGGGGTTGGTGGAAAGGGCTTTGGGGGTAAGGAGTAGAAAGTAGAAGGTTGAAAAGTTTAAACGTTCTACTTTCTACATTCTACGCTTGAAAAGAATTTCAGATCATTCACTTATAACTTATCTTGGAAAAAAGAAAAAACATCCTCTTAACCGGCGGCGCTGGTTTCATCGGTTCACACATCGCGGATGCGTTGATGAACAATGATCGCGTTGGAAAAGTGCGGGTACTGGATAACCTGGCTACAGGCGCCAAGGATAATATTATCCATCATTTCGGCAATCCCAGGTTTGAATTTATTGAAGGCGATATCCGAGACTACGACACTTGTTTACGCGCTGCAGATGGAATGGATTTGGTTTGTCATCAGGCCGCTCTGGGTTCGGTGCCCCGGTCGATCAACGATCCACTCACCAGCAATGCGGTGAACGTAACCGGTACGCTGAATATTTTTACAGCTGCAAAAGAAACGGGGATTAAACGCGTGGTGTTTGCGGCCAGTTCTTCCACCTATGGAGATCATCCCGGATTGCCTAAGGTGGAAGACAAGATCGGCAATCCGTTGTCTCCTTATGCCGTGACCAAATTGGTGAATGAATTGTACGCGCGGGTGTATGCAACCGCCTATGGAATGGAGTTCATCGGACTTCGTTATTTCAACATATTCGGTCCGCGGCAAAGTCCCAGCGGGCCTTATGCTGCTGTAATCCCATTGTTCACTCAGGCAATTTTGGATGGTAAATCTCCAACGATAAACGGAGATGGGTCTACCAGTCGAGATTTCACGTACGTCGATAACGCCGTACACGCAAACCTCTTGGCCTTGTTCACGGAAAATCCGGAAGCGGTCAATCAGGTTTACAATATCGCTTGCGGGAAGCAAAAGAGTCTGTTGGAGTTGTTTGAAGGATTGAAATTGCATACCGAAGCCGACATACGCCCAACTTTCGGACCCGAACGAAAAGGGGATGTAAAGCATTCGCTGGCCGATATTTCGAAGGCGCATCGGTTGTTGGAATACGAAGTGTTGATGAATGTGGAGGAAGGACTTAAGCGCACAATGGATTGGTTTAGGGAAAAGGTTGAGGGAGTTTAGGAAGTTGAGTGAGTTGAGATTCTCTAAACTTTCTCAGCGTTCTCAACTGTCTCAACACTTCCTACTCCTGATAGTAACAATAATTTGAATAAGGTAAAATGCATTTTGCACGCACAATCATAATCACAGGCGGTGCCGGCTTCATCGGCTCGCACCTCGTTCGCTTGTTCGTGACCAAGTATCCCGATTACCGCATCGTGAATCTGGATGCACTCACTTACGCGGGTAATTTGGAAAACTTACGCGACATCGATCAGTTGCCGAATTATGTTTTCGAGAAGGTCAACATTCTGGATGCAGCAGAGTTAAAACGGGTATTCGATCAGTATCAACCCGACGGCGTGATTCACCTTGCCGCTGAAAGTCACGTTGATCGTTCCATCCACTCCCCACTCGACTTCGTATATACAAACGTGATCGGGACCGTGAACTTGTTGAATGAGGCAAAACGAGTTTGGCAATCTCATCCCTCATCCCTCATCCCTCATCGCTTCTACCATGTGAGCACAGATGAGGTTTACGGGGCACTTGGCGACACCGGCTTCTTCACCGAGCAAACCAAATACGATCCACACTCTCCCTATAGCGCATCCAAAGCCTCCAGCGATCATTTCGTTCGCGCTTATCACGACACCTACGGCCTGCCCGTAGTGATCAGCAATTGCTCGAACAATTATGGCCCTTATCATTTCCCGGAGAAGCTGATCCCCCTGTTTAT
>DFST01000150.1:0-8938 GCA_002378975.1 Chitinophagaceae bacterium UBA3430
ATATTCTTTTTAGAATGAAGCCAGAATTGATTGCGTCCCGGATTCGGGTAAAGAGACAACCCGAATTCTTGCGGGCTTACATTGTTGATGCTGGTTATTACGCCGGATAGATCATATTGCGAGAAGACGGGATAATGGTCCGAGGTGTTGTGCGCACTCACGTAATCGGGAACGATTGTTGTGACATCGGTTCGAACCTTCGCCGAATTGGGTACATAAAAAGGTACGGCTTCGTTAGAAATGATGTGATTGTCGATCACATTGGGGAAATTGATCATGGTAGTCTGACCGGCAACACCCAGCGGCAAGGTGATCGAACGATAGCTGTCGGCATCGGTACTGTCGGCCACGATGGAGGTGTAACTACTTACGGTAGCACCGGGGTAGATCGAGGTGTTCAATGCGTCGTTGAAATCGCCGATGATGAAATTCAGGGTGTTGTTGAATTGGGCGTCCAGGGTGTCTTTGAGTTCTTGGGCGGCACCGAATCGTTTTTCATAATCGGATTGGGTAGCACCGGCTTTACCGTGGAGTAGAAAAACGTTGATGTTTTTGCTGATGCCGTTGATGGTGGCGGTAGCGGAGAATAGGAATGGGAAACGTCCGGTGGCCCAGTTGGTATTTGCCGTGGGGCTGTTTCGACTTATACCACGGGTGCGCACGTTGGCAAAAACAGATTTTCGGTAGATGAACGCTTGTTTCTGTCCGCTGGTCCAACTATTTCCGGTACCTGTAGAATTGCTGGAGCAGTAAGGAGCAATGACAAAACCATATTCATTTTGTCCGAGCGAATCGACCAATCGGCGAAAGCGCATGGAATCCACGATTTCTGAAACACCATATAGATCCGCGTTGAGCATCCGTAGAATGCGTTTGGCATTGAATTCCTGCAGGTCCTTATCGGTGGGTCCGCTGTTGTAAGGAGCACCAAAATACTCGATGTTCCAGCCTACAATGTCCAATGTGTTAGAAGAACTCTGCGCATGGCCCGGATGTGCCATCAGCATTAGAATAAAACCAATCGAACAAAAGGCAGATCGGGTGATCTGGGAGGTTGTGTGTTTCATCACCTACAAAAGTAGGGAATTGGATGGGGCTATTGGGCAGCTCGGATGTCGAGCACGCGGATCTGAAGTGAAACGTTTCCTTGGTACTCGTTTTCTTCGATGTGACAGACCAGGTCGATCGGTTTTCCTTCTAACAACAGGGTGGCTTTTTTGGCCAGTCCAAATCCGATACCGGAGATGCGGGCGGAACCTTGTTTTACGACAAACCGAAGATGATCTTCTTTGACGATCTTGGAATATCCGGCATCGGTAACGTGGCGGATTAGGAATATCGGTGGTTCATTATCCGGGCCGAACGGCTCCATCTGTCGGAGGATATCAAAGAATTTCGGTTGAATCTGTTCCAGTAGAATTTCTGCATCGACGCGAATGCTCGGCGTGAGCAACGTACGATCTAGCGAGTTGGATACGGCTTGTTCAAAGCGTTCACGAAAAGCGTCCACTTGGTCGTGTGGCAGGCTCATGCCCGCGGCAGCCATGTGCCCCCCGTAGCGCGTAAGCAGATCCCGACAGGCATAGATCGCTTCATACAGATTGAATCCGGGGATGCTGCGGGCACTGCCGTTGGCTTCGTCGCCGGAACGGGTGAGTACGATGGTGGGTCGGTGATAAGTTTCGATGAGTCGGGAAGCGACGATTCCCACGACGCCCTTGTGCCAATCGGGTTGATAGACCAAGGTGGAGACCCGTTCTTCCCATTGGGGGTTGGATTCAATTTGTTGGAGGGCTTCGCGGGTGATGGAACGATCGGCTTGTCTGCGTTCGTCGTTGTCGGCATGCAGTGCCTCCGCATACTGACGGGCAATTTCTTCATCGGCGGCGGTGAATAGTTCCACGGCTTTGCAGGCATCATCCATGCGTCCGGCAGCGTTCACACGCGGCGCAATCATGAACACCAGATTTTGGATTTGCAGTTGTTTTTTCAGTCCACTCAAATTGGCCAACGCGCGGATACCGATGTTTGGATGCTGGTTTGCTTTTTTTAGTCCCCGGTAGGTCAGTATTCGATTCTCTCCGCTCATGGATACGATGTCGGCCGCAATGGCGGTAGCCAGCAGGTCGATGTTTTCATCAGCCTCCGATATCGGCCAATCCATGCGCTCGCAGAGGGCGCACATCAACTTGTAGCCAACGCCGCAACCGCAGAGTTCTTTGAAGGGGTAGGGGCAATCGGATTGTTTGGCATTGAGGATAGCGATGGCGGGAGGAAGTATGTGGTCGGGGAGGTGGTGGTCACATATGATCACATCGATGCCGTGAGCTTTTGCATCGGCGATCAATTCGACCGATTTGATGCCGCAATCGAGCGTAACAATGAGTTGGTAGCCTTGTTGAATGGCGTGATCGATGCCGGCGCGACTGAGTCCGTATCCTTCTCGGTATCGGTGTGGAATGTAAAAGTCGACTGCCGAATGATGTTTGCGTAAAAAGGCATAGAAACTAGCCACCGAGGTGGTTCCGTCTACGTCGTAGTCGCCATAGATCAGGATTTTCTCTCCTTGATTTAAGGCTTGCTGCAGCCGATCCACCGCCTTGTCCATGTCTTTCATCAGCCAGGGCGAATGCAGTAGTGCTTCCTGCGGACGAAAGAATTTGCGTGCGGTCTCCAGGTCAGTGATCCCGCGATTCACCAATAGTTGGAGCAATACCGGATTTAGCTTTAGATCCAGACGAAGGCGTTCTATGGCCTCCGGATCGGGGGTGTGCAGGATCCAGCGTTTTTCCATTGGGTGAGAAAAGATAGCTTAATACCGACGTTCAGTTACAAAGCGAACCATGTCTTCCAGTCCCTGTCGCACAGGAGATTCGGGAAACAGGTGTAGTTGCTCGATCGCCTGAGATTTAAAAGTATTCATTTTATCGGTTGCATATTGAATGCCGCCGTACTCATTTACGGTACGAATCACCCAATCAACTTTATCGGATTGGGTATTTTCATTTTTGAGTATGTAGATCAACTTTTGTCGGATCGGGCGTTCGGCTTGTTGCAACGTGTAAATCAGGGGCAGGCTAAGTTTTTTTTCTTTGATGTCGTTGCCGGTGGGTTTCCCGATGCGTTCTTGTGTGTAATCGAATAGGTCGTCTTTGATCTGAAAGGCCATGCCGGTGGTTTCTCCGAAAAGTCGGAGCCGTTCTGTCAGGGTATTGTCTTCGCTGGCCGACCAAGCACCGGCGGAGCAGGCGGAGGCGAGCAGTGAAGCGGTCTTGTTGCGAATGATCTCGAAATAGACCTCTTCTTTGAGGTTTAGGCTACGGGCTTTTTCCAGTTGAAGCAATTCGCCTTCGCTCATGAGGCGGACGGCATCAGAGAGGATGTGCAAGATCCGGTAGTCTTGGTGATCGAGGGAGAGCAGCAATCCTTTGGCCAACAGGTAGTCGCCAATGAGTACATTGGCCTTGGCTTTCCAGAGGGCGTAGGTGGAAAAAAAGCCTCTTCGCTCTAGCGAGTCGTCCACCACATCGTCGTGCACCAGGGTAGCGGTGTGTAAAATTTCGACCAGGGAGGCGGCGCGGTAGGTTTTTTCGTTGATGTCGCCGCAGAGTTTAGCGGAGAGCAGCACGAACATAGGACGTAGTTGCTTGCCTTTGCGCTTAACTACATAACGCATGATCCGATCGAGCAGGGGGGCTTGGCTGCGAACAGCGCCCTGGAACTCGATCTCGAATCGTTTCAGCTCCGATTCGATCAGGTGAGTGGGTAGTTTCATGCCAGAAATCAGGATTTGTTCCGTTCAAGATCATTGTAGGCCCGAGCGAAAAGCCAAATCTTGTTTTTGAATTAAGTGCTTGAAAGTTAATGGAATAACTAAGCAAATAAACGAAGGAAAATTTGGAAAATCCCCTTATTTTATTATTTTTGTGCACATTTCGATCAATCAATAAAACAATTTAATACATCGTTATGCTCAGCAAATCGTTCCGGATCCTGTTCTTGCTGTCCTCCATGTTGATTTCCACGGCCTTCGCTCAGAATGTTGGTGGTGGTTACGACTTAAAGGACTCTTCGCTGATCCCCAGCAAGCGCATGCCGCAGCACACTGAATTCCTCAACGGCACCTACAACTTCCCGTCTAAGCCCCGCAACCAGTGGGAGATTGGCGTGAAGGGTGGTTTGTTTCAGATCAGTGGAGACATCCCGGCTCAAGTATTGTCGCCTGGTTTTGGCGTACACGTACGCAAGGCCTTCGGCTACATTTTCTCCCTCCGCATGGAGTACATGAACGCCGTGGGTAAGGGATATAGTTTTGTGGCCAATGAGAACTATGCTAAGAATGCTGGATGGGGAGCCAACATTGCTGATCCCAATCAACGCTATTCTGCTCCTCGTATGACAATCGTTGCGCCGGGTGGTGTAACTGGTATTGTCTCTTCCAAAACCGGATTGGCCTCCACGCCGCTTGAGCATGTCTTCTACAACTACAAAGCCAAGGTGCAAGACCTTAGTTTGCAAGGAGTCGTAACCCTGAACAATGTCCGTTTTCACAAATCCAAGACCGGCATGAATTTTTATGGATTTGGTGGTGTGGGTGGAAGCATTTACGAAACCCGTGTTAATGCGCTGAATGGAAATACGAAATACAACTTTATGACCCTGACTTCTTCGTCGTACAAGGATCGTAAAGATTTTATTAAGAACATGAAGAACAATGTGCTCGATGATGATTTCGAGACATTAGCCGAAAATCAAGGTAACCGTCGCCCTAAGCTTTTTGGTCAGACGTTCAAGCCTTCGGCAAATGTGGGAGTCGGCGTAGCTTTCAAACTCAACAATCGCCTGAACCTGGCCATTGAAGACCGCTGGACCATCGTTAAAGATGACCTGTTGGATGGTCAACGTTGGCAAGAAAATGCTTGGGGTGATGCATCCCTTACCCGCGATTACGATTCTTACAACTATCTCAGCGTTGGCTTGAATATCAATTTGGGTTCCAAGTCCATCGAGCCTTTGTGGTGGATCAACCCGCTGGATTATGCCTACAGCGAAATCCGCAACCCTCGTTTGATGAAATTCCCCAAGCCTGTTTTGCCTGATACCGATGGAGATGGCGTTACCGATCAATTTGATCGTGAGCAAACTCCTGCCGGTTGCCCGGTTGATAGCCATGGTGTAAGCTTGGATACGGATGGTGATGGTGTTCCTGATTGTAAAGACAAGGAATTGATCACCCCGACCTATTGCCAGCAAAATGTAGACGCGGATGGTGTTGGCAAATGCCTCTGCCCTGAAGATTGCAAAACCACCCCTCCTCCGCCTCCAAGTTGTGCGGAAAGCATGGGTCCCCTGCCCAGCATCGCCTTCAAAGCCGGTTCGAACAAGCTGAGCGATGATGCCAAGGCTACTTTGGCCACGGCCGCTGCTGCCATCCGCAACAACCCAGGTTGTAAAGTTGCTGTGGTTGGATATTGCTCTACCAACAAGAAAGAACAACAAGTGAGTTGGGATCATGTAAATGCCGTGATCAACCACCTGGTTGATAAAGAAGGCATCAGCATTGACCGCTTTATCTTCAACTATGGTCAGCAAGGTGGCGACTGCAACACAGTCGACCTGCGTGCTGCCGCTGAAGGAGAGTCTGGCCCCAACCGCGTAGAACCTCCGCATCCAAACCTGCGCAAGAACTAAGCATTCCTCAAATCAGTATAAGTCCCGCCCCTCGGCGGGACTTTCTTTTTCCCTTTATCATAACCTTAACGGCAACTGGGCTCAACCTAACCGATTTTCCCCCAGATTTGCCCCAGAACCATTAACTTTGTTCCCCCTATGCCGCTTCGTCTCGTAGGCCTATGGATGGCCTTTTTTGGGTTGATTAGTGTACTGCCCGGTTGCAGCAGCAGCATGACCAAGCTGTTGAAGAACCCGGACCCAGCTTATAAGCTGCGCATGGCGGAACAGTTCTTTGCCAAAGAGCAATACATCAAGGCCCAGCAGGTTTATGAAGATGTCATGCCGTATTACAAGGCGAACAAAGAGTTCGAAGACATCTACTACAAATACGCCTACTGTGCCTACAACCTGGGCGATTTCATGAACGCCGAGAGCCTCTTCAAAAGCTACCTGGAAATCTTTCCCAATAGCACCAAGGCTGAAGAGATCGACTACATGCGCGCCTACTCGTTCTACAAACAATCGCCCAAAGCGGAGTTGGACCAAACCAATACGCTGAAAGCGATGGGCATGATGCAGACTTTCATCAACACCCACCCCGGTTCTGCCCGCAATAAGCAGGCAACTGAAATCATCGATATCTGCCGGGTGAAACTGGAGTTGAAGGATCAAAAAAGTGCACAACTCTACTTCGACCTCGGACAGTTCCGCGCGGCTGGGGTGGCTTTTACCACCTTGCTGAACAACTACCCCGATTCAGATCGAGGCGATGTATACAAGTTGATGATCATCAAATCCTATTTCCGCTACGCCGAGATGAGTGTGGAAGAAAAGAAAGTGGAGCGGTTCGAACAAGTGATCAACGAATGCTACGAATTTGTAGATCGCTTCCCCGATAGCCAACTGCGAAAAGAAACAGAAGATTTTTTAACTCGATCGAAAGAAAATATTAAAAACCTGACCAATGAGTAAGTTACGTCGCCAGCTCAGTGCCGGCATCACCAACAATGTAGAGACCCGTCACCTTGAAGAGATGAAGAGCAAGACCGGCAATCTCTATGCGTCGATCGCCATCATGGGCAAACGCGCCAACCAGATCAACATCGCCATCAAGGAAGAACTACACAATAAACTGGAAGAGTTCGCCAGCCACACCGAAAGCATGGAAGAGATCCACGAAAACAAGGAGCAGATCGAGATCTCCCGCGCCTACGAGCGTATGCCCAACCCGGCTCTCCAAGCTACCCACGAGTTTCTGGAAGACAAAGTGTATTTCCGCCACAACGAGGATGAGCTGTTTAGCTGATCCCCGGATTTAAAATAATGTGAAAGCGATGGACTTCCATCGCTTTTTCGTTTCCCGGTATCTGATAAAGCCGGTAAATTTGATCTGCTGTACATGCCCTTGAGATCTCTGTCCATATCAATCATACTGATCGCCCTGTTTCTACAGGCGAGCAACCCGATGCATGCTCAGGAAGTGTTTGCCCGCTTCACGGTCAATTCCAGTAAGGTCAGTACCCAGATCGATAAGAAGATCTTTCAGACCCTCCAGAACGGCATCACGAATTTTATCAATAACCGCAAGTGGACCAACGACGTATTCCAACCCACCGAACGCATCCAATGCAGCTTCGTATTGAACATCGAACAAGACCTGGGCAGCAACGTCTTTAAAGGTCGGCTCACCGTTCAAGCCGCCCGGCCCGCCTTCAACACGGCTTATGATTCGCCCCTACTGAATTTTCAAGACGACAACGTAGTGTTTAAATACATCGAATTCCAACCCATCGAATTCAATGAGAACCGCGTGCAAGGCAACGATCCACTGGTGGGCAACCTGACCGCCATCCTGGCTTATTACATCAACCTCATCCTTGGCATCGATTACGATTCATTTTCCATCCGCGGTGGCGAACCTTATTTCCTTCGATTGTGGAACATTGTCAACAACGCACCCGATAGCCGCGACATCTCCGGCTGGAAATCTTTTGACGGACTACGCAATCGGTATTGGCTGGCCGAAAATTTCAACAACAATCGCTTCGCGCTCATGCACGATGCACTCTATGCCTATTACCGAACGGGCCTGGATGTTTTCTACGAGAACGAAGAAGCAGGACGAACCGGAATTCTCAATGCACTCAGCTTTCTGCAAGCCATTCAATCTGAAAACCCCAGTGCCATGATCCTGCCTTTCTTCTTTCAAGGCAAAGGCAATGAGTTGGTGAAGATCTTTTCCAAGGCCAACGGCGAACAAAAAACCCGCGCCCGAGAACTGCTGACCAAACTGGACATCACCAACGGCTCCCTGTACAAAGAACTTCGATGAAACGACTGCTCCCGTTTCTTTTATTACCAATCCTCCTCGTGGCTTGTCAACGAACATCGGCCCGTCCCGACAACGTGCTCGCTCCAGCGAAAATGGAGCCCCTATTGTGGGAATTGCTGCAGGCCGATCAATTTGTAAGCAGCTTCGTAATCGGTCGAGATACCTCCCTCTCTACGCATACCACCGGCCCTCAACTCTACCAATCCATCTTAAAAAAATACGGGGTCAGCGATTCGGTATTTAAAGCCAGCCTTGCCTATTACAAAGCCCATCCCAAGGAGTTTCTTCCGATGTTGGACTCACTGAGCCAAAAGCCCGACTTGGCTCCTACATCCATTTTGGACACACAGGTCACCTCAAAACCCAAACCCATTTCAACCCCGGTGCCCACCCCAAATATTCAGCGCGATCCAAGCAAACCAGCCGTCAACGCTCCCCAGCCATTGGCCTACTAGTTCCGGATTCTTGATTAATTTCACCGAACAAGTGTACGTATATGAATAAAGTGGTTGCTGATGCCCGCACCGCCATTTCCGATGTTCAGGATGGCGCGGTGCTCATGCTGGGTGGGTTTGGACTCTGTGGCATTCCGGAGAATTGCATTGCTGCCCTGGTGGAGAAACAAGTGACCCAGCTCACATGCATATCCAACAACGCGGGCGTGGACGATTTCGGAATCGGCCTGCTGCTGAAACAACATCAAGTCAAAAAAATGATCTCCTCCTATGTGGGCGAGAACGCAGAATTCGAACGACAATTACTCTCCGGAGAATTGGAAGTAGATTTAATTCCGCAGGGAACCTTGGCCACCCGTTGCTTAGCAGCCGGCTATGGGATGCCCGCCATATACACACCCGCCGGTGTTGGAACGGAAGTGGCCATGGGCAAAGAAGTACGAAATTTCAATGGGAAGGACTACCTCATGGAGTTGGC
>DFST01000150.1:9366-21127 GCA_002378975.1 Chitinophagaceae bacterium UBA3430
CTGATGGCCATGGCCGGCAAGATCACCATCGCTGAAGTAGAAGAACTGGTGCCCGCCGGCACACTGGATCCTGATGCCATTCACACACCCGGCATTTATGTGAATCGAATTTTTCAGGGAGTGAATTATGAAAAGCGCATCGAACAACGCACCACCCGAACCCTTTAACGAATTTCCTCATGGCATTGAATAAAGAACAGATTGCACAACGCATTGCGCGTGAACTTCGCGATGGATATTATGTAAACCTTGGCATCGGCATTCCCACGCTGGTGGCCAATTACATCCCAACCGGCATGAACTTGGTGCTCCAAAGTGAAAATGGATTGTTGGGCATGGGCCCCTTTCCCCTTACGGGCGAAGAAGACCCCGATCTGATCAACGCGGGCAAGCAGACCATCACCACCGTCCCGGGTTCCGTATTCTTTGATTCGGCCATGAGCTTCGGCATGATCCGAGCCGGTAGAGTCGACCTCACGGTACTCGGTGCGATGGAAGTCAGCCAGCAAGGCGACATCGCCAATTGGAAGATCCCCGGTAAGATGGTCAAAGGAATGGGCGGTGCCATGGATCTGGTGGCCAGTGCTCAAAATATTGTGGTGGCCATGATGCACACCAATCCCAAAGGCGAATCCAAGTTATTGCAGGCATGTGCCCTTCCGCTGACCGGCAAGCGCTGTGTTAAACGCGTTGTTTCCGATTTGGCCGTACTGGATATTCGGGATGATCGATTCCATTTATTGGAGCGCGCGCCAGGAGTTTCCGTTGATTACATTCGGGAACGAACTGCAGGCGAATTGGTGGTGCCGGACGAAGTGCCGGAAATTCAGTTTTAAGCTCAGTCGATCAGATCATTCTTCACGGCGAAGAAGACCAACCCGGCCGTGTTTTTAGTGCCGAACCGTTCCATTAGTCGATCCTTGATCGCTTCCACGGTACGCGAACTGATTCCCATTTTCTCGGCGATTTCAGCCGCCGTGTGTTCCATACAAATGTTGCGCAACACATCTTTTTCCCGATCGGTCAATACGATCTCCGATTTCAGATCAGGGATAGCCTTGGTCTTGGCATGTGATTTTTTGAGCAGGATCCGATTTACGAACTGATTCAGATAATAACCTTTGCTCATTACCTCTTGAATCGCCTTGCGAATCTCTTGCGGTTCCGCATTTTTCAATAAATATCCATTGGCCCCATTCTCCATGAGGTGATACACGAACCGTTCATCTTCGTACATCGTGAGGATCAGCACGCGAATATTCGGGAATTTTTGGGCGATGACCTTGGTGGTCTCGATGCCATCCATACCCGGCATTCGAAGATCGAGCAGTACAACCTGTGCACCGCTATTGCCCAAATTGTCTATCAGTTCTTGTCCGTTCTCGGCCTCGAGTACGAACTCCAATTGCGTATAGGGGCGCAACGAAAGGATGACTCCTTTTCGGAATAGCTTGTGGTCATCGGCTATGGCTATGCGAATCGTTTCCATCCTTATTTAAAGATACGGATGGATGTTCAGCCAATCAGATCAAGGATTCAGCATGGGGGAGCTGCACCGTCACTTTGTAATAGGTGAGGCTGGAATCGCGTTCAAAATGGATCTGCCCATCAACTACGCGCAGGCGACTGGTTATGTTTTTCAGTCCTAGGCCTTCCTGTCGCTTGTTCAGTGCTTCGAAGTCGTTTTGTTCCAGTCCGCGTCCGTCGTGGTGAATGCGGAGGAAAAATTTACCGTCGTGCGTGTTCTGAGTAAGGTGAATAAAACCGGAGTCGCTGTGCTTGAGGATGTTGTTAACCAACTCCTGAACAACCCGGAATACGATCAGTTCCTTTTCCACTTTCATGCGGTGCTTGTAATCGTGGAAGCGGCTGCTGGCATTGATGGCGCCGGAGCCATTGATCTTTTGGAAAATGTCGTTGATGGCCGACTCGAGTCCAAAATTCTTCAGGGTAGGGGGCATCAGGCTGTGGCTGATGTTGCGGACCAATTGGATGGTGTCGTCTATGATCTGCCGGGCCTGAAAAATCGACTGGAGCTGGGAGGCTTTATCCTGATTAACAAGGTTCTCATTGAGGTACAAACGGGCGGTGGCTAGGAGCGGACCGGCATCGTCGTGTAGGTCGGCTGCCAGTCGCTGACGTTCTTCTTCTTGCAGTTTGATGGAGGCATTCAGGAGCAGCTGTTGTTGTTCCTGCTCCATGGTCTGGATCCGTTCATTGAATTTCTTGACCCGTCGTTGGTGCAAAACAATGAAGACGATGAGTCCCACGGTCAACAGCATCATACCCAATGTACCCAAAAGGAGCACGACGGAAAGTCCGGCCGTGGTCTGTTGCATTAAGTATACAAGCAGTTTCATAGGGTTAGATCAGGTCCAGGTTGGGGGCATTAAAAAAATTCGACCGGGAGGTTGATTCCTTCTTGCTGGGTAGATAGAACAGTCCCACGGTAAAGAGTAGATTCTTAATTATATCCCCGATATAGGAATAATGGTAATAGTTTTTGATGACCTCATTGTCGACATGATTCACCAGCAGGTTGAAGAAGAAGGTATGTCCTAGATAAACCAACATCCCCGTCATAAACCAAAAGAACGGGTCTTGATACAAATAATGCTCATCCACTTGCTTGAACCGGAGGTAGAAGAAGTAAATGACATTAGTCAATATAAAAATTGTTTCGACCCCGATATTTAGTGAGTCACCCCTTTGGCCGTGATAATAGGTTTGGATGGTAATTATGTAAACGAAAAAGATACAAATACTTGACAATAAAATTGTCTTTGAAAGCAGCGTTGTACTAGATTGATATATTATCGTGCTAAAACTAACAAACTCAAGAGCGGTATATATGTGGTAGTAGATATTGTTCCCAATAAGTTGAATTAATTGTGAAAAGAAAATGTTAAGCAGGGCAAATGAAAAACAATGGACTAAAACCAGGGTTTCCAGCCAATTAATTTCCTTGTTTATCAGATAGCGTCTGAAAACAAATAGAGCGGGGATGAAAAAGGATGCCCGGAGTAAAAAAAGAAAGAGGTTCTCCAATTTTTAACCTTAGGGGTCAAAAATAGAGAACCTCTTCTAAGTTGTAGGTATTAGGATTAGTACAGGCGTTATTCCCAGATTAACTCTGAAATAAGAGTGTTTTGGAAGATTCTTTTGATTTTGTTCATAACTGGTTCATTTTAAGGATGTCCGATGTTGTTATTGGGACAGTGAATTTCACTTACCGGCCTTCCGTGGTCAACCGGTATCCCACTATCGGGTTACCCTTAAAATCGTATAATCCCCACAGCCCCATGGGGTTTTAACGATTCAATTTCCGAAAAGTACTTGGTATAAATACGAAATACTACGATATTAAAACAGTATAAATACTATCGTAAAACCCCGTAAAAATCGATGAAATGAGCTGGTTTATCCACAATTGTGGATTTTGCTGACCGGTGTTAGTTGCCGTTTCGGATCAGCAAGAAGGCCTAAGTAATTGAAAATCAATGTAAAGTGCTGAATTCGAATCCTTATGAGCAGGAAGGGGGCTGTTTTTAGGCCGTTCAGGGCAGATCTGGTTCAAAAGACGGGTTGCCGGAACCTTGTTTTTGAATTGAATATCAAGGGAATCGGTTGGATTTTGGTGAGACGGCCAGCCAATGAAAAACTACGATTTTGGGCCTGTTTTTTCACGTAAGCTTAGGAAATGGTCTCAAATCAGACGTTCACAATGCCGTGGCGTATGGCAAAAATGGCTAGTCCCACCCGGCTTTTGATATCGAGTTTTACAAAAAGCTGATCACGTAAGCCATCCACGGCCCGGGGATTCAACCCCATTTGCTGGGCTACCTCTTTGTAGGTGAGCTCGGAACAGGCCAACTTCAGAAAAGCCAGTTCTTGCTCGCTGAGCAGATTTTTTTGGAGCACCATCTTGCCCTCGTCGTTTACCCGGAACAGCTGGGCAATTCGGCTACTGGTATAGTTGGAATAGTAGTATCCGGTGTCCATCACGGTTTGTATCGCTTGTTTGAGCTCATCGGGGTGGATGTCTTTTTTCAGGAATCCCTTAACGCCGGCTTGAAGCAGCCGAATCAGCGAAAGTTCCGAATCATACATCGTCAGCATCAAAACCCGTATTTCGGGCTGGTGCTCCTGAACCCAGGTGGCCACTTCCCACCCACTGATTTTGGGCATATTCAAATCAAGGATCAGTACATCGGGCACCTGTCCGTTTTGCATGGCCTTGATGAGTTCTTCCCCATTGGAGGCTTTTACGATCACCTGACAGTTTCCGAACCCGTCGATGAGCGTAGCCAAGGCATCACGAAGCAGAACATGGTCATCGGCCAGGCCGATCTTTATTTTATTGGGCATTTTGCTCATATGGGATGGTGAATTGTAAGCGTGTTCCTTTACCGGGCTCCGAATGAATTTCTAGGTGGCCATTCAGAAATCGGATGCGGTTCTCAATGTTGGCCAGTCCTGTAGTACGGGAGCGGCCAATATTTTTTGGATCGAAGCCCCTGCCATCGTCGGTAAGGGTTACCCGGATGGAGGAGGGATGAAAATGGATGAGAAGCAAGGTGCGACCGGCTTCCGCATATTTGAGGATGTTCTGAAATCCTTCCTGAATGATCCGATAGATCACCACCTCTTTTTGTGGGTCGAGGTAGGCCGTGAATCCGGTCACCTCGTAATGCACCTCAAATCGGCTCAGCGATCGGATCCGGTTGATCTCTTCTTCTATCGCATGCAAGAGTCCGTGTTGCAACAGGGCATCTACATTCAGGTTTTTAGAAATATCGGATAGCTGTTGGATGGAATGGCCCAACAGGTCAATGGCCATGTGAACCTTGCCCCCTTCCAAAAATTCGGGAGGGGTTCGCAGTGTATTCAATTGCAATTTTGCGAGAGTTAGGCTGTGGCCGATCGAGTCGTGAATCTCGCGGGCAATGTTGTGTGAAGTCTGCTCTTGGATTTCGAGTTTTGTTTTTAATATCTCCTTGTCGTAGTCTGTTTTTAATCTTAATATTTTGGTGTTATATCTAATTTGTTTCTTTTTATGGATTAATATCACTGTCATTGCTAGTGTAGCAATCGATGCAATAACAATAACATTAATAAGTAAAAATATTATTAATTCTTTACTTGCTTCTTGCATATAAAAGCTATTAAAATGCACATTAAATTAAGCGTGAAAGGGGTATAGAAAAGTACGCTATCAAGCATTACTTTTAGTTTGTATTCCATGTCAAAAAATCCCCTGAAAAAATAGAAAGGGATAGATACAGCAGAGTAATATAAAACTCCAATTGTTATCCAGAATCTTGGCTCCCTGTGTATTTTCTTAATTTTATTATTGTTAAGTAAATCAAGCATGCTGATCATTGATAAAGGGAATATCAATAGAAAAGATGCTGAGGAGAAGAAGTATGACGCAGAGGATAGCGATATTTTATTGATGGGCCTGGATAATGCAACACTTAAAAACAGGTAAGTTGTAACTGTGAAAATGATAGCAAAAAAATATATTTTCAAATCTGTTTTCCGTACCTCCATTTTGAAGTAATAGAGATATATTCCAATTTCAGCAACTGAAACAGATAGGTTTATTGTGTCATTCAATTTGTTTATTTGTGGGACCGGAATTAAATGGAAAGTGTCAATCAATATAGATGAGATGTAGAGCGATAGGTCAAAGGCTATGTACCAAACGAAAATCCTTGCCGTATCAAGCGTTTTGAATTTGCGTAATCCAATTACTAGTGCTGACAACTCTGTTATTAATAGAATTAGCCTAGTATAGTAATTCATTTCAAGTTGAGCTATTAAATCATTAATTGTGCTCATTATTTAATATAGTTATGCCAAAAATGGTGGTTTATAAACACAACATTGATCCAATACTTTGTAGAAAAACCCCCAAATCATTTGTTTTTTCCCCCGCTCGCTAAAAGGGGCAATTCGTTATTTTCTTTCCATTATTGATTCTGAGTGAGTTGTAAGTAAAAATCGGGTATTTTTACGTGAAGCCTATGTCTGACAGATTGATCTTATTGGGAATGGCGGACGATCACAAGATCTTCCGGGATGGGTTGCGTGCCGCCCTAAAGGACAAGCCTTTTTTGCAAGTTGCATGGGAAGTAGAAACGGGGAACGACCTGATGCATAAGTTATCAGTCAAGCTGCCCGATGTATTGTTGATGGATGCCCGCATTCCGGATGCAGATGGCATAAACGCCATAGCTCGGATCCGGAAGGAATATCAAGAATTGCGCATCATTGTCTTAACCATGTACGACGATCCGCAGTTGATCAACCGCATGATGGAAATGGGTGCCAATGCCTACCTCACGAAAACCTCCGATCCGGAGGAGATCTGCGAAGCCATCATGACTTGCGTCAAAGAAGATTTCTACTTCAACGACCTGGTCAATCAAGCGGTGCTCTTGAAACTTCAGCGCAAACGCAAGATCCGGCAGGCCTATCCACAAACCGTTCGGTTTACAGAAAAAGAAATGCGCATCCTTCAGTTGATCGCCGACGACAAGACCACCGAAGAAATCGCCGAATCCGTTTTCCTTAGTCCGCGTACCGTCGAAACCATCCGCCAACAAATGAAGCTGAAGGCGGGCGTAAAGACCATCGCCGGACTGGTCATGTACGCCACCCGCAATAAGCTCCTCGAATGAGCGCCAACCCCAACCACCACTATTTCGACGGATTCTATCAACTGATCTGGCAACAGATCATTCCACCAGCCCTCACGCAAAAGGAAGTGGAGCATATCCTAGCGCATTTTCAATTGAATGCGACTACGCCGGTGCTCGATCTGATGTGTGGTTATGGTCGACATGCTCTGGCGCTAGCCACTCAAGGCATTCCGGTAACGGCAATCGATAATCAACCCAGCTACATCGACCAAATTGAGACGCAAGCCACCGAGCAAAATCTTCCGCTAACTGCGATCTGCTCCAACGCCTTAGACTGGAACCCGATTCCTCAACATCAACTCGCCCTTTGTATGGGCAACAGTTTGAATTTCTTCTCTCCAGCCGAGCTGCCTGTTTTCTTGCAAAAAGTTTCGGCAAGTCTATTGCCCGGCGGCTATTTTTGGATCAACAGTTGGTCCATTTCGGAGATCGCCTTGCAAGACCCGCTGGATGGCGAAACACTGACCACCCAATTGGGTGACTTCTCACATACCAACACCTTTCACTTGAAAACCGATCCGTTGCGCATCGAGATCGAAAGTCGGATCGAAGACGCAAAAGGAAACAGGGAAGAAAAGCTGGCCATCGACTATCTGTACTCGATTCCGGTTTTGTCCGACGCGCTGAAGCAGGCCGGACTCGACCTGCTCGTGGCCGAGAGTATTCCCGGTAAACGATCGTTTGAAAAAGGCGATCCCCGTGTTTATATACTTAGTCAAAAACCATAAATAAATATAGCTGTATATACTTATTTATTTTTCAATTCTTGGCCAAAATCAAGCTTGAATCCGCATTTTTATTGTAGTTTTCCGATACGTGGGCCATCTCAGGGTTCACCCATCCACCAATCATGAAAAACGACGGACCCATCAAAGTCGCAATTGCCGACGACCACGCACTGTTCCGGACTGGAATCAAGACCGCCTTACAGATCCGCAAAGACATCCAAATGGTTGCTGAGGCCGAAAACGGCATGCAGCTCTTGAATCTGCTCAAACACATCCAGCCGGATGTGATCTTGTTGGATATTCAGATGCCGGTGATGGACGGATTAACGGCCCTGCCCGAGATCAAGAAATTATATCCCGGTGTGAAAGTCATCATGCTTTCGTTTTTGAACGATCATTCTGTCATCTCAAAAATGATGGAACTCGGAGCCAACTCTTACATCACCAAGGAATCCGGCGCCGATCTAATCTACGAAGCGATCCGCGGTGTATACGAAAATGAGTTTCACTTCAACGACATCACGAACAAGGCGTTGCTCAGCGGACTGAAGAATAAACGCACCGTGGAAGCAGCTACGCCACCGGATGTACAACTCAGCGAGAAAGAAGTGACCATTCTCAAACTCATGTGCGAGGAGAAAAGTACCAAGGAGATCGCCGACATGGTCGATCTGAGTCCGCGTACGGTCGAAGCCATTCGCGACAAACTCAAGACCAAGACCGGTGCCAAATCCATGGCCGGTCTCATCATGTATGCCGTAAAAGCCGGTATCGTGGAGCAACCGGATTGATTGATCTAATTTGAATTCATCAGCCATTTCCGATGGGAAGTGGCTTTTTTATCGCCCTTATGCACGCCCTATTTAACGGACAATGGATCATCGACGAGGCAGCAGCCCTTCCGGTTGATAACCGAAGTTTTCGGTACGGCGCCGGTCTTTTCGAAACAATCCGGTTTGTAGGAGAATCCGCTCCGCTCTGGGAACAACACATGCGGCGTCTCTTGAATTCCTGTAAACAATTGAGTTGGAACCTGCCGGCCTTGTTCACCACCGATCGCTTGCGCGATGACGTAATACGCGTTATCCGTAAAAACAAACTCAACGGATCTATACGCGTACGCATTACAGCCAGTCAGGGTCAGGGCGGACTTTTCGATGGAGATGGAAAACTGTCTTTTTTGATCGAGGCTTGGACACTCGATCCGGGTCGTCAAATTTTCAACACCAATGGATGGGTGATCGGTTGTTATGAGGCAGCGCGCAAAAGCACCGACTCGCTTTCTCGACTTAAATCAACCAGTGCCCTGATCTATGCACAAGCCGCTGCGCATGCTAAAGCGGAAAAATGGAACGACGCGCTGACGCTCAATACACAGGGAAACATAGCCGACAGCTGCATCGCCAACTTGTTCTTGGTGCGAGAAGGTCGGATCATCACCACCGATCCGGATCAAGGCGATGTAGAAGGCGTAATGCAATCCTGGTTGCTCGAACAACTCCAGTCTGATTTTTCGATCGAGCGCCGGGCCATTCATCCCGACGAATTGCTCGGAGCCGAAGAAGTTTTCTTAACCAATGCCTTGTTTGGCATCCGCTGGGTGGGGCGTTATGCCGATCGGCTCTACACGAATCAATTGTCGGAGCGTTTCTATCGCAAGTACATACGAACTATTTTCCCCTAGACTTGTTTTCAAAAAATGGCTACCCCGATCTCTCTTTTTTGGTTTCGGCGCGATCTAAGGTTGCACGACAATGCCGGCCTGTTGGCTGCCTTGCAATCGGGCCATCCCGTTCAACCCATCTTCATTTTTGATACCGAGATACTCGATGAGTTGATCGATCGAGCTGATGCGCGGGTTCAATTCATTCACGAATCGCTGCAGCGCATCCAAGAAGTATTGGCAGAACTGGGCGCTACGCTGGATGTACGAATCGGGAAGCCGATCGAAGTCTTTCAGGAGTTGACCCAGGAGTATCCGACACGAGCGGTATATACCAACGAGGATTATGAACCCTATGCGCGCATGCGCGATCAACAGGTTGGTGATTGGCTTAAGTCGAAAGGAATTTCTTTTCATTCCTACAAGGATCAAGTAGTCTTCGCCAAAGACGAAGTATTGAAGGACGACGGCAAACCGTACACTGTTTTCACGCCCTATTCACGCAAATGGCGAGCTCGGTTGCAGGTCGATCCCATTCGATCACATCCTTCGGAAAAGTACATGGATCGGTTTCATCGAACGGCGCTTCGTGTATTGCCGACTTTGAAAAAAATGGGTTTTGAGAAAAGTCTGATCGAATTTCCAACGAATGCCTGGGATCCTGCGTTGATCAAACGGTATGCGCAACAGCGTGATTTACCCGGGGTGGCAGGCACGAGTCGATTGGGTGTGCATTTGCGTTTCGGCACGATATCGGTGCGCGAGTTGGCCAAACAAGCGGCCTCCTGGAGTGATTCATTTGTGAACGAACTCATCTGGCGCGATTTTTATCACACGATCCTCTGGCATTTTCCTAAGGTGGTGCATCAGTCGTTCAAGCCGGAGTACGATTCCATTGCTTGGAGAAATAACAATACTGAATTCGAGGCTTGGTGTACGGGGCAGACTGGTTATCCGATCGTGGATGCCGGCATGCGGGAGTTGAATGCAACGGGCTTCATGCACAACCGCGTGCGCATGATCGTTGCCAGTTTTTTGACCAAGCACTTGCTGATCGATTGGCGATGGGGCGAAGCATATTTTGCACAGAAGTTATTGGACTTCGATTTGGCTGCCAACAATGGCGGTTGGCAATGGGCGGCCGGTAGTGGATGCGATGCGGCGCCTTATTTCCGGGTATTCAATCCGTATTTGCAAACTCAAAAATTCGATCCGGAGTTGAAATATGTTCGGAAGTGGGTGCCGGAGTTTGAGGAGTTCGGTTATCCCAAGCCGATCGTAGTGCATGAAGAAGCACGCAAACGTTGTTTGGAGACTTATGCAGCGACTTTAAAAAAATGAGGGGCGGTCGGTCGAGTGTATCCCTTCGATCTCTTTGTAAATGTTGAATAGCGTTTCGATCGCTTCCAGATCGGACGTGGTGAGGGTCATCGTGTGTTCGTTCACATAGAGATCAATGTGTTGACGCATCACGGAAGATTCCATGGTTTGTGCGTGTTCGATCACATAATCGGAAATGGCAGGAAGTTTTTGTTGTGCCTCATTCAAGCTTAATTGGATGGCGGTGGTGATGGCTGCAGCGGCTTCCTCTCCCCAGGATCGTTTCATAGCGATGCATCCGAGTGGAATGGCACAGCCGGTCTTTTCTTCCCAATGGGCACCCAGGTCTTTGACCAGGTGGAGTCCGCGTTTGGCATAGGTGAAGCGGTTCTCGTGTATGATCACGCCCAGGTCGGCTTCGCCGTTCAGCACCGCGTCTTCGATATCAGAGAAGACCCGATAGTATCGCTGTGTTATTTCGGGAAAAGCGTAGGTGAATAAAAGGTTGGCAGTGGTCATTCGTCCGGGCAATAGCACGGTTTTACTCATCAGTTCCGGATCGTTTGCTTGGATGGGTTCTCGGGAGATGAGTAGGGGCCCCACGCCCAGTCCCAGGGCCGATCCGGCACGCAGCAGTCGGTATTGGTCGAGATTTCTGAATAACGCCGGGAAACTGAGTTTGGTGACGTCGAGTTTGGATTCGTTGGCCCAGGTGTTGAGTGTTTCCACATCGGCCAGATGCGTTTCGGCGGGTCGATCTGCATCGGAAACATTTCCGTTCACCCACGCATCGAAGATGAATGTATCGTTGGGGCAAGGGGAGAAGCCGAGGGAGAGGTTCATAAGTTAATCAACAGCCGAAACAATTCAAGGTTCAGGTTCACGACGGAGGTTTTCATGTCCCATCGTTTTTTATTTCGATCGGCGATGTAGTTGCTGAAGCTGCGCAGTTGGATGAATTCGATCTGCTCGCGCAGGGCTACGTAGTGCAGGGCGGCTCCTTCCATCGATTCTACAACTGGGCTGAAGGTGGTTTCGTAGAATTTGCATTTCTTTTTATCGGTCGTGATCTCGTTGACGGAAATGCCGCGGACTTTTTTCAGTTTGGACTTTTTCAGGACGGCACTTTGGTTCACGAGCCAGCCTTTTCGGTAGGGGAATTGATCTTGGGGTACGAGCTTTAGGTCGAACAGTGTTTTTAATTGATTCAATTCGATCACACTTTGGTCGGCGATGGCTTCTTGCTTGACCACCACCACTTCGCCCAAGGGGCGGGTTCGATCAAAGCATCCGCCTACGCCGGCTTGAATGATCAAGTCGGGTTTGCGCGACTGGATCTGTTT
>DFST01000045.1:0-19934 GCA_002378975.1 Chitinophagaceae bacterium UBA3430
AACCGCATCGAGGAATCTGTCGTTTTTTTGAATGGGCTATTGCATGACTTCTTATCCCTTGGTAAAATCGAAGAAGGTAAGTTGACCGTAGAGATCGGTGAGTTTAATCTGAATGAATTCTTGACAGACCTAGTGGAAGAGATGAATATCCAGCTACAAGCAGGACAGCGCATCCAGGTGAAACTCACAGGAAGTCATACCTTTTCTACCGACAAGCGATTACTGAAAAACATCTTAATAAATTTGATTTCCAACGCCATTAAATTTTCTTTTTCGAATAGCGTGATCGAGTTGAATTTACAAGATACTCCTACTGGTAAATCAATCGCGGTAAAAGATTATGGGATGGGTATACCGCCGGAGGACCTTCCACATCTCTTTTCTAATTTTTCTCGCGGGTCCAATGTGAATCAAATACAAGGCACCGGGCTTGGACTTACTTTGGTTAAGCGATATGCAGACATCTTGAAAGGAACAGTTACGCTGCATAGCGAATTGGGAAAAGGGACTGTGGTTACATTGGAGATTCCCAATTTGAAAGTTTCGTAAACTACGAGTTACTTGGTTCGTCGTCCCCTTGGGTGAAATCATCCAATTCGCGCCGGTCTTTCTTTGTAGGTCGACCTATCTTACTGGGCCGTTTGCCACTATAAAAACTCGCGGCCTGATATTTCAACCGCTCCAATTCTTCTTCAGGGGTTATGTCTACGTAATGCTGGATCGCCAATTCGTGCTTCAAGCGATTTTGTAAAAGCCCCGTAACCTTGATGCGCCATCGTTTTTGCTCCGTGCGCACCTCGTATTCATCGCCCAGATGCACATTCTTGCCGGGCTTGGCCGGATCTTCCTGGTACTTGACCTTTCCTTGATTGCAGGCCCAGGTGGCCAGCGCGCGGGTCTTGAACAAGCGGATCGCCCAGAGATATTTATCCAGTCGAAGTCGGGGTGCGGGTTCCATGCATCAGGCCTCTGCAAAATATTTATGGAAATAAGGAATCGTTTCGATGCCCTTGTAGTAATTCTCCAAATTGTATTTTTCGTTGGGACTATGCAGATTGTCGCTGTCCAATCCGAATCCCATGAATACGATTTTGATGCCCAACTCACGCTCCAAGATTGAACAGATGGGAATGCTGCCACCACCACGAACCGGAATTGGTGTTTTGCCAAACGTTGTCTCGATGGCCTTGGACGCGGCTTGGTATCCCTTGCTGTCGATGGGCGTCATGTACGGTTCGCCACCATGATGCAACGACGCTTTCACCGTCACCGATTTGGGGGCGATCGATTGAAAATAGTTCAGTAGTTTCTCCGTGATCTTTTCCGAGGATTGATTCGGCACCAATCGGGCCGAGATCTTGGCATAGGCTTTGGAGGGAAGCACGGTCTTGGCGCCTTCTCCGGTGTATCCGCCCCAGATGCCATTTACTTCGAGGGTAGGACGGAGTCCAGTACGCTCATAGGTAGAGTAGCCTTTCTCGCCCCATACTTCGTTCAGCCCTAGTTCATCTTTATAGGCTTGCTCATTGTAAGGTGCTCGGTTAATCAACGCGCGTTCCGCGTCGGTAGCAATCACTACATCATCGTAAAATCCGGGAATGGTGATGTGGTTGTTTTCGTCGTGACAACTGGCGATCATACGGGTCAGGATCGTGATGGGGTTGGCTACCGCTCCGCCATAAGTGCCGCTGTGCAGATCACGGTTGGCGCCAGTCACTTCTACTTCAATGTAACTCAGGCCGCGTACGCCGGTATCGAGCGAGGGATTTTCCATGCTCAGCATCGCACTATCGCTAATCAGAATTACATCCGCTTTCAATAATTCTTTATTTGCAGCAACAAAGGCGCCCAGGTTCGGAGAGCCTACTTCTTCTTCCCCTTCAATGAGGAATTTAATGTTGGTGCAAAGCGTATTCGTTTTATCCATCACTTCCAGTGCCTTGACGTGCATGTAAAACTGTCCTTTATCGTCGGCCGAACCACGTGCAAATACCTTACCGTCTTTGATCACGGGTTCGAATGGACCGCTGTGCCATAGTTCCAGCGGATCGGCCGGTTGTACGTCGTAGTGTCCATAGACCAACACGGTGGGCTTACTCGCGTCGATGATGCGTTCTCCATAGACAACCGGATAGCCAGCTGTAGGTAACACCTCGGCACGCGTACAGCCCGCTGCTAGCAGACTTTGCTTAACGGCATCGGCGCAGCGGATCATATCCGACTGATGTTCCGATTTCGCGCTGATGGACGGGATGCGCAACAAGTCCATCATCTCATTTAGAAAACGATCCTGATGTTGTTCTTGATAAGCTTTCCAGGCGTTCGACATGGTAGTGTGGTTTGAGGTAAACGAAGATACTTAAGATGCGGTTCCGTCCTTCGGCTTTCGGGGTTTGGGGAGGTTGGTTGCTTTGGTCAACGAGCTGCTGCCGTAGCGATCTTTCAAGGCATCCATGGCCTGATAGAGTTTGAGTTTCTGCGGTTGATTTTCGAACAGACTCATCTGCATCGTAAATGGAATGAGATGGGAGAAGCGTACGCCCAGCAACCGAATCGGCCGGTTCTTCTCGCGAAGTGCATCAAATAGCTTTGTAACATGCGCCAGCAAATTGTCATCCAGGGCGGAGTACGGAATGGTCTCTTGGCGCGATACGGTATCGAAATTTGAATACCGGATCTTGATCGTGATGCAGCCGGTCAGCTTTTCTTCCTGCCGCAGCTCGTAAGCGGTTTTTTCGGTAAGTCGTACCAATTGTCGGTGTAAAAAATCGAGGTCTGTTTGATCTTCCGAGAAGGTGTTTTCGTGACTGATGCTTTTTTGCTCCCAATCCGTGTGTACGGTCGCCGAGCCAATGCCCTGTGCTTTATGCCAAAGGGATTCGCCGTGCTGGCCGAGTAGTTTTAGTAGCAGCTCGATTGGTGTAGCGGCCAATTCAGCAATAGTGCGGATTCCCCAATTCTTGAGTTGTAATTCGGTTTGTTGCCCAACGCCGTTGATCTTACCCACGCCCAGAGGCCAAAGAAAAGCTTGTTCGTTGCCGGGTTCCACTTCAAGAAATCCGTTGGGTTTGGCTTCGTTGGTAGCCATTTTGCTGATGAATCTCGCGGTCGAAAGTCCGCCCGACATGGGCAGTCCGGTTTCGCGGATCACGGTTTCCCGCAGTTCGCGGGCAAATTGTTGCACACCGAAATATTTATCCATGCCGCTGAGGTCGACATAGAACTCATCGATGCTGGCTTTTTCAAAGGCCGGCACCCGGTCGGCAATGATGTCGGTGACCCACCGCGAATAGTGGCTGTATTGATCGCGGCTGTGATTGGTGACGATGGCCTGCGGACAAAGCTGCAGGGCTTTTTTCATTGGCATTGCTGAATGAATCCCGAATTTTCGAGCTTCATAGCTGCAAGCGGCAACCACGCCTCGATCGTATCCGCCCACCAGTACAGGTTTGCCTTGTAGAGCGGGATTGTTCCGGATCTCCACCGATACAAAAAAAGAATCCAGATCGTAATGGGCGATATACGGATGCGGGTCCGCCATGTTCAACTTAAGTAAATGTCAAGCAGTCCTTCCGGTAGCTCTACCTGCACGATGCATTTTTTGTGATCGATTCGTTGTAGGGAATCTTCGTGTAGGGGAATGTAGACGTCTTTGCCATTGATCTGCAGTCGGCATAAGATCTGGTGAGGTTGCTCGATCAGTTCGAGGATCTCACCTAAGTCTTGATCGTTTTCTACGATGTGATAACCCAGTAATTTGATGGGGGCAGTTTTGGCTGCTTGTTTTTCAAAATCTGCTTCGGCCAACCAGACGGCTTTACGGGCCAATTGTTGTGCCTGTTCTTTGGAGCTGATCCCTTCTATTTTGAGTAGCGTCTCCGCTTCGTTGCGGGCTTGCGCTTTTTCAATGAACCAGGGAAGGAATTGTCCTTTTTTGTCTTCGATGAAAATGGCCTTTACGCCGGAAAGTGTGCTGCGTTTGCCCAGTTGATGCTGGAGCAGCAGCTCGCCTTGCAATCCGTGCGGTCCGATCAGTTTTCCGATGGGTATATAAGTCGACATCGAGTATGCAAGTTCTGAATTATTCGTATGGGGGGCATAAAAAAATCCCGACCAAAGCCGGGATCTAATGTGCTATAGGTCGGAAAATTATTCCGCAGGTGCTTCAGACTCCGGTGCGGCCGGTGTCTCTTCTACCTTGCGAACTACCGGTACACGGGAAGCAACGCGGGCTGCTTTCTTCTTGCGGTAGGCGTCTTCCTGACGTTTTTTGATTTGTTGTTCGTGCTCAGCGGTCCAGGCAGTGAATTTCTGCATGGCGGTCGCATCATCAAAAAGTCCCATGGTTACACCGCGCAACAAATGCTTCAAGTACAGGACGCCTTTGAAGCTGAGGATGCGACGGACAGTGTCGGTGGGGGCAGCGCCTTTGTTCAACCACTCCAATGCCTTCTGGCGGTCCAATTGGACGGTAGCCGGAACGGTGAGGGGATTGTAGGTGCCTAACTTTTGGATGAACTTACCATCGCGAGGTGCGCGTGAATCGGCGACAACGATGAAGTAAAAAGGTCTTTTCTTGGACCCGTGCCGTTGGAGACGGATTTTTGCTGACATAAATAGAAATTTAACAGCGTGACGAAATAGGATTGACCGGTTGAAACCGGGGAGCAAATATACGGAGGGTCAGGATTTCAGGAACAAAAAAGATTACCGCATGCCGGGTTGGGAAGGGCCGAAACGACCTAATTTGTTCATATTCTTCATCATAGCCCGCATTTCCTCAAACTGTTTGAGGAAATTATTCAGCTCCTGGATGTCTTTCCCGGCTCCCCGGGCAATTCGTTTCTTCCGGTTCGCGTCGATCAAGTCGGGGTTGGCCCGCTCGGTCGGGGTCATCGAGTTGATCAGGGCCTCAATGCCCTTGAAGGCATCGTCGCTGATGTCCAGGTCCTTGATCTTACCACCCACCCCCGGGATCATCCCCAACAGGTCTTTCATGTTCCCCATCTTCTTGATCTGTTCAATCTGCATCTTGAAATCAGCAAAGTCGAATTGATTCTTGCGGATTTTGGATTCCAATTTCTTAGCCTCGGCCTCATCGAATTGCGCTTGTGCCTTCTCAACGAGTGAGGTGATGTCTCCCATACCCAGAATCCGTTGCGCCATCCGGTCGGGATGGAACACGTCCAAGGTGTCCATCTTCTCTCCCCGACTTACGAATTTGATGGGTTTTTGTACGGTATACTGAACAGACAATGCAGCACCCCCGCGGGTATCTCCATCCAATTTGGTCAACACGACGCCGGTAAAATCCAACCGATCGTTGAATGCTTTGGCTGTGTTTACTGCATCTTGGCCGGTCATGCTATCAACAACAAAGAGGATCTCCTGCGGCTGAACGGCGTTGCGGATGTCGGCTACTTCCTTCATCAGCACCTCGTCAATGGCCAATCGGCCGGCGGTATCGACGATCACCACATTGCGGTTCAACTGGCGGGCCTGCGCCACCGCCCGCTGGGCGATGCCTACCGGATCTTGACTTCCTGGTTCCACATGTACCGGCACGTCGATCTGTTCACCCAACACACGGAGCTGTTCCATAGCAGCCGGACGGTACACGTCGGCCGCTACCAGCATCGGCTGCAGGTTCTTTTGCGTTTTTAGGTAGTGGGCCAGTTTGCCCGAGAAGGTGGTCTTACCGCTACCCTGTAGACCAGCGATCAGGATGACAGCCGGGTTGCCTTTGGCATTGAATTCGGCGGTCTGACCACCCATCAGGGCCGTCAGTTCATCCTGCACGATTTTCACCATCAATTGCCCGGGCGAGATCGCATTCATGACCTTTAGACCCAGGGCTTTGTCCTTGACCGTATCGGTGAATTCCTTGGCGATTTTGAAATTGACATCGGCATCCACCAGCGCCCGGCGAATGTCTTTGACCGTGGCGGCCACGTTCAATTCGGTGATTCGGCCTTGTCCGCGCAGATTCTTGAAGGCGGACTCCAATCGTTCCTGTAAGCTGTTGAACATAATTATAAAGAGGAACGCAAAGATAAGCAGGCATCCCTCCACTACCGAGGCCCCCGGGGGATCTAGTTTGCCGGTGATTCCGGTCAGGCTAACCGCTTACCAGAAAATTACCCGTTTATTTTCTTGGGGAGTATCAATTATTATCTATTATTGCCCCAATCTCACTGATACGCATGAGCAAACAAATTTTTACGTTGGAGTTCCCGGTACGCTGTTCACCGTCTATACTCTATGTATTCCTGTCGACGCCGACCGGACTGTCTGAATGGTTCGCCGACAAGGTCGATGAACGCGACGGCATCTTCTATTTTGGCTGGGATGGGTCCGTGGAACAAGCGGAGGTCATCGAAAGCGAAACCGATAAATTCATTCGATACCACTGGCTGTCTGCCCCCGACGGAGAGTATTTTGAGATGCGCATCGATAAATCGGAGATCACCAACCAAACGATTTTGGTGATCAAAGATTTCGCCGAGAAAAAAGACATCAAGGATCAAACCCTGCTCTGGGACCACCAGATCAAGGACCTTTTCCACCGACTCGGCAACTAGCACCTGTTAATATTTTCGATCTGTCCGGCTGTGGTTGACTTCCCGCAGCCGATTGTTCTATTTTTGCCGGGCTCCGATCATGGTTTTCCAGAAACTCGACAAACTCGTCATCAAGGCATTCTTAGGGCCATTCGCCGCTACGTTCTTCATCACGTTGCTGGTGCTGGTGATGCAATTTTTCTGGCTCTACATCGATGATTTCGTCGGCAAAGGATTGGGCCCGCTGGTCATCGCCGAATTCATTCTCTATCAAAGTGCCGTCTTGGTGCCCCTGGCGCTGCCACTCTCCGTGTTGCTTTCCTCACTGATGACCTTCGGCAACCTGGGCGAGTCGTTCGAATTGGTCGCCATTAAGTCGGCCGGCATTTCGCTACTGCGCTTCATGCGTCCGCTTTTTTGGGTAACGGCATTGATCAGTATAATCGCATTTATCTTTTCGAATTACGTAATCCCCGTCGCCAACCTGAAGTCGCGCACGCTGCTGGCCGATATCATTTATGCCAAACCCGCCTTTGACATCAAGGAAGGTGTCTTCTACGATAAGATCAATGGCTTTGCCATCAAAATCGGACAGAAAGAATCCGACAGCATCATCCGCGATGTTATCATCTACGAACAAGGAAATATGTTGCAGGATAATTTTCTGGTCGCCGAATCAGGCATCATGCGGGTCACCGGCAACAAACGGATCCTGGAATTTCGTTTGCGAAACGGGTGGCGCTACCAGGAACGGGGCAATAACTATGAACGGGAGAACACCGAGTTCGTTCGCATCGGCTTTCAAGAATTCAATAAACAATTCGACCTGAGCAGCCTTGGGTTCACCAACCGCACGGCCGACAGCGTCAATAAGAACAACGAGCGCATGTACAGCCTTCGGCAACTCGAAAAGGCCATTGACTCCTTGCGAATCGACAATGCCGAACACCGCAATCGATTCGAGCGTGACATGTACCGAACCCTTCAATTGACAGCCCTGCACGATACAATCGGAAAAAAATACCTCGATACAGCCAAGACGCCGAAGGCAACAACCCTGACCGCTACGAATTGGTTGCCCGATTCGGCCCGACAGTCTGTGCACAGCCTAGCCAAAAATGCAGCAGCCTCCGTGAAGATCGGGGCCGAGTCGATGAAAGGCGCCATGTACGACAAGGAGCGCGTATACCGAAAGCACATCATTGAATGGCATCGAAAGATCGTGCTTTCGTTGGCCTGTCTGGTGTTGTTCTTGGTCGGCGCCCCCTTGGGTTCGATCATACGCAAAGGCGGATTGGGTACTCCGTTGATCTTTGCGATCCTGTTCTTCATGGTCTACTATTTTACCAGTACCACCGGAGAGAAAATGGCGAAAGAGGATACCATCACGCCATTCACCGGTATGTGGTTGGCGACCGCAGTCTTGACGCCGATCGGAATCTTTCTCACCTACAAAGCTCTGAACGACGCACCCGTGCTGAATCGTGAGTTCTATGATCGGTTGCGTGCCCGCTGGAAAGAACGGATGGGGCGTAAAGGATGAGAATTGATTACATTTATCCGGTCAACGTTGGGCCCCACTATGCAGATCGAATGGCAGAATTTTCAAGTACAAAAGCGCGTCGCGCTTTTCTCCACCGGGATTCTGGTTTTCAAATTTTGGGCCTATTTCTCCACGCATTCCGTTTCCATCCTGACCGATGCGCTTGAAAGCATTGTGAATGTAACAGCCGGATTCATCGGACTATACAGCCTGTACATCGCGGCACAACCCAAAGACAAAGAACATCCTTACGGACACGGGAAGGCTGAGTTTATATCCGCTGCCATCGAGGGAACACTCATTGCCTTGGCGGGCATTACGATCCTCTATCAATCAATACAAAAGTTCTTATCGCCCGGACCCATCCATCAACTCGATTTGGGCATAGCCCTGATCGCCGCAACCGCGGTGATGAATTTTGCATTGGCGCATTACTGCCTGCGCACCGGAAAGAAAAATCATTCCCTGGCCCTGATCGCCAGCGGACAACATCTTCGTACCGATGCGTTCTCCACGTTGGGGATCGTGGCCGGATTGATCGTACTTTATTTCACTGGATGGAATTGGCTTGATCCGGTGTTGGCAATCGGCCTGGGGGCGTACATTGTTTATACGGGCTATCAAATCCTTCGACATTCCATCGGCGGCATCATGGATGAAGCCGATCATACCTTGTTGCAGCAATTTGTGGATCTGTTGAATCGCGATCGTCCATCCGGATGGATTGATTTGCACAACCTCCGTGTCATCCGCTACGGCACCAAGCTGCACGTCGATTGCCACCTCACCCTTCCTTGGTTTCTGAATGTACACGAGGCTCACCGGGAAGTGGATGCGCTCTCGGAAAAGATCCGTGCCGAATTCGGTGAGTCCATCGAACTCTTTGTGCATACCGATGGATGCATGCCCTTTTCTTGTAAGCTCTGTGACCGTGCTGATTGTCATGTGCGGCTCCATGCCTTTGAGAAAAAGTTGAGTTGGAATCTGGATAATATTTTGACCGACCAAAAACACCAAATCGTATGAAAACCCTGACTACTTGGGTGGCCGACCACCAATTCATCAGTGAACAGAACGGACAACGCATTTCGATCGACGGCTCTTTGCAAAAAGGGATGAGCCCAAAAGCCTTGTTGCTGTCAGGCATCGCCGGCTGTTCGGCAATCGATGTGGTGGATATTCTGGTGAAAATGCGGGTGTCTTTCAGTCAATTTGAGGTGTCGGCAGAAGCAGCGCAAACCGAAGAGCATCCCCGCGTGTTTACGCAGATTGATCTGGTTTATCGAATCGATGTGGATGCAGCAGATATGGATAAAGTAAAAAAGGCGGTCGATCTTTCGCTGGAGAAATATTGTGGCGTAGCGGCTATGCTTCGTAAGAATAGTCCAATTGGATATAAGATCGAATTGATCTGATCAGCTGCCGCGGTGCTTGCGCAATTGTTGAATCATCGCTCGCATGTCTTTGTGCAAGGGCGCTTCCAATTGAATGGAATTTCCATCTAGATCCCGAAAACTCAATTGATGTGCATGCAATCCCAATCGGCCGAGTAAGGGTCGTTCGGATTCTACGTATTTAGAAAGATGAAATTTTTTCTTGAGGGAGGAGAGCAGGAAAGGTTGTCCATCTCCATAGATCGGGTCACAGACAATCGGATGCCCCATTTCGCGGGCATGAATGCGGATCTGGTGCGTACGTCCGGTTAGGATCTTGAATTGCAACAAGGCATATCCTGGGAACCGATCCACCAAGCTGTATTCCGTATGCGCCTGTTTGCCATTTCGGTGAATGATCATGGTGCCATTCTTGGCCGGATGTTCGGCGATGGGTGCTTCGATGCTGCCGGAAGCTTGGGCCGGACAACCTACTACAAATCCCAGATAGAACTTTTCGGTGGTTCGTTGTTCGAATTGGGCGGAGAGATCTTGCTGCGCTTCGGGTGTGCGGGCAAAAATGATCAATCCACTTGTATCCCGATCGATTCGATGCACGGGAAAAATGGAGCCGTATTGTTTGATCAGCCAGGTTTTGAGGGATTCCTCTTTGCCGAAACGGTCGGGAACAGACAACACACCCGATGGTTTATCGATGGCCACCCAGTGTGCTTGTTCAGTCACCACCCAATCGCGGGCGCGATTCCAGTTGATGTTACTTTCCTTTTCCAAAATATTTCAGATCTCGAATTTCTTTTTCAGTAAGAAAACGCCACTTGCCCCGGTCAACATTCTTTTTGGTCAGTCCGGCAAAGACCACCCGGTCCAATCCCTTCACATCATATTTAAAATGCTCGAACAAACGACGCACGATGCGGTTCTTGCCACTGTGGATCTCGACGCCGATCTGACTCTTATCCTTGAGATCGGCATAGGCGAGTACATCGACCGTGGCGAGTCCATCTTCCAATTCCACGCCATTCAGTAAGGCCTCGAAATGCGCGCGCTCAAGCGGTTTATCCAACTGTGCGTGATAAACCTTTTTGATCTCGTTGCTGGGGTGGGTGAGTGCTTGTGCAAGATCACCGTCATTGGTGAGCAACAATACGCCCGTGGTATTGCGGTCCAACCGCCCTACTGGAAAGATCCGTTCACGGGTGGCTGATTTCACGATGTCCATGACCGTCTTCCGTTTCTGTGGATCCCGCAGCGTAGTCAGGTGATCTTTGGGCTTGTTAAGCAGGATGTAGACCAGTTCGCTGGTTGGACGAACCACCTTGCCTTTAAATTTCACGACATCACCGGGGGCTATTTTGTGTCCAGGTTCAGTGACTACTTTCCCGTTTATTTCAACGATACCCGTACGGATCAGGTCTGCGGCTTCGCGGCGGGCAGCCACGCCGGCATGCGCCAAAAATTTATTGAGCGGCATTTGTGCCACCACGGTACGAGCCGGGACGGCAGGGCGTCCGGCGGAAGCTCCGGTTTGCCGGGCTCTTTTTTCTTCAAAGAATGCCTCTTTTTCTTTTCGGGCAACCCGCTTGTCTTGGCGGATCTGCTCTTTTTTGGCAGCGCCTTTGCGGTTGTTGAATTTGGAAAAACGATCGGAACCTCTTTTTTGCATGGTAGCTGTTTTACAACAGGAATGTAACAAAGATACAATTTCTCGAAGGGGGAATGAAAAATCCCCCGAAACCGGGGGATTCAATCGCTTTCAACGAGTATTAAACTTTTTGTTTGGGACGCTTGCGGTCTTCTTCCGAAGATGGCGGTGGTGGTGGCTGCGTACCGCGCCGATGCATCGGACCTTTGGGACCATTCGAGCGCACCTCTTTAAACTTCTTCTTTTGCTCTTCGGTCAGCAGTTTCTCCATGCTTTCCTTCTGCTCTTTCATCAGTTTTTTTGCCGCTTCTTTTTTCTGTTCGGAAGAAAGGCTGGCATTTTCTCGGATGGCCTGCATTTGTTTTTGCGTGGCACTCCGTTGTTTTTTCAGCTGACTCGTTTGTTCTTCGGTCAGGTTCAGCTGTTCTTTCATCCCCTGCATCTGCTTTTCACCTGCTTGTTCCCGAAGGTCCTTCATTTTTTTCTGTTGCTCGGGGGTCAGAAGGTTTTGCATGGCGGTCTGGTTCTCCTTGCGCAAGTTCTCCATGCGCGATTTCCATTCCTTCACCGTGATGTTCTCCTCTTTTTTCAGAGCATCCATACGTTTTTTGAATTCACTCCGTTGTTTTTTGAAGGATTCTTTCTGGGCATCCGATAAGTTCAGCTCCTTCATAGGCATATGGCCTGGGTCGCCTTTTCGCGCATGACGGGGCGGGGGCTGGGGGGCATCTGGACGGCCCGGAATCTGCTGGGCAAATCCAACTCCAGTTAACGCCAAGAGCAGTCCCAGTGTGCATACCATTGATTTTTTCATACTACTTGATTTTGTCTGACCGTCAAGCGGTCGAACGCATAGATAGACAGGGGGCGAACGGAAAGGTTTAACCGACCTTATTGGCCAATTGGCCACAGGCGGCATCGATGTCCTGGCCGCGGCTGCGCCGCAAACGCACATTAACCCGGTTCTTCCCCAGGTATTCCATGAATGCCTCCACCTTCTGCTCCGTCGGCTTCTCAAACCGGGCCTGATCGATCGGGTTGTATTCGATTAGATTCACCAAGTCGGCCGGTACCTGCCGATACAACTTGATCAGCTCATCCGCATCAGCCAGTGAATCATTAAAATTTCGGAACAGGATATACTCAAAGGTGATTTCGTTGCCGGTATTCTTATAAAAGTCATTGAGGGCCTCGACCAGCGATTGGATGTTGTTGCTGTCGTTGATGGGCATGATCTCGTTTCGCTTCCGGTCATTGGCGGCATGCAACGACAATGCCAATTTGAATCGAACACCATCTTCGCCCAACTGTTTGATCCCCTTGGCCACCCCCGCGGTCGATACGGTGATGCGGCGTGGGCTCATGGCCATGCCATCGGCAGCCGTGATTCGGTCAATCGACCGAAGCACTTGCTTATAATTCAGCAAAGGTTCACCCATGCCCATGAACACAATATTGGTGAGCTTGCGTCCATATTCCTTTTCACACTCGGCATTGATCAAAACCACTTCGTCGTAGATCTCGTCGAATTGCAGATTTCGTTTGCGGTCGATGTAGCCCGTAGCACAGAATTTGCAATTGAGCGAACAGCCAATCTGGGAGGATACGCAGGCGGTCAGGCGCAATTCAGTCGGGATCAATACACCCTCTACGAAATGGCCGTCCCAGGTACGGAATCTGAATTTGCGGGTGCCGTCTTCTGAAACCTGTATCTGGTCTACCTGCAAGGCGGGTAGCGTGAACTGCTCGCCCATTTGTTGACGCAGTTCCTTACTCAGGTTGGTCATATCGGCAAAATGCATGGCTTTCTTCTGCCAAATCCATTCATAGACCTGTTTGGCCCGGAACTTGGGCATGCCTTTCTCCTGGAAATACTCCTCCAATTCAGCGAGTGAGCAATGGCGTATGTTATGTCCGATGGGAAACATGAGCGGCAAAGATAACCCCCTCCACTCCGATTCCACGGATTCCGTGATATTTGTAACAAATCAATAGGATGAAAGCCGTCTACGTAGTTGATGCTGTTCGTACACCCATCGGGAAATTCGGTGGTGCCCTGAGTCATTGGCGCCCAGACGATCTGCTCGCCTATGTGCTGCGCGCCCTTCTGCAACGCAATGAGTCGGTTGACCCCGCCCGGATCGAAGATGTGATCGCCGGAGCGGCCAATCAGGCTGGAGAAGACAATCGAAATGTGGCGCGCATGGCTTCCTTGTTGGCCGGTCTGCCCGTCACCGTTCCCGGAAACACCGTGAACCGGCTATGTGCCTCCGGACTGCAAGCCATTATGGATGGTGCCCGTCAGATCGCTACCGGCGATGCCGAACTCATCATCGCCTCCGGCGTAGAAAGCATGACCCGTGCCCCTTTCGTGATGGGGAAGTCAAACACAGCATTCGATCGACAAACCTCTTTTTTCGACACTACCTTGGGATGGCGCTTCATCAACCCGCGCCTCGCGGCGCAATATCCGCCATTCACCATGGGTGAAACGGCTGAAAACGTGGCACGTCAATGGAAGATCTCCCGCGAAGACCAAGACGCCTTTGCTTTTTCCTCCCAACAAAAATATTTCGCTGCCAAAGAAGCCGATCGGTGGGCCGAGGAGATCCAGCCCGTCGAGCAAGTGGAAAAAGGAATGATCACCTGGTTCACGCATGATGAACATCCGCGCAACACCACCACCGAGAAACTCGCCTCTTTACAACCCGCATTCGTTAAGGATGGCACCGTTACCGCCGGGAACGCCTCGGGCATCAACGATGGTTCTGCCGCGATGCTGTTGGCCAGCGAAGAAGCGCTGAAAGAATTTAATCTTCAGCCACTGGGACGAATCGTTTCCATGGCTGTAGCGGGCGTAGATCCGGCCATCATGGGAATCGGTCCCGTACCAGCCACCCAAAAAGCATTGAAGCGCGCGGGACTGACCCTGAATGACATCTCCTTGATTGAACTCAACGAGGCATTTGCTTCCCAAGCGCTGGCTTGCATCCATGATCTGGGCTTGAACCCGGAGATTGTAAATGTGAATGGAGGGGCCATCGCGCTCGGACATCCCTTGGGATGCAGCGGTGTACGTTTGTCAGCGACGTTGCTGCATGAAATGCATCGATCGGAAAAGCGCTATGGATTGGCTACGATGTGTGTGGGAGTCGGACAAGGCGCCTCGGTCATCTACGAACGCTGCTGATCAAGAAAGTCCGTACAATAATTTACGCACCATCCGCATGTTGGTGAAGATGGAAAGCCCCGTCAATACGATCGCTGTTACCCACACGCTGGGGTGCAATAAAGAGGAGAGCTCGGGACGGTTGTACATCACGAATTGATGAAATCCGTATTGCATGAGTTGAGTTGCCGCCAACGCTGCGGATACAACTGCGAGGTATACGGGAATAAAGCGACGGGCTACTTGCTTGCTGAGCCAATCGGGTCGATAGCCGATTGTCAGCAGCAATTGAAGATTGTCGCGGCTGCGAGCCACCATCAACTGTAAATAGAAGGAAAATAAAAGCAAGGCTAGGGCCACCACCAATACGCCAAATATGCCGAGACCGGCGATTACGCCTTGTAAGATCTGTTTGGAACGACCAAAAGCGGTCTTTTCCTTGTTAACACGATAGCTTTTTTGGGTTAGGTGTTGTAGCAGATCGGGATTGTTGGCGTCGGTGGTTTTCAAATAGACCCGGGAGGCATTCGCCGAGGGAAGTCCTTCAAATTCCAGATTGGCCCAATCCAGAAATTCTTTGGGAGCCAGCAACGAGTTGATGCGATCGGAAAAAGCAACGATCTGTGCACGAAATGTGGCTCCTCCTTTTTGTCCTTCACAACGCAATCCGATCACCACATTGGAAGCAGTTTCCATGGAAAGCTGAGGCAATCCATAACTCGGTGCAAATACATTGTACATCTCCAGAAAATCGGAGGAGAAGATTAGGGGTACCGTTGCTTGTCCGGGTTGCCAATCAAATCCGGGCGGTACGGTATCGATGAATTCATTGTCCAGCGCTTCCAGAAAAATATCGGAGGCGAAGGGGATCTGATCGCCGGCCGTCGCGACGACTTCAAAGCGATTGGAAGTGAGCGGGGCGGCCCCTTGAATGAACGATTGCTGGCGCAACGAGTCGAGATCGGTGGGACTGAACCGATTGTCTCGACCCATGTTTTCGTTGGTGATCTGCTTGGTAATGGAGATGTAATCGAATCCATTTTTTCGAATGCTGGTTTGTTTGACCAGTGCCTGGATGTCGATGTATAATTGCTGGGCCAGTAAAAGCAGTAGTACGCCGATGCCCAGTCCGATGTAGGAAAACCACCGCGATGAGGAGCGGGCGCCGGTGAGCAGCAGGGGGCGAATGATATGAAAAGAGGGGCGTTTCATGCTCACAATCGAAGTAATCGGGTTTGCGGATAATGTGGAACGATCTCCAAATCGGCCAATAAGATTGCAGCCCCTTGTTTTTCGGACTCTTCCAGGATCAGGTCCATGGCTTTGCGCGCGTTGGCATCATCCAAATGACTGAACGGTTCATCGAGCAAGATCCATTTGAATGGTTGCAACAATCCCCGAATGATGGAAGCGCGTTGTTGTTCTCCATAGGAGCAAAGTCGGGCGGGTGTATCGAGCCGATGGCCGATCCCTAGGCGTTTCGCCCATTCTTCGATGCAGGTGGCCGGATGGAAATCCGTGAGTTGTCGTTTGATCTCGAAGTTCTCCCGCAGGGTAGACTCCAGGAAGAGCCGCAGGTCTTGGAATACTACGCTGAGTTTCTCCAGACGGAGATCGGCCAGTTGATCGGGGTTCATGTGCTTTAATTCAACCGAATCGAATTGAATGCTGCCCACGTATTCCCGGCGCATGCCGTATAAGAAATGTGTCAGGGAGGTTTTACCGCTTCCGGAGGGCGCTTGGATCTGAATGCGCTCACCCGGTTCCACGTTGACGCGTTGCAACCATACCTCGGAATGGGCGCAAGCCGATTCTTCGAAGTAGGTAGGTCGTATGCGATCGATGTGGAGCATGGATAGTGAGATAAAAAAACCACAGCCTCGATTCCGAAGCTGTGGTAATAATAGCATGTTTTAATTAATCGAGCGGAACCGCCACAGAGTCAACGACTGCTGGATACTCTGTTTCCCATTCAGCCCGACGACGATCTTCATCTTCTTGCGCCATTTTGGCGATCTTTCCGACATATTGGTTCAACGACTTCAAACTGTTGGTCTTTTCATCGCCTAAGCGAAGGCTCAGGTGACTAACAGAAGCACCGTCTTCAAATTCCCCACCCGTTAGGATGATGTCTTTCCAGAATTTGATCGAAAGTTCAGCGATGTTTTTGGTCATGGGTTCATCGCCGATTTCCGCCATAGATCCTTTGATGAAAGAGACGATGTTGACGTACATCCCGATCGGATGCCCCTTGATCAGGTCGATGAAGGAGTGATCGGTTTTTTTAGAGCCATAGTCCTGCAATTGGTTGCTGTCGTTTCCGGAGAGGAACCATTTATCCTTGATTTGATAGGGAATCTTGGACAGGGCTTCATCATCCATGCCTCCTTTATCGATCAGCAATTGCTTGGCCACATCCATCATTTTCTGGAAGGCGGTTCGCTCATTGATCTCTGTACCGAAGAGTAATTTACCGGAAGGCTCGGTGGTGGTGTACGTATAGGGTTCGTCACCAAATCCATCAATGGTCTTTTCTTCTTTGGCGATCTTGAAATCACTGAGTGCAAAGAACAAGTTCCCGGTATTGGCCTTGATGAATTCATCCACGCTGAACCCGGCTTCTTGCATGAAAGTGTTTACCAGTCCATCTACGCCCAACAGCGACAAAAACGCTTTCAATCCATCGGGTGGATAGTTCATGCCCATAGCCAGATTCACTTCGCCGGCCGGCAGGTTCTTCAGCATGTCGGTGTCGAAATTGGAGGACTGATATTTTTTATAAAGGGCTTCTAATTCCTTGCCTACATAGTTCTTTGAATCGATCTGGATCGTGCCATCATTGAAAGCGATGGTGCCGGTCGCAATATTTCCTTCCAATAAAGTACTCAGCTTCGAGAAGGAAAGCAGACTGCCAGCGAGGGTATTGCCGTACATGCTTCCCGCGTTGACCCAGAAATGTACATCGCCTTTTGTTTTGATCAGGTCGGCGAACTTATCGTTGTTGCCCAATTGGTTGCTGGACTTCAGTGCATACAGTTCCTGTGCAATGGCCAACAGACTGTCGGTTCCGTAGCCTTCGGAGCTTTGGGTATCACTGTATTCATCGTATTCGTTTTCTTGTCCGTTTAGTGCTTTATTGAAATCGGACGCATCGCCCAGTACCAACAGCCGGCTATTATTCCAGGAAACCAGCACACTTCCTTCTCCGATATAAGAAATGGATTCCTTTTGCTGGATCTTGACATCCGTACTGGCGTTTTTGATCAAGGACTCAAATTTTTTCGCATCGGAAAGCTTGCAGCTAAATGCGGAATAAGCCCCTTTTCCCCGATTGGCTACATAAACCCAGGCATCCGATTTGATGTCGATGCCCGATTGTCCGGGGTCGTTCATTAAGACTTTACCCAAGGAATCGCCATCTGCCTCTTCGGCGGCCATTTTGAACCACTGGCTTTCTTTGAGTTCAGACCAAGGCAGTTTTTCACTTAAGCTTTCGCCATTGATGTGCAGCACGATCGCTGCGTTGGCTGGAATGGGTGCATCCGGCTTTTTGGAGCAGGAGCTGAAGGTCACCAAGACCAAGGCTAATAGGCCGAGGTAGGGGAGGGAGCGTTTCATGATTGGGTTTTTATAGTTCAAAATTCAGATTTCTGTGTTCAGAGTTCGGCGTTCAGGAGTTCGGCGTGCGTTAGAGTTGATTGTTGTCCGTTCTGTAGGTTCTTTAGTTGGATGGTTCCGTTCAGCCGTTCGGTTTCACCTAAAATGCCCACGAAAGGAATTCCGCGTTTTTCCGCGTATTTGAATTGCTTGTCGAATTTCACAGCTTCCGGATACATGTCGGCGGCGATCCCTTTTTTTCTTAATACCTGCAGGAGGGCGAAAGTAACCTTTGCTTCCGTTATTCCGAGGTTAAAGAACAAGATTCGCGGGGGTTGAGCGATGTCGGCTGGAAACAAGTCCAGCACCTCCAGCACATCGTAGATCCGGTCTACCCCAAAGGATATCCCCACGCCCGGAATGCCCGGAACGCCAAAGAGGCCGGTCAGATCATCGTATCGACCCCCTCCGCCAATGCTTCCGATCTGCACCGACTCGGGCGCTTTCACCTCAAAGATCATACCGGTATAATAGTTCAGTCCGCGTGCCAGCGTTGGATCGATCGAAAACTGCACCGATTGGTCGCCCAAATAACCCATCCATTCCCGAATGGCTGCAATGCCGGTTGCGCCGGCCGGGATAGCACCGATCAAATCCGACAATCCGTTCAATACCGCTTCAACATCCCCTTGAATGGATAAATATTTCTCTACTACATCGATTGCCAACTCCGGCAATCCCCGTTGCTGGAGTTCTGCTTTTACTTTTTCGATCCCGATCTTGTCTAGTTTGTCAATGGCAACCGTAATGGGAATCAACCAATCGATGTTGCCGCAGCGTTCGGCCAGGGCGAGTAAGATCGATCGGTGGTTGACCTGCAACCGATATCCGGTAAGGCCCAGTCGGGTCAACACCTCGTGATACAAACAGGCGAGCTCGGCTTCGTAGGTGAGCGAACGACTGCCCACCACGTCGGCATCGCATTGATAAAATTCACGGTAGCGACCACGTTGTGGACGATCGGCCCGCCATACGGGTTGGATCTGATACCGTTTGAAAGGGAAAGTGAGTTGGCCCTGATTCATGGCCACATAGCGCGCAAAGGGAATGGTGAGGTCGTATTTTAAGGCACGTTCCGTGATCTCGGTGCTGTTCTTGCCTTCAATAACACGATCGAATGCGGCACGGGTCTTTCCTTCTTTTTCGGGATTATCAAGGCCGTTGTTGAGGATCTTAAAGATCAGTTTGTCTCCTTCTTCGCCGTACTTGCCCATTAAGGTCTCCAAGTTTTCAAAAGCGGGCGTTTCCAAGGGCTGATAGCCATAGGTCTGAAACACCGAACGGATCGTATCGAGGATGTAACTGCGTTTGCGTACTACATCCGGACCAAAATCGCGCGTGCCTGCAGGTAAACTGGGTTTGCTCATGCTGAAAAAGACGGTAAGGATCCAATACAAATGGATCCGTCCAAAGGTACGTTTTCGGCCGGCTTCGGAAAATTTCAATGCCTAGCTGTGCAATCTTTCTCGGACCCGCATCCCATCAAAAAACCATCACCATGAGACAACACCAAAACAAGGCCTCCATGCTCGAACTGGTGTTCGAGGGACGCAACAAATCGTATGGCGCTTATGAACTTCGACGCGATTATTCAAACCGAATGGGCCTCGCCCTCGGTATCATGCTTTCCGCCTTACTCGGATTCTGTTTTTGGATGAACTTCCGGGCCAGCCACAATGAAAACAAATCCACTTCGACAGAGGATCGCACCTGGATGAAGATCACCGCGGTCGAAGTGAAAGTGCCCGAACCAGAACCACCCAAGCAATCCATAAAAGCAGTAAAACCTGCCCAACCGGACATTGCTACCCAAAAGTTCACCAGCACGATTGACATCAAATCACACGTCAAGGATCCCATGCCTCCTAATACGGATCTGACTAAAGCTGCCATTTCCACGATCACTCGAGTCGGGAAAGATCCCGGTAATATTGTTCGTCCTCTGGGTCCCATTGAACCCATTCAAACC
>DFST01000045.1:20231-41661 GCA_002378975.1 Chitinophagaceae bacterium UBA3430
CGTCGAATGGTGCGCGTACGTTTTACCGTACTGCCCGATGGTCGGGTCGATGGTTGGATCATTGAGTCCAGCGGGGGTGCCGAATTCGATCGAGAGGTATTGAGGGTCTGCAAGCGAATGCCTCGCTGGATCCCCGGTTCGCAGAACGGTCAGCGGGTAGCGGTACAATATGTGTTGCCTGTAACTTTTCTTAGCACCGGCTCCTGAGAAAATTGGCTAATTTGCCCGGCCTAAATCGGCCTTATGTCTGACATGAACTCGGAAAGTCCCAGATCCCGCTTCGACCTACGCGCCACGATCGATTACATCATGGGCGCAGTGATCGGGTTGCTGGGTCTTTTCTTTTTACTGCGTGGTCAGTTTCCCAACCTGCCCGTCAATAAGCACTTGGGCGAACTGGATAGTACCGATTGGATGTTCGGCGGACTTTGCCTGATCTATGCCACCTGGCGCGTAATCCGTGGCCGACGTAAATCACAGGAAGCATGAGCCGCTCGATCTGGATCATCTTCTTGATGGGGCTCGTCGCTTGTGGTTCGGCTCGTTCCGTGGAGAAACCTACGGATACGCCGGAAAAAGGATCGGTTTGGATCAGTGCGGATGAGAGTTTTCAACCCATCGTCGATGAGTTGCTTCAAGTCTATCACTCGCAACATCCCGAGACGCATATACAAGTGCAGTACAAACCGGAGGCGGATTGTTTCAAGGATTTGTTTACCGATAGCATTCGAATGGTGATCGTTACCCGAAGGCCCAATTTGCAAGAAGAGAAATGGCTGACCGATTCGGTGGGTGGGTTTGAGAAGAGCAGAGCCGTTGCCCGCGATGGGATCGCCGTCATTGCGCATCCCAGCCAACGCAAGTTGGTGTGGAGTCGAAATGAGCTTAAACAACTGCTATCCGGAAAATTTAATAATACTTTAATACCGGTGGTGGATGGCCTCAAAGCAACCTCTACGGTACGTTTTCTCATCGATTCAGTATTGAGGGGCGAAACCCCTTCAACCCAACTCATGGCCGCCCGAACCAGTCAAGCTGTTATTGAATACGTAGCCGAACATCCGGATGTTATCGGGTTTGTCGGCGTGAGCTGGATTGGAAATCACGAAGATTCCGCCCAGCGTGCATGGCAGAAACGAGTACAAATCCTCCGAGTGGCCAACGACAAATTCCCCGATTACACTTCGAAACCCGATCAGGTGAATGTATTCACCAGTTTGTATCCACTCACGCGCGACATCACCTACATCCTGAAAGAAAAACACGCGGGATTGGGTACCGGCCTGGCTCGCTTCATGGGTTCAGAGGTGGGTCAGCTCATCTTTAAACGAGCTTATCTGGCGCCTTTGTTAAAAGATTTTGGCTTCCGTCGTGTGCAATTAAAAGACTGATCAAATCAATATATTTACACCCCTCAACTTGATGTGTATGAAGCGATCGATTCTGGCCCTATTACTGCCCCTTTCTATCTGGATGCCGTCTGCATCTGCCCAAACGCTGGATGAAGGAAAGCACCATTTACATGCCATGCGTCCGGCTTCTGCCGTGGCTCATTTTGAAAAGATGCTGGCCGCTGCACCCAACAATCCAGAAGTGATCTATTGGCTCGGTCAGGCTCATTTGGAAACCGATGAAAGTCCGAGTGTTCGTTTGGAGCAAGCCCGTAAAATATACGCAGCGGGATTGACTGCCACCGGTGAAGCCCCCTTGGTAAAAGTGGGCATGGGTCATGTAGAATTGCTTTCCAACCAACCCGACCAGGCCCGTCAATTGTTTGATGCGGCGTTGGTGGCCTCCCGCGACCGAAAAGGAGACAATCCATTGATTGCTTACGCAATCGGTCGGGCGCTTCACGATGCCGACAAGGCCGATCATGCCTGGGGCGTTCGGTTGCTCGAAGACGCTACCACCAAATCGCCCAAAAGCCCCGAAATGTGGGTATTGCTCGGAAACCTGCATCGCAAAGCCAATCCCGGTGAAGGCGGTAACCAGGCATACATAAGCTATTCAAAAGCCATTGAGCTCGATTCGACACATGGTGCCGCTTACCTGCGCCGGTCTCGCATGGCGGAAAAAGCGCAAGACTATGAGCTTCAAAAAACATTGCTGGATAAAGCCGTCGTCAAGAACCCCGGCTATTCAGCGGCCTACTACGATCTGTATTATTACTACCTCTATCGGTTGAAATTGACCGAAGCCGAGGAGCAACTCAACAAGTACATTGCCAGTAAGCCGGTCAAGGAGCAACAAGATGAGTTCTTGTATGCACAGCTTTGCTGGAAGAAAGCCGATTACGATTGCGCGATCAAAAAAACGGAAAAACTCATCGAGGAAATGGGCGCCAAGGCGAAGCCCAAGGCATTCCGTTTGTTGGCCGATGCTTATTACCAGCGCGGACTGGTTGCCGCCAAGCGCGGTGATAATGGAGGCGCCCTCGGTGATTTCGCAAGCGCCAAGAAAAGCAGCGATGCTTTCTTTGCCCGCAAGACCGCGGATGATTATATCTCATTCGATCACAAGCTTCGTGCCGATATCCTTTCGAAGACCGGTGGCGATAAAGAGGAGATCTACAACAATTACATCACCGGTGCTGCTTTGGATACGGTGATCACGTCCAAAATTGAATTCCTCAAGCAAGGACAGACTTATTTCAAAGAGAATAAGATCCGCGACAAGGAAGCGGCCATCATCGAGCAGATCCTGGCCATCAAGCCCAAGCCGTCCATCAATGATTATTTCGATCTGACTTTGGCTTATTATTTCGGTGGACGGAACGATAAGTCTCGCGAAGCCGCCCAGACCCTGATCCAGAAATACCCCCAGCAGGTCTATGGCTATGAGTGGTCGTTCAACAACGCCATGGCCATCGATACCGTGCGTAAAGACAGCATTGCGGTTCCCGATGCACTTCGATTGAATGAATTCAGCGCCACCGATACGGTGAAATTTCGCAAGCAGTACATCAGCTCCGTGCGTTACCTAGCGGCTTACTACATCAACGATGCCCGCGACCGCGATCAGGCCTTGGTCTACTTCAGGAAATGGCTGGTCATCGACCCGGCCAACGCCCCAACCATTCAAGGGTACATCGATCAGATCGAAAAATCGGCAGCTCCGGCTCCCAGATCCGGAACACCTACGGCCCCGGGTACGCCACCCGTCCGAAATGAGGCCCGAAAGCCCTGACCACAACTTGATTTGACCCGGGAATTTCCCGGGTCTTTTTTTGTGCATTATCGAATCGCTTTTCCGTTCATTTTTAGCTGAATTATTCCTCCTGCCATCGTATTTTTGCGGCCGATTCAAGACCTATGACTTTATTCCTTTTGCAGCAGCCCGCCGACACCACGGTGACCTACTTTCCACTTGCACTACAAGTGTTGATCGCGGTCGGCTTGGTTGCCTTTTTGACGGCGGCCACACATTGGCTGGGACCCAAACGCCGTACCAGCGACAAACTGCAAAACTTCGCTTCCGGAATCGAAACCCATGGAGATGCCCGTCAGCCGATGGCCATCAAGTATTTTCTGACCGCCATCCTGTTTGTGCTGTTCGATGTAGAGGTGATCTTCTTCTATCCCTACGCGGTCAATTTTCGTGAACTGGGATGGGAAGGATTTTGGGCCGTCCTGTTATTCGTCGGATTTTTCCTTTGTGGATTCATATACATCATTCGCAAGGGAGCTTTGAATTGGGAAGAATAATCGATGTCGGACTATAAGCCGACATCATCACTATAAATCGTTGGGAATATGTCTCGCCCCGTCTCGTACAACCTGATCCAGAAGCCGCTTGAAGCGGATATCAGCATCGCTGATTTACCCGATGGACACATGGGCGATGGTTTCTTTGCCACCTCCCTCAGTAAAGTCGTCGGATTGGCCCGTAAGAATTCCATCTGGCCTTTGCCATTCGCCACCTCTTGTTGTGGAATCGAGTTCATGGCCACCATGGGCTCTCACTACGATCTGTCTCGTTTTGGTTCCGAACGCGTGGGCTTCTCGCCCCGTCAGTGCGACCTGCTGATGGTGATGGGTACCATTGCCAAGAAAATGGGACCGGTGGTGAAGCAAGTATACCTGCAAATGGCCGAACCCCGTTGGGTAATCGCCGTTGGCGCCTGCGCCAGCAGCGGGGGAATTTTTGATACCTACTCGGTTCTACAAGGCATCGATCAGGTTATTCCGGTAGATGTGTATGTGCCGGGTTGCCCGCCCCGTCCCGAGGCCATCATCGATGGAGTGATGCGCATTCAAGATCTGGTGGAAAAAGAGAGCATCCGTCGACGTGAAAGCGAACAATACCGTGGATTGCTGGAAAGCTATGGCATCCAATAAATGATGAACATGAATCTGTCCAACGAATACGTACAACAACGACTGGTCGAGAAATTCGGCGATCAGGTTCACTCGTTTGAGGAGCCGTATGGCATGCTGACATTCGAAGCGCCCAAGGAGCTCAACCTCAAAGTCCTGAATTTCCTTTTCGACGATGTGCATTTGCAATACCGATTTCTCACGGATCTAACCGGAGTGCATTATCCCGATCAAGCCGGACGTGAACTGGCGGTGGTTTATCACCTGCACAACCTGTCGGCCAAACACCGCATCCGCTTCAAGGTGTTTACGGATATTCAAACGCCCGATGTGTATACCGCGACGGGATTGTTTGCTACGGCGAATTGGATGGAGCGGGAAACCTTTGATTTCTATGGCGTGAATTTCGTAGGTCACCCCAACCTGAAACGCATTTTGAACGTAGAAGAAATGGATTATTTCCCCTTGCGGAAAGAATTTCCGCTGGAGGATCAAACCCGGATCGATAAAGACGACGCGATGTTCGGTCGCGGCTAAGCAGGATCGCTATGAACGAACAACACATCAGACTTCCGGAAGGAAGCATCGAAAAGACGACCACCACCCTCAACCTGGGTCCCACGCACCCCGCCACCCACGGCGTGATGCAGAACATCCTGGAGTTGGATGGCGAACGCGTGGTGTCCACCGAACAGACCATCGGCTACATTCACCGCGCCTTTGAAAAATTGGCGGAACGTCGACCGCTCTATCAAATCACCACCCTCACCGACCGACTCAACTATTGTTCATCGCCCATCAACAACATGGGTTGGCACCTGACCTGTGAGAAATTGTTGGGTGTACAAACCCCCAAGCGAGTCGATTACCTGCGTGTGATCATCATGGAGCTGGCCCGTATCTCCGATCACCTGATCTGCAATTCAATCGTAGGCGTAGATGCCGGTGCCTACACCGGATTCCTCTACGTGATGCAATACCGCGAGCTCATCTACGAGATCTACGAGGAAGTGTGTGGGGCCCGTCTCACCACCAACATGGGACGTATCGGCGGATTTGAACGCAACTTCAGCAACACGGCATTTGAGAAGATCGAGAAGTTCTTGAAAGAATATCCAAAAGTGTTGCAGGAATTCGAAGACCTGTTCATTCGCAACCGCATTTTCATGGATCGCACCCAGGGTACCGGCGGTATCTCCGCCGAACGCGCGCTGAATTATGGATTTACCGGACCCAACCTGCGCGCAGCCGGTGTCGATTATGACCTGCGTGTGCAACAACCCTATTCCAGCTATGAAGATTTTCAATTCAATATTCCCGTGGGCACCACCGGCGACAACTACGATCGTTGGCTGGTTCGTCAACGCGAAATGTGGGAAAGTCTGAGCATCATCGATCAAGCCTACCGAAAAGTGCAAGACTTCAAAGGAAAAGAAGCCGAGGTCTATCACGCCGATGCGCCGGCTTATTACCTGCCCGCCAAAGCCGATGTGTACACGAAGATGGAAGCCCTCATCTATCACTTCAAAATTGTGATGGGCGAGACCGAGATCCCGAAAGGTGAAGTGTATCAGGCCGTGGAAGGTGGAAACGGGGAATTGGGATTCTATCTAATTAGCGATGGCGGACGTACCCCGTACCGGTTGCATTTCCGTCGTCCCTGTTTCGTGTATTACCAAGCTTACGAAGAACTGATCAAGGGATCCATGCTCAGCGATGCGATCATGACTATGAGTAGCCTCAATTTGATCGCCGGAGAACTGGATGCCTAATCAACGAATAATAACAACATGCCTGTTCAATTTTCAGAAACCGCCCTTGCCGAAGTAAAACGACTGGTGGCGCGCTATCCCGAAGGGAAACAAAAGAGTGCGTTGTTGCCTGTTTTGCATCTTGCTCAAGAGCAATTCGGCGGCTGGCTCAGCACCGAGACACTCGATTACGTTGCTTCGCTCTTGCAATTGAGTCCCATCGAAGTCTACGAGGTCGCTACCTTTTACTCCATGTACAACCTGCAACCTGTGGGCAAGCATGTATTTGAAGTTTGCCAGACCGGTCCTTGTATGCTGAATGGGAGCGATGAGATCATCGAATACGTTTGGGAGAAATTGGGCATTCGTCCGGGTCAAACCACTACCGACGGACTCTTCACACTGAAAACAGTGGAGTGTTTGGGTGCTTGTGGCTATGCACCTATGATGCAGATGGGCAAACATTATCGTGAACACCTGACCCGCGACAAAGTGGATCAGATCATTGCTGAAAGCAGAAAGTAACCGCATGGGAAGAAAACTATTACTCGATAAAGCGCACGTAGAGAACATTCGTCTCTACGAGGTATACCGTCGTGAAGGAGGTTACCGAAGCGTGGAAAAGGCGCTCAAATCCATGAGCCCGGATCAGGTCACCGACGAAGTGAAGAAAAGTGGCTTGCGCGGTCGAGGCGGTGCCGGATTCCCCGCTGGTTTGAAGTGGAGTTTCTTGGCCAAGCCCGAAGGCGTACCCCGTTACCTGGTGGTCAACGCCGATGAATCCGAACCCGGTACGTTCAAAGACCGGTACCTGATGGAATTCATTCCGCATTTGCTGATTGAAGGAATGATCACGTCATCCTATGCGCTGGGTTCTACTACTTCCTACATCTACATCCGCGGCGAATATGCTTGGATTGTAGACATTCTCGAACAAGCGATTGCGGAAGCCCGTCACAACGGATGGCTGGGAAAGAATATTCTCGGTAGCGGATTTGATTGCGACATTCATGTGCAACGTGGAGCCGGTGCTTATATCTGCGGAGAAGAAACAGCGCTGCTCGAATCATTGGAAGGAAAGCGCGGCAATCCCCGCATCAAGCCGCCGTTCCCGGCCGTGAAAGGATTGTGGGGTTGTCCAACGGTTGTCAACAATGTGGAGACAATCGCGGCCGTTGTTCCCATCATCAACGAAGGGGGTGAGGAGTATGCCAAGATCGGAATCGGTAAATCGACGGGCACCAAACTCATCTCTGCTTGTGGCAACATCAACAAGCCCGGTGTCTATGAGATTGATATGACCATCTCCGTGGAAGAATTCATCTACAGCGATGAATATTGTGGCGGCATTCCAAACGGACGCAAACTCAAAGCCTGCATTCCGGGTGGATCATCCGTTCCCATTCTGCCTGCGAACTTATTGTTGAAGACGGCCAAAGGTGAAACCCGATTGATGAATTACGAGAGCTTGGCCGACGGAGGATTTGCCAGTGGTTCTATGATGGGATCGGGCGGATTCATCGTGATGGACGATCGTCAATGCGTGGTTCGTCATACGTATACATTGGCTCGATTCTATCGCCACGAGAGTTGCGGACAATGTTCGCCTTGTCGCGAAGGAACCGGTTGGATGGAGAAAATCCTTTTGAACATCGAAACCGGTAAAGGAAAGATGAGTGACATCGATCTGCTGTGGGATATTCAACGAAAGATCGAGGGCAACACGATCTGTCCGTTGGGCGATGCGGCCGCATGGCCCGTAGCTGCGGCGATCCGTCACTTCCGCGATGAATTCGAATGGCACGTGAATCACCCCGAGGAGGCGCAAACACGCAATTACGGATTGGCCCATTATGCCGATCCGCTGGTATTGACCGCTTAATGAAATGACTATGGCTGAACAAACGAATAAACCCGCGAATCTGAAAGTCACCATCGACAACATCACCGTCGAAGTGGCTCCGGGTACGACCATTTTGCAAGCTGCCCGTCAGATCGGGGGCGATGTGACGCCGCCTGCCATGTGCTATTACAGCAAACTGGAAGGAAGTGGCGGTAAATGCCGCACGTGTTTGGTGGAAGTAGCGGCGGGTTCTGCAGCCGATCCCCGTCCCATGCCCAAACTCGTCGCCTCCTGTCGTACCGGGGTCATGGATGGCATGGTGGTGAAAAACATCACGAGCGATCGCGTACAAGATGCCCGCGCCGGGGTGGTCGAATTTTTATTGGTGAATCATCCGCTCGATTGTCCGGTTTGCGACCAAGCCGGTGAATGTCACTTACAGGACCTCGGTTACGAGCACGGCAAGGAAGGAACGCGCTTTGAATTTAAGCGTCGGACTTTTGAGCCGGAAGACATCGGACCATACATCCAACTGCACATGAATCGTTGCATTCTGTGCTATCGTTGTACCTATGTGGCCGATCAGCTCACCGACAGTCGCGTGCACGGCGTAGTCGATCGCGGCGATCATGCCAACATCTCCACCCACATCTCCAAGGCCATCGATAATAATTTTTGCGGCAACATGATCGATGTTTGTCCGGTAGGTGCGCTGACCGACAAAACATTCCGTTTCAAGAACCGCGTTTGGTTCACCAAGCCCGTCGAAGCACACCGCGATTGCGATCAATGCTGTGGCAAGGTTACCCTCTGGCAACGCGGCGACGAAGTGTTGCGCGTAACCGCTCGCAAGGATGAGTGGGGAGAGGTAAAGTCATACGACGGCAAGCCCGGCTGGATCTGCAATACCTGCCGTTTCGACAAGAAAAAAGCAAGTGATTGGGTGATCGAAGGCCCGACCAACATCAACCGCCATTCGGTGATCGCACAAGGACATTACACGGGATTGCAAAAGCCGCATGAAACCCTGCCGGCCGTAATGGATGGACGTGATCCAAAACTATTGATGGACATCCATTCGGTCAGTGAAGTGAATCGAGTCGACATCAGTGCCTTGCCCGGTGCCGCCACCAGTGAAACCTTTAAAAAATAAGCCAAGACATGAATATGCTGGCCATCGATATTTGGTTCATTATTGAGAAAGTAGCGCTGATCGCCACGATCATCGGACTTTCTTTTTTCATCGCCATGTATACCACCTATGCCGAGCGAAAAGTAGCGGCCTGGTTGCAAGATCGGCGCGGTCCGAACCGGGCGGGTCCGTTCGGATTGTTCCAGCCCCTGGCAGATGGAGGAAAATTATTTTTCAAAGAAGAGATCATTCCATTGACCTCGAACCGTTTCCTGTTCATTCTCGGTCCGGCCCTGGCCATGATCACTGCGCTGATCACCAGCACCGTGATTCCTTGGGGTGCCAGTTACGTGGATGGGACTACCAACATAGCCCTGCAAGTAGCCGATGTCGATATGGGCATCCTGGTGGTATTCGGAATCGTGAGTGTCGGTGTATACGGCATTATGATCGGCGGTTGGTCCTCCAACAACAAATTCTCTTTGATGGCGGCCATTCGCGGTGCTTCCCAAATGGTATCGTATGAACTGCCGATGGGACTGGCCCTGATCGCGGTACTATTAATGACTGGCTCCTTGAAAATGAGTGCCATCGTATCGCATCAGATTGAGCATGGCTGGCATATTTTCTATCAGCCATTGGGATTCATCATCTTCTTTGTTTGCGCCTTGGCGGAATGCAACCGCACGCCTTTCGATCTGCCGGAGGCGGAGAATGAGTTGAATTTTGGATATCACCAAGAGTATTCCTCCATGAAGCTCGGTTTCTATCTGTTTGCCGAGTACATCAACATGTTCATCAGCAGTGCGGTGATGGCCACCTTGTATTTTGGCGGATACGACATTCCGTTCGTGAACGAATCGACCTGGGGTCTATCACCCCTGTTGTTTTCGGCCATGAGTTTTGCGGTGTTGATGGCCAAGGTGCTGTTCTTCCTGTTCGTATTCATTTGGATCCGGTGGACGATCCCGCGCTTCCGCTACGACCAATTGATGAACCTAGGTTGGAAAAAACTGATTCCCCTGGCACTCGTGAACATGTTGCTCACGGCGGCCCTCACCTTATGGTTGAATAACTGAACCTAAACTGAATTGAATTCTATGCAACTAACAGATCGTGCCAAAACGGTAGACCGGCGCCCGATGACGTTCCTGGAGAGCTTGTATCTCTGGAGTATTGCCAAGGGCATGGCAACCACCTTAAAGCACCTGTTTCGAAAGAAAGCAACCATTGAGTACCCGGAAGAGAAGCGTCCCTTCTCCCCGGTATTTCGCGGGTTGCATGTTTTGAACCGTGATGCGGAAGGACGCGAGAATTGTACGGCCTGCGGACTTTGTGCCGTGGCTTGCCCGGCCGAAGCCATCACGATGGAAGCTGCGGAGCGTTTGCCCAGTGAAGCGAATCTTTACCGCGAAGAGAAATATGCCGCGAAATATGAGATCAATATGTTGCGCTGCATTTTCTGTGGACTTTGCGAGGAGGCTTGTCCGAAAGATGCCATCTATCTATCGCAGACGTTTGCACCGGCCAACTACGGACGCAAAGGATTTATCTACAAGAAAGAGGAATTGTTGATTCCACACCCGATCCAACAAAAGGAAGCCTATGAAAAGGCGCTGGGTGAACGTAAACCGACCGTCAACGCATAATCAAGGACTATGAATGTGACCCCGTATATATTTTGGTTTCTGTCGGTCTGGGCCCTGTTCAGCGCCCTGATGATGGTGACCAGCCGCAATCCGGTATACAGCGTACTGTGGCTGATCAGTACATTTTTTGCGATCAGCGGACATTACATCCTGTTGAATGCGCAATTCCTGGCCGTGGTGAACATCATCGTCTACGCCGGTGCGATCATGGTGCTGTTCCTATTCGTGATCATGTTGATGAACCTGAACAAGGAGACCGAACCACAGAAGAACCGCTGGTTGAAACTGGTTGGGGCACTGGCTGGCGGCTGCTTGTTGCTGGTGCTGGTTGCCGCCCTGAAGGACGCTGAGTTGAAATCGCAGCAGGCGATGGTGGGTGCTGGTTCGATTGGATTGATCAAGGTGCTCGGCAAGGAATTGTTCACTCGCTACGTCGTGCCTTTTGAAATAAGCAGTCTGTTGTTCCTGAGTGCCATGGTGGGTGCAGCGGTCATTGGTAAAAAAGAAATCACCCATCAAAATTCTTAAGCCTTATGCCGATCAATTACTACTTGTTTTTGTCGCTGGCCCTGTTCACGATTGGAATGGTGGGCGTATTGACCCGTCGCAATGCGATCATCATCTTCATGTGCATTGAGCTCATGCTGAATGCCGTGAATCTCTTGCTGGTTGCTTTTTCCAAAATGCATCACCTGAAGAATCTGGCCCTGAATGCATCCGTGGGTACCGACGGACAATTATTTGTTTTCTTCATCATGGTCGTGGCGGCTGCCGAAGTGAGTGTGGGGCTGGCCATCATCGTCATGATGTATCGCAATATTCATTCGGTCGATATCCAATTCCTGAACCGACTCAAACATTAAACCCCTCGAACCGCTATGTTCTCATTTCCGAATATCGCGTACTTCATACCCCTGCTTCCCCTGTTGGGATTCTTGGTTAATGGGTTGGGGCGCAAACATCTTTCAAAAGGTGCCATCGCCTGGATCGGCTCCGGCGTATTGGCCTTGGCATTTGCCGCCAGTTTGGTCGTCTTTTTGAATTTGCCTTCCGGTGGACCGACTCTGCTCAACGCCTTTGACTTCATTCGGATCGGCGAATTGCGAATTCCCTTCGCTTTCCAGTTGGATGCGTTGTCGTCCTTGTTTTTGCTGATCATCACCGGCATCGGATTTCTCATTCATGTGTACTCCAGTGCGTATATGCATGAAGAGTCGGCTGAGCATTATGGCCGATACTTCGCGTATTTAAATCTGTTCATTTTTTCCATGTTGCTCTTGGTGATGGGCGCGAACTACGTGATCATGTTTATTGGATGGGAGGGCGTCGGACTTTGTTCGTACCTGCTCATCGGATATTGGTTCCGAAAACCTGCTTATACTCAAGCTGCCAATAAAGCCTTTGTCATGAACCGGGTAGGGGACTTGGCTTTTCTGATCGCGATCTTTTGGTTGATCGCGCGCACGGGTTCGGTGAATTTCGTTGATCTACCTGCTGCACTCTCCAGTTTAAGCAGTAGCGACATTACCTGGATCACGATGTTGCTATTTGTTGGAGCCACTGGTAAGAGCGCGCAAATCCCCTTGTATACCTGGCTGCCCGATGCGATGGCCGGCCCGACACCTGTTTCTGCTTTGATCCACGCCGCTACGATGGTTACCGCTGGTATCTACATGATCGCGCGCAGTAACTTATTGTACACGGCGGCACCCCTCACCTTGAATGTGATCGCCGTGATCGGGATCGCAACGGCCTTGTTGGCTGCTTCCATCGCGATTCGTCAAAATGATATTAAAAAGGTATTGGCTTATTCGACGGTAAGTCAATTGGGTTTCATGTTTTTGGCCATTGGCGCCGGCGCCTATGGAGCCGCTGTTTTCCATGTGATGACGCATGCCTTCTTCAAGGCCTTGTTGTTCTTGGGCAGTGGTTCGGTGATCCATGCGATGAGTGGTGAGCAAGACATTCGTCGGATGGGCGGATTAAAAAAAGTATTGCCGATCACGTACTTCACCTTTTTGATCGGCTGCATCGCCATCGCGGGCATTCCGCCATTCAGCGGATTCTTTTCCAAGGACGCCATTCTGTTGAGTGCGTTTCTGAAAAGCCCGATCCTTTACGGTGTTGCATTATTTACCGCATTGTTGACAGCCTTTTATATGTTCCGTATGTTCTTTCTCACATTTGGAGGAACATTTCGCGGAACCGACGAGCAGAAGCATCACTTGCATGAAAGTCCACTAGCCATGACCCTTCCCTTGATGGTCCTGGCGGTTTTGTCGGTGATCGGCGGCTGGGTGGGCATTCCGGAATTGTTCCTGCATGGGGGAGAGCGATTGATCGAATTCTTGTCGCCGGTGATCCCGGTAGTGGAGGGGCATGCTATTTCGCATTCGACCGAATACCTACTGATGGGGCTGTCCACGGGCTTGGTACTGAGCGTGATCTTCTTTGCCTGGACCCGCTACCGTCAATACCGTTCTGAAGAATCCTCGGCTCCGTTTGCTCGCCTGCTCGAGAATAAATGGTATGTGGATGAGTTGTATCAAACGGCGATCGTACAGCCACTGCATCGCTTTGGTGGTTGGTTGCGTTCGTTCTTCGAACCCAAGATAGTCGATGGGTTGATCCAGGGAGTGGGTCGATCGATCCGGTATATATCGCAACAGATCCGTTTGTTGCAAAGTGGACAGACCGGGAATTATGCCTTGTGGATGGTCATCAGCATCGTGGTGATTCTCAGTATTCAATTCTTCGTTCGAAAATAATTGCTCAAGCGTCAAACCGCCCTCTATTATGATCGCACTTTTACTTTTTTTGGTTCCCCTGATCGGCGGACTGCTGACTTTTCTGCCGAACAAATCGGGCATGGCTCGTTCGTTGGCGTTGGGCAGCGCACTCCTTTCGTTGGCGGGTGTCATTGCCGGATTGACTCTGTTCAAGCAGCCGCTTTATTGGGAATTTGATGCGGAGTGGTTGCAGACGCTGGGAAGCCGCTTTTCCTTAAAAGGAGACGCCATGGGTATGCTGATGAGCCTGCTCACCTCGATCGGCGTATTGTTGGCGGTACTGGGTAGCTGGAACAACGACGTGCAAGGATCGAATCGCTTTTATGGATTGTTGTTGTGGATGCAGGCCGGTATGATGGTTGTGTTCTTGGCTTCCGATGCACTGCTGTTTTATTTTGGCTGGGAGCTGGCATTGATCCCTGCTTATTTTCTTTGCTCCATCTGGGGCGGCGAAAAACGAATTGCAGTCACCTTCAAGTTCTTCATTTACACCTTTGTTGGTTCGGTGCTGATGTTGATCGGATTGATCTATCTGCAAAGTCTTACCCCCAATCATAGTTTTCAAATGCAGGCGTTCCGGAATTTGGAGATTCCTGAATCCAAGCAGGTATGGTTATTCTGGTTATTCTTTCTGGCCTTTGCGATCAAAGTACCTGTATTTCCATTTCATACCTGGCAGCCCGATACTTATGAGCAGTCGCCCACGACCGTGACGATGCTCTTGAGTGGGGTGATGGTGAAAATGGGATTGGTGGCTATGATCCGTTGGATGCTTCCCATTCTGGGTATTGGTGTCTTCATTTGGAGTGATGTCGTGATTTGTTTGTCTGTCATCGGTATTTTATATGCGTCGCTGATCGCCATTCGGCAGGATGACCTCAAACGCCTCATTGCCTATTCGTCGATTGCGCACATGGGACTCACGGTGGCGGCTTTGTTCTCCTTGAGCGGATTCAGCAACAACAGCAATGTGGTTTTGCAATACCACCAAGTTGGATTTCAAGGAATCCTGTTGCAACTGTTCAGCCACGGCATCAATATTCTTGGTATGTGGTTGTTGGCCGATCGCATTGAGCGTCGTTTTGGAACCCGCAAACTTTCCGAGTTGGGCGGACTTGCGCGGACCGCTCCTACGTTTACGATCTTCTTCCTCCTCATTGCATTTGCCAATATCGCATTGCCATTGACCAATGCCTTCCCGGGCGAATTCTTGCAATTCAATGCCCTATTCCATGCTCAATCGCCGTATCGGTTTGTATTTCTGGTTCTGGCGGGTCTGGGCGTGATTTTATCGGCGATTTATACATTGAATATGGTTCGCCGTATTTTCTTTGGAGAAACCAACCAAGCCACTGAAAACGGCTTGCGTTTGTCGACCGCCGAATGCTTGGCCTTGTCGCTGGTGGTTGGATTGATCTTGGTGTTCGGCGTTTATCCGCAGGCTGTATTGGATTTCACAAATGATTTTTCCCGGGAGTACGTGAAGGCGATTGACATCACCCGATTCCTGGCCAAATAAACCAACTACGACGTATGAACCTATTATTACTAGCTGCTTTCTGGGGGGTGTTGATGATGTTCATTAGTTTGAGTGGTCGCTCGCATGCGACCATCCGACTGATCGCTCAGGTGGGGATGGGATTGCTTTTCCTTTCTACCCTTGCCGAGATGCAAGGCTTCTTGATCTACGACTTGAAGGCCGCGGAGATGTTTGCGATGGATCGTTACGGATTGGTGATGTTGTCGGTGCTCAGTGGATGCGGTTTCCTTTATTTTCTGCTTTCGGGTCGGGATATGGCAAACGTAGGAAGTGACTACAGCGAATATTTTTCATTGATCTTTTTCATCTTCTGTGGTTTTGTGTTGGTGCTGTCATTCACCTCATTGTTGATGTTGTTCTTGGGTATTGAGATCGTGACCATTCCTTTGTACATTCTGACGGGTTCGGACAAACGCAACCTGAAAAGCAACGAGGCTTCGTTAAAGTATTTCTTGTTGGGGGCTTTCTCCACCGGACTTATGTTGATGGGCATAGCCTTGATTTATGGAGCCCGCGGAACTTTTTCAACCATGGAAGTCGTAGGGGCTTCCGGAATTCCTACCCGCTTGCTGTTGGGCGGATTGTTTCTGATGTTCTTTTCGCTGGCCTTTAAAGTATCGGCTGCCCCGTTTCATTTCTGGACACCCGATGTCTACGATGGGGCCCCCACTGTCTTTACTTCCTTTATGGCCACGTTGGTTAAGGTGGCTGCTTTTGCCGGATTTCTTCGCTTGTTTGATCATGCTTTCGGCAGTCTGAAAACGACCTGGCAGATCTGGGCTGGGGCGGTAGCCGTGCTCACGCTGATCATTGGGAACATCACGGCCGTTTATCAGCAAAGTGTCAAGCGATTGCTGGCGTATTCCAGTATCGCGCAAGCCGGATTCATGATGCTGGGTCTATATGGATTGGGCGATGGCGCGCGCGAGGGGATGGTGTTGTACGCGGCTTCGTATTCGCTGGCTACCATCGCGATTTTTTCGGTATTGACCCGTATGAATGATTATACCATTGAAGGGTTCAATGGGTTGGCAAAAAAAGATCCTTGGATCGCGGGCATCCTGGCGGTCTGTTTGCTGTCATTGGCAGGCATCCCCTTGACGGCCGGTTTCTTGGCTAAATTCTACATGTTGCAAGCGGCGCTCTCGGCAAAATATGGATTGGTTGTTGTGGTCATAGCCGTGTTGATGGCGGCGGTTAGCGTCTACTATTATTTCCGGGTGCTGCAGGCCATGTATTTCCGTGCTGCGGAAGAAGGGGCGCAATTTCCTGCGTTTTCAACCGGCTTCAAGCGTGTACTTACCTTGATTGCTATACTGATCTTGGTTTTGGGTATACAACCGGGCTTGCTCCTGCATTACCTTTACTTCTAAGATGCATTTCGTCGATATCCTTTCGCTGGCCTTTCGGACCATTCGTACCAATCGGTTGCGTACCGGGTTGACTGTTTCGATCATCGCTTTCGGAATCATGGCCTTGATCGGAATCATCACAGCGATTCAAGCGATGAACCAGAAGTTCAGTGAGAGCTTCTCCTCCATGGGTGCGAACGCATTCTCCATCCGCTACAAAGAGCGCAACATTCGTTTTGGCGGGGGGCGTCAGCGCGATGAAGTTCAGCTGACCCGAAAAGGAGCGCGCAAGGAAAAAGTATCCAATCTGGATAAAGTCATTACCCGTGAGCAGGCAGAATTATTCATTGAGCGATTTGATTTTCCCGCCATCAAGAGCATATCGGTATTTGGAAATCGGAACAACTTGGTTTCGAAAGCAGGTCTCAAAACCAGCCCGAACGTCACGATGTTCGGAGGCGACATCCATTACCTGGATTTGAATAACTATACGTTGTTGGCAGGACGCAATCTCGGACGGGATGAGGTACGCAGCGGACACAATGTTTGCATCTTGGGTTATGACGTAGCCGATAAGCTATTCAGTGCCGGTGCGGCCACCGCCGTAAATAGCGAGGTTCGCATCAATAGCATTCCGTATCGGGTGATCGGTGTTTTGGAAAGCAAGGGGTCCACCTTTGGCTTTAGCCGAGACAACGTGGTTGTCACTTCCTATACGAACATCGAGCGGGTATTTCCGACCAATGCTTCCTATGCCATTGCGGTGAAGGCATCAGACCTGCTGCAGATAAACGCGGCGATGGGGGAGGCGGAGAGTGCCTTTCGGGCCATTCGAAAGAATACCGCTACCGAGGAAAGCAATTTTGTGCTAGACCGCAGCGATAGTGTGGTGGAGACGGCGATGAATTCATTGCGTTTTCTGACCATTTCTGCGACCGTAATCGGGCTGATCACCTTGATTGGAGCGGCGATCGGACTCATGAATATCATGCTGGTCTCCGTATCGGAGCGCACGCGGGAGGTCGGGTTGATCAAGGCAATTGGAGGGAAGTCGCGCATGGTCAGCCGCCAATTCTTGGTGGAAGCCATCCTGATCAGCCTGATGGGGGCCGGTTTTGGAATCTTACTGGGCGTGGGTGTCGGAAATCTATTTTCATTGGTGTTGAACACTGGGTTCGTGATCCCTTGGAATTGGGTCTTGTACGGGATCGTTATATGTACGGCAGTGGGCTTGCTCGCGGGTATCTTTCCGGCCTTGAAAGCGGGTCGGCTGAACCCCATCGAGGCCCTTCGTTATGAATGATTTGTCCACTTTTTTCCCCCTTCACAGTTAATTTTTTGATTCTGCCTTTTGCTCGGAAGAAAAATTCTGTATTTTGTCCTCCCCGTCGGGCTTTGGCCTTTTAAAAACGGGTTCCCTAACTAAAATTTTTAAAAACTAACGATCATGGCAGATTTGAACAAACCCGCTGCAAAAACGGCAACAAAGTCATCCTCCGCTCAGGGTAAGCACGACGGAAACCTAATTTCCTGGATCGCTCCCATTGTCTGTATCATCGCCGGTTATTCGATCTGGCGTTTCCTGATGGGAAGTGCAGATGGATTTAAAACCCCGGATTTAGCTGGCGGTTTCTGGCCCGGCCACAAAGGCCCCAAAGATGCCTTCCATCGTATTTATGAAGGAGGGATCATCGTACCGCTGCTGATCGGTATGTTGTTGATGGTGATCGTTTTCTCCATCGAGCGTTTCCTGACCATCCGTCGTGCGTTGGGCAATGGTTCCATTGCCAACTTCGTTCGTCAGGTTCAATACCATCTTGCCAATAAGAACGTGGATGCTGCCATCGCGGAGTGCGACAAGCAACGCGGTTCTGTAGGTAATGTAATGAAGGCTGGTCTGCGCCGCTATAAAGAAATGATCTCCGAAGGCGGTATGTCTACCGACCAGAAAGTGATCGCCATCCAAAAAGAGGTGGAAGAAGCAACTGCGCTGGAACTGCCCATGTTGCAGAAGAACTTGGTGTTCCTGTCGACCATCACGTCGGTGGGTACGCTGGTGGCCCTGTTGGGTACTGTAATCGGTATGATCCGTTCCTTCGCCGCACTGGGAGAAGAAGGCGGTGGCGGTGCGGCTGGTGACCTGGCGGTTGGTATCTCTGAGGCCCTCTATAATACGGCCTTGGGTATCGGTACGTCGGCTGTTGCGTTGATCATGTACAACGTATTCACAACCAAGATCGACTCCATCACACACGGTATCGATGAGTCCGGTTTCACCCTGACCCAAAGCTTTGCTTCGCTGTATAAATAATCAGCGATCGAACTTGTGGAATTGGTAAATCCTTTCATCTCATCGTAACAAAATCGTAGAACATGCCTAGTGTCAAGATAGCGAGGAAGAGTACGGATACGGACATGACGCCCTTCGTGGACATCGCGTTCCTGATCCTCTCCTTCTTCATCATGGCGACCAAATTCAAGCCACCGGATATCGTCGAGATCAAGACGCCCGGCTCGGTGCTTTCTCAAAAATTGCCCGAGAATAATGCGGTGATGATCTCCTTTGACTCGATCAATCGGGTATTCTTCACAGTGCTGTCTGAAAAAGACCCACAGAAGTACACCGACATCATCAACGAGGTCAACACCGGACAGAATCTGGGACTCACGCCTGCCGAGATCGCCAACTTCCGTAACATCTACATGGTCGGGGTGCCCCTCTCCGGAGTCAAACAACTCCTGGGTATGGATGCCAAGTCCGTGGAGAAAGTACGTCAACCGGGTATTCCTGTGGAAGACACCCTCAACAACGAGTTGTATTGGTGGGTCCGTGCCGCTAAGAATGCCTTTGCCGGCGAGAAGCTGAACTACCTCATCAAAGGGGACGGGAACTCCAAGTACCCCGCCTTTGAAGCAGTAGTGGCTGCGCTCAAACGCAACGAGGAATTCAAGTACAACCTGATCACGACCCTCGATGGGGGCGAAGCAGCGCTGTACGAGGCGAACAAGTCCAAGACCAAATAATTCTTAACGCCCAAAAGCAAAAAATATGGCAAGTATTGATTCCGGTGGGGATGGCGGCCAGAAAAAAGGCCCGGGGGTGAAGAAGGCCAAAAAGCTTTCTACCCGCGTGGACATGACTCCGATGGTGGACCTCGGCTTCTTGCTGATCACCTTCTTCGTATTCACCGCCACCATGAGCGAGCCGACTACACTCGACTTGAACATGCCCAAAGACATCAAGGATAAAAAAGAGCAGACCGAAGTAAAAGAGTCGGGCGTGCTCAGCGTGATGTTGGGAAAAGAGGACGTGGTGTACTACTACGAAGGAAAGCTCAAGGAGGATGGAAGCAACTTCCAGTCGACCAGCTTCAAAGGCATTCGCGATATCATCATCAAGAAGCGTCAAGAAGTGATCGACCGCTACAAGCAGCGTCCTGATCCCGAGTGTGAGGCAAAAATGGCCAAAGAAGGAAAGCCGATCAGCAATTGCGCCGATCGCGACTTCGTTGTCATCATCAAGCCCACCAAGGATGCCACCTACAAGAATACGGTAGACATCCTCGACGAAATGACCATCAATCAGGTCCGCACCTATGCAATGGTCAAGATCTTCGATCAGGAATATGAGCTGATCAAAAAGACCGAAGAGTTCAACGCAGCCGGAATCAAGTGATCCCCGGTTGTGCAAAATGAGTTGTTAACGCATCTACGCAACAAACAAAACGCATGGAAGTAAATAAGATACTGTCCGCTGATGTCCTGGACATCGTCTTCGAAGGACGGAACAAGGAGTATGGGGCTTACCTGCTGCGCCGCACCTATTCCAAGCGCATCAAGTTGGCATTGGTTGCTACTATTTCAGCCGTTGCTTTGCTCTTGCTGCTCTCTTTCCTGTTCAGTAAACAGAACGACGACGATTCCCGCATCAAGCAAACAGAGATGACCATTCAGGAGGTCAAGCAAGAAGATAAAAAAGAACCACCGCCTCCTCCGCCGCCTCCTCCTCCCAAGCAGGAGCCACCCAAGGTGGAAATGAAGCAATTCACCCCGCCCGTGATCAAGAAAGACGAGGAAGTGGAGAAACCACCACCCCCGCAAGAAGAGCTGAAAGAAGCCAAGATCGATGTGGTGAACCAAGAAGGGATCAAAGACGAAGGCATCGTAACGCCTGTAGTTGATGGTGGAACCCAGATTGTCGAAGAGAAAGTGGACGACAACATGATCTTTGAAAAAGTAGAGATCGAAGCGTCCTTCCCCGGAGGCGAAGCCAAATGGCGTCAATTCTTGGAGCGTAATCTCTCTTCGTTCAACCCAGCCGATGAAGGTGCTCCCGCCGGAACGTACACCACCTATGTTCAGTTCGTGGTAGACAAGGAAGGCAACATCAGTGATGTGCGTGCGCTCACCAATCACGGATATGGAATGGAAGATGCCGCTGTTCGCGTCATCAAGAAAGGTCCCAAATGGAACCCCGCCATCCAAAACCAACGTCAGGTGAAAGCCTACCGCAAACAGCCGATCACCTTCCGCGTCGAGTCTGAATAAGGATCGCTCGCAACGAATACCGAATCCCCTCCCCGGAGGGGATTTTTTATTGGGTTAACTTTGCCGCATGCGCAATACCGATTGGAAAGATACCATCGTGGCCCTGGCTACGCCCAGCGGACCGGGTGCCATTGGCGTCATCCGATTGAGCGGCGAACAGGCTTGGTCCATCGCCAATCAACTCTTTCCGTCTAAAGACTTGTCGGTACAAGCCACCCACACCTTGCACGTGGGTATGCTCACCCATCAAGGCACTCCGCTGGATGAGGCTGTAATCGCCCTATTCAAAGGTCCACGTTCATACACGGGCGAAGACGTGATCGAGATCTCCTGCCACGGATCGGGCTACATCCTTCAATCCGTGTTGGCAGCTTGCACCTCACTCGGCGCACGAATCGCCAAACCCGGCGAGTTTACGCAACGAGCTTTTCTTAACGGGAAAATGGACCTGGCACAGGCAGAGGCCGTGGCCGACCTCATCGCCTCTCAAACAGCCGCCGCCCAGCGTAC
>DFST01000015.1:0-5877 GCA_002378975.1 Chitinophagaceae bacterium UBA3430
GTGTGGGTTCAATGGGCTTTCGGGTGATGACCTCGAAAGGCGAAACCACTTCGGTGCGCGCAAAGGGATTGGGGTCGGGCTCCTGAAAAGAACCCCGACGAAAGAAATGTTTCACCAGCCTGTCTTCGATAGAATGGAATGTGATGATCGCGGCCCGCCCGCCGGGTCGGAGTACATCGGGCAATTGCTCGAGCAGCTCCGTGAGCACGGGTACCTCTTCGTTGACCTCCATACGCAAGGCCTGAAAAACCTGGGCGAAATACTTGCTGGGATTTCCCTTTACGATCTCTCGGATGACATCCTTCAAGGCTTGCGTGGTGTCGATCGATACATGCTGGCGTTTGGCAACGAGGTGACGAGCCAAAGTCTTGGCATTGGTCACCTCCCCATAACGTTCGAACATTCGATGCAGCTCGGCTTCTGAAAACTTCGCCACCACCTCGGCCGCCGTTACCGGCTGCCGCTGGTCCATGCGCATATCGAGCGGCCCTTCGAAACGAATCGAGAATCCGCGACCACCCTCATCGAACTGATGACTGCTTACACCCAGATCGGCCAGCACCCCATCTACCCGATCGATGTCGGACAAACGAAGAAAGCGACGGAGATGACGGAAATTCTGTGGCCAGAACTGCATGCGCGAATCAGCGGGTAAATTGCGAACTGCATCGGCATCTTGATCAAAAGCGATCAATCGGCCTTTCGGTCCCAACCGCTCCAAGATGGCCCTTCCGTGACCGCCACCACCCAAGGTGCAATCAACGTAAACACCATCCGGCTTGATCGATAAGCCATCCACCGCCTCCCGCAATAACACGGGCACGTGGTAGACCGGATCGGAAGCATCAGAGGTTGTCTTCCTTTCCATAGTGCTTATTGACCGGCTTGGTTCCGGTCACGGACCATCACCTCTTGCGCCAGCTGACTGAACGCATCCGGAGAGAACGAATCAAAGAACTGCTTGTACGTATTACTATCCCAGATTTCTATTTTGTTGACCGCCGCTACCAACACAATGTCCTTTTGCAAGTTGGCATGCACTTTCAAATTCGGCGGTACCAATAATCGCCCGGCCGTATCCGGCTCCACCATCGTCGCCCCGTTCAGGAAATAGCGACGAAACTCACGCACCTTGGGATCGAAGTCGTTCAACTTGCTGATGTCGGCAAACAACGGCTCCCAATTCTTGATCGGATACAAGGCCAAACTCTTTTCAAAACCCCGGTTCATGACAAACTGCAAGCCCTCCCCTTCCGGCAGCTGCTTCTTAAAGCCAGCCGGAAGCAGGAAACGCCCTTTGGCGTCCAGCGTTGCTTCGTATTCTCCTATAAAGCCTTTCATTTTCAGTGGATTAACGAGTTTTCACCCGTATTGACACAAAATAACACTTTTTACCACTTTGTGACCAAATTTTGGAGCATGTTAATTTATCCCCAGTCATTTAATGGCTGAAACTCCATGTGGCAAGGTCTTTCATTGATTTTAAAGGGTGGTTTTTTGAAATTCATGTGCTTTGAGTGTGAATTGCGGTGGATAAGCTGTGGATAAGCTGAAATCCAAATAAAAAACAGGAGATTTGCCGGGCACAACAGTTGGTTGCGCTATGGATCCACGTCAAATAGATATTGCTCAGTTCGATTACCTCTTACCCGAGGATCGGATCGCGGTTAGACCGATGCAGCCGCGTGATCATTCCCGTTTATTGATCTACCAGCAGGAGCAGCTCAGAGAGCGGTTGTTTCGCGATTTACCCAATGAAATCGGTGCGGGCGCGCAACTCTGTGTGAATGATTCGCGGGTTATACCGGCTCGACTGATTTTTGAAAAACCGACCGGGGGCCGCATCGAGCTCTTTTGTTTGGAACCGGATGGCAACTATGCCGATGTATCGACCGCCTTGGGTTGTCGAGAACGGGTACAATGGCGTTGCCTGATCGGAGGTGCCTCGAAATGGAAGTCTGGGCAAGTGTTGCAGCATCCGCTACCCGGACTTTCGCCTGATGAAACACTCACGGCCCATTTTCTTGAAAAACAGGAAACGGATTTTCGAATCGAATTCCACTGGCCGGAAACAGCCGGCACCTTTGCTGAAGTACTGGAGCGAGCCGGTCGCATCCCACTGCCTCCGTATATAAAACGCAGTTCCGATACGCAAGATCTACACGATTATCAGACGTCTTATGCACGAGCAGATGGCTCGGTGGCGGCGCCTACGGCCGGATTGCATTTTACCGAAGCGTTATTCACTAAGCTCGATGAAAAACAGATCGATCGACTGCCCCTGACCTTGCACGTGGGGGCAGGCACCTTCAAGCCCGTAACCGCCCATCGCCTCAATGACCATGCCATGCATGGAGAGTGGATTCAATTGAAAAAAGAAACACTGAATCGATTGCGGGCGCATACCAGTACCCGCATAGCTGTCGGTACTACGGCGCTACGTACGCTGGAATCGATCTATTGGCTGGGTCACCGACTTTGCCTGGATAAAAACGCATCGGTCGATCGGTTGACGCAATGGGAGCCCTATCAAAATCCGGCAGACATCTCAGTTCATTCGGCATTGGAAGCGATCCTCGACCGAATGGAAAAACAAGGAACGGATTCGCTGTGGGCACGAACGGAATTATTGATTGCCCCCGGCTATCAAATTCGTATGGCCGATGCGCTGATCACCAATTTCCATCAACCGCGCTCAACCTTGCTTTTGCTGGTTTCTGCCCTAGTTGGCGACGACTGGAAACGGATCTATCAACATGCACTTGATAATAATTTCCGCTTTCTGAGCTACGGAGACAGCAGTCTACTCTGGCGCTGCGTTTAATCAGAAATCAAGATTTAGATACCGGAAATCGAAGGATGAATGTGCTCCCTTTCCCCACGGCACTTTCGGCGTCGATGGTACCTCGATGGGTATCGACCAGGGTTTTGACATAGCTAAGTCCAAGGCCAAATCCTTTTACATTGTGCAAGTTGCCGGTATGCGCTCGATAAAATTTCTCGTAGATGCGCTTCAGGGTGTCCTTGGACATGCCAATTCCATTGTCGGCAATCTCAATGACCAGCCGACCGGCTTCATTTCGAGTCTGGATCTCGACGACAGGGGGCACGTCTTCGCGTGCATATTTCAAGGCATTGTCGATCAGGTTACTGATCATATTTGTCAAATGAGACTCGTCTGCCGCCATTCGATCGTTTGTGGCATTCAGCTGTAGTTTCAGTTGCCCAGAGCGTGCCTGCAACTGCAAGGCAAACGTATCGACCACGCGCTGAATAACCGGGTGCACCTGCACGGTTTTGAATTGAACATCGAAATCCTCTTTTTCCAATTGGGAGGCACGGAGAATGGTCTCCACCTGTCGGTTCATCCGTTGATTTTCTTCCTTGATGATCGCATTAAAGTATTGCATCCGAGCCGGATCCGCCATCACCTTTTCGTTGCGCAAAGCATCCACTGCCAGCGAGATCGTGGCCAGCGGTGTCTTAAACTCGTGCGTCATGTTATTGATGAAATCATTCTTGATCTCCACGAGTTTTTTCTGTCGCACCATGGTCCGAACCGTGATGTAGAATGCAGCCAGTATGATCAGGGTAAAAAGTATGGAAATAATGATCGGCCAACGGAGGGAACTCAATACGAGGGAACGGATATCCGGGATGACTATGCACAATATTTCATCGGCGCCTAAATTTTCACCGACCGTCCCACTCAACGCCTCCAAGGCCCAATTGAATATAAAATTATTGGACGTATCTGAATACGCTTGCAAGAACTTGGGAGAAACCCGTTCAAAAGCATTGTTTCCTAATGCATCAAACGAAGCGATTCCGAATTCAAAGCGCATCTTCTCGGGTAAGTGATATTGCTGAAACGCCTGGCGAAATTTTTTGTCGACCTCCTCGATCGTTACTTGCTGACCGATCGTTTGGGGACGAAATATTTCAGACAGAAACCCATCATCCCAGAAGGGTCGCCGGGGCAATCCACCTCCTCTTTTAGTCAACAGTTCATTGCCTACCCACTTGGTGGCATCCTCCACGTTGTGCTTGATCTGTTCTTGACGGAGCAAGACCATGTTATTGACCCAGGATACCTGAATGCCAATGATGCCGATCAAAGAAAGACCGATTAAAACAATGATCCATGGGAGTATGCGCTTCACAGGAAGGTCAAAATTACGAACCGACGCAACGATCTATGGCAATTCACCCGATTCAATGGTTTAATGGGCTGTTAAATCCTTACTTGACGGTAATCTTGGCCATTTTGAATTTGGTGCGTGCCAGTGCTCGGATCCGCCAGGAAGGCAGAAACACCTCATTCTTGACGACCATGGCATGCCGGGGCATCAGGATCGTCTCCTCGTCGTTTGTGGAGATGGTACGACGGGTCATTTTACCGGTCGGGATGTCGATGGAAATGCCCCAGGTATTGCTGTTCTTGCGGAAATTGTAGATGCGCTTGATCTTGTCGCCATAACCGGCAATGGTGTTGTTCTTGCTGTGGTCATTGAAGATCAGAATCATCTTGTTGTTGTGGATCAAGCTCGCGTAAGAGGAATAATAAGGCATGCCGCCCCCTTTGGCGAAGAATCCACTGTAATCGGTATAGAAACGGATGCCGCCCCCGTAACCGGAATTCGAGGTACGGACCTCCTCCAATTGATTCTTTGGAATGTCGTTGATCCACTTGATTTTCCCTTGGTCATCGGTATTTACTACCAGAATATCCTTGTTTTCGAACCGATGCACATGATACGTGGTGGTGCGCCAGGTTTTGGTGCTCGGGTTGTACTCGGAGGTGGTGTAGGAGTAGTAGGTGTACTTGGAGATCTCAGCCGTGATGAGATAACTGTTGTCGGCCGGATTGTAATCGACCGATTTAATGATGTAGGTGTTTGGAAATTCATTGTCTTCGTCATCGTCTTTGGCCTTCTTGGAAGACCTTTTATTGTCGCGGATCTCATCATCCTCATCGGCCGCGTCTTCGGTATAATTTGCACCCAGCATCGTCGCATCGAACGGCTTGAATGAAACCATATCCAATACACCGGCTTCCGTATTGAGCTTACTCAGAAAGAATCCGCTGAGGTCTTCCTTCTTGGAGTTGTTGCTGTAAAAACCAGTCAGCAACAGGTCGCCATTCTTAAGTTCCATTAGCTTTCCACCAATGGTGTATTTGTCGGCCGTCTCCACGGGCACATCGCGTTCCTTCTTTCCTTTGGCGCTGTATACCGACATGGTGTAATTCCTGAATACAAGCTTGGTTCGCTTGCGTTTTCCCACCGGTACTTCATCAAACGCTTTTCCCAGGATCACGATCTTGTTGTTGGACGTCAGCTTCACATCCTCGAGGTTGTACGTATTCTTGGGATATTGAAGGTCAATGCCTGCCTGTTGCTTGATCTTGAGGTTCTTGTCGAGCAATATCACATCCAAGTTGTTGCGATCGCTGGCGGAGATGTCGGTTACCAATAAAAAATACTGCCCGTTCAGGGCCGGTTGAACTTTCAATTCATAATCATCGCGTTTATTCTCCAAGGTGTAGCTGCCAATCTCCTGCAAATCACCCGTCAGATCACCGCTGTTCTTGTCGACCTTCGCCGCAAAGACTTTAAAGGCCCGTTCTTTTTTTACATAATCTGTTGCGAATAGATAAAGATCGGTTCCCAGTGGCTGAAAGCTGTGAAACTCCAGTCCCTTGAGTTCTTTTTTGTACTCCTTCTCATAGACCTCCTCAAAATTTCGATCGAATTTGATGAGTTTATACGCCGTTCCATAGGTAGCGCCGATCACGAAATAACTCTTCATGCGCAAACTGCCCTCCGCGAAATATACCCCGGTATTGTCGGCGGTTACGATGTCCATATCCGTCGT
>DFST01000015.1:6228-11419 GCA_002378975.1 Chitinophagaceae bacterium UBA3430
CATCTTCATGACGTCGCCCCAATTGACCTGATATTGTTGGGCATGGGTCCACTGGGCAGTCAGCAGAAACAAAGCAATAAGCAGGATGTGGCGCATGGGAGAAAATTTGGGTGAAAATAAAAAAAACCGCCCCTATTGGGGCGGTAAAAAATTGATCTGGCTTGTTAAGATTATTGAGCGCCTTCGAGCAACACCGTTACCCGGTTGTTGAGTACTTCTACAAACCCACCCTGTACCTGATAGGAGGCCAGTTCTTGATTGGCTCCGCTCAGTACTTTCACCTTTCCGGCTTTCAAGGCACTGATCAGTGGGGCATGTCGATCCAGTACTTCGAAGCTTCCGCTGATACCGGGCATTTGCACGCCGTACACCTCGCCGCTGAACAGCTTCTTTTCGGGGGTCAATATTTCCAGGTTCATTCGTTGTGTGTTTTGGATCAGGATTGAGCGGCGGCCATCAGTTTCTTACCCTTCTCGATCGCATCGTCGATACTTCCGACCAGGTTGAAGGCTGCTTCTGGATAATCGTCTACTTCGCCGTCCATGATCATGTTGAATCCGCGGATGGTTTCTTCGATCGGCACCAGCACGCCCTTCAATCCGGTGAAAGCCTCCGCCACGTGGAAAGGCTGAGAAAGGAAACGCTGCACTTTACGAGCGCGGGATACAACCATTTTATCTTCATCACTGAGTTCATCCATACCCAAGATCGCAATGATGTCTTGCAACTCCTTGTAACGCTGCAACATTGACTTTACGCGGTCGGCACAGTTATAGTGTGCATCACCCACCACTTGCGGGGTCAGGATACGTGAAGTTGAATCCAACGGATCAACGGCTGGATAGATACCCAAGTCGGCGATCTTACGAGATAGTACTGTAGTGGCATCCAAGTGGGCGAAGGTGGTAGCCGGAGCGGGATCGGTCAAGTCATCCGCCGGTACGTATACCGCTTGAACGGAAGTGATCGAACCATTCTTGGTAGACGTGATCCGCTCTTGCATGATTCCCATCTCGGTAGCGAGTGTAGGCTGATATCCTACTGCCGAAGGCATACGACCCAACAAGGCCGAAACCTCAGAACCAGCCTGTGTGAATCGGAAGATATTGTCTACGAAGAAGAGGATGTCGCGGCCTTTGCCTTGTCCATCTCCGTCGCGGTAATATTCAGCGATGGTCAGTCCCGACAACGCCACACGAGCACGGGCGCCAGGAGGTTCGTTCATTTGTCCGAATACGAAGGTTGCTTTGGAATCGGCCAGCTCGTTCATGTCCACTTTGCTGAGGTCCCATCCACCTTCTTCCATACTGTGTTTGAAAGCATCGCCGTATTTCATGATCCCGGCTTCGATCATCTCACGCATCAGGTCATTTCCTTCGCGGGTACGCTCGCCCACACCGGCAAACACGGATAATCCCGAATAGGCTTTCGCGATGTTGTTGATCAGCTCTTGGATCAAAACGGTCTTACCCACACCTGCACCACCGAACAATCCGATCTTACCACCCTTTGCGTAGGGCTCGATGAGGTCGATGACCTTGATACCGGTATACAACACTTCAGAGGCCGTGCTCAGATTTTCAAAAGCGGGTGGCTGGGCGTGGATCGGGCGACCATTCTCTTTGCTTACAGCAGGAAGTCCGTCGATTGGATCACCGGTCACGTTGAAGAGACGGCCTTTGATGCCTTCTCCAGTGGGCATGGCAATTGCCTTACCGGTATCGACCACGGCCGTACCGCGAACCAGACCTTCGGTCCCGTCCATCGCAATGGTACGCACGCTGTCTTGTCCCAAGTGCTGCTGTACTTCCAGTACCAGCGTATCGCCATTCTCTTTTTTCAGTTCCAACGCGTTGAAGATCTCCGGGAGTTTGCCGTCGAATTGAACGTCGACAACCGCACCGATCACTTGTTTGACTTTACCGAGGTTTGCCATTTTTCGGGGTATTTTTTTAGTGGCCCGCAGGCCTGTTTGTTTCCGGCCGCAAAGGTAAGGGCCAAGGGGAGAAATTTAAAATCCGGAGGGGTCAAAATTGGGTCGGTGGAAAACTGTTGATTCTTCGTTACTTGCGGTATGCAGTTGATCGAAGTGAATACGCCCCTGTTGGCCCGGACCTTCCTGGAGGTCAATCCCCGGCTGCTCCGGACCGACCCGCACTACATCCGCCCGTTGGACAAGGACATCGAGGATGTGTTCGACCCCAAAAAAAACAAGGCTTTCCGTTTTGGGGAAGCGGCCCGCTGGATCCTGTTCAACGACCGCCAGGAGCCCATCGGCCGAATTGCTGCCTTTGTGAATAAAAAGTATAAGAACAAGGGAGATGGGGTTCCGGTGGGCGGTATCGGCTTTTTCGACTGCATCAACGATCAATCTGCCGCCGATCTGCTTTTTGATGTAGCCAAACACTGGCTGTTGCAACGAGGCATGGAGGCGATGGATGGACCGATCAATTTCGGGGAACGAGACCGTTGGTGGGGACTGATCGTAGAGGGATTTCAATCCCCGTTGTACGGGATGAATTACAATCCGCCCTACTACCAGAAATTGTTTGAAGATTATGGCTTCCGGAATTTCTACAACCAGATCTGCTTTGGACTGGATCCCCGAAAAGAACTCACCCCAAAGATCCTGGATCGTCACGCCCAAATTGCCCAAGACCCTGATTTTCGGGCGGTTCATTTACGCAAACGGAACTGGCAGAAATACGCCCTGGATTTTATGACGGTTTACAACAAAGCTTGGGCCGGGCACGCCGGGATGAAGGAATTACGCAAAGAACAAGTATTGAGCCTTTTCAAGAAAATGATGCCAGTCGTCGAGGAAAAGATCGTCTGGTTCGCCTATTACAAAGATGAACCCATCGCCCTGTTCCTGAACCTACCTGACCTAAACCAATGGTTCCGTCACTTACATGGAAAATTTGGCCTCTGGCAGAAGTTGAAATTTCTGTGGATCAAAAGCCGATGGAACAACCCCCGCTTCACCGGAATCGCCTTCGGGATCGTGCCCGAGCATCAAGGAAAAGGCGTGGATTCGTACTTGATCAATGAAGCGAAAAAAGTAATCCAGCCGCTCAATCGTTACGATACTTACGAATTGCAGTGGATCGGAGAATTTAATCCGAAAATGATCAACGTGGCAGAGGGCATTGGCGACACGTTCCGGACCCGAAAATTAATCACTTACCGCTACCTGTTCGACCGAACCCGACCCTTCCACACCCACCCGATTTTATAAACTGCTGCAGCCGCAACAGTCCTTTCCGTTCGCTATCTTGCAACCCCGGCCATTATGGATAAATTCATCGTTTCCGCCCGCAAATACCGCCCCCAAGCCTTCGACACCGTTGTGGGGCAGTCGCACATTACCACCACGCTGTTGAATGCGATTCGCCAAAAACAGTTGGCACATGCGTTTCTTTTTTGCGGTCCGCGCGGAGTCGGTAAAACAACCTGCGCACGAATCCTGGCCAAAACCATCAATTGCGAAAACCGGACCCCCGAAGGGGAAGCCTGCGATCAGTGTACTCCCTGCCGCTCGTTCAACGAAGGTGCTTCCCTGAATTATTTTGAATTGGATGCGGCCTCCAACAATTCCGTGGAGCAAATCCGGGAACTCACCGATCAGATCCGTTATTTACCCCAAGCCGGTTCTTATAAAGTATATGTGATCGACGAGGTGCACATGCTCAGTCAATCGGCCTTCAATGCATTCTTGAAGACCCTGGAGGAACCCCCACCCTATGCGATCTTCATTCTGGCCACGACCGAAAAACACAAGATCCTCCCCACCATCCTGAGCCGTTGTCAGATCTTCGATTTCAAACGCATCACCCTGCGGGATACCATCGAACATCTGGCATCCATCTGCAAAAAAGAATCCATCGTTGCTGATGAAAATGCACTGCAACTCATTGCGCAAAAAAGCGAAGGTTGCATGCGCGATGCGTTGAGCATCCTGGACAAGATTGTAAGCTTTACCAACGCCAACCTTACCTATAGCAATACCCTCGAACACCTCAATTTATTGGATGAAGATTATTTCTTCAAATTGCTGGACCTGCTGGACAGTGAAGACCTGCCGGGGGTGTTGACCATTTATGATGAAATTGATAAAAAAGGGTTTGATGGAGACATTGTGCTGAACAACCTTTCAGAGTTTTTCAGGAATCTCTTGGTCAGCCGCGACCCAAGATCCATCGACCTGCTCCAAGTGGTGGAAGGATTCCGGAACCGGTACATCGCTGCCGCTGCATCCATCTCACCTGCCTACATGATCGGTGCCCTCAACATCCTCAATGAAGCTGAACTCGGATTCAAACAGGCAAGGAACAAGAAACTGCATGTTGAGTTCCACCTGATCAAATTGACCCACCTCAAACAGGCCGTCACCTTGGTGGAAGATGGAACTGCAATTAAAAAAAAACGGGTTGATGAAATAAAACCGGTGGCGTTCAGGCAAATTGCCTTCGCACCACAAAAAACAAAACCTTCGGCAAAACTTGTCATTGAAAATCCATTGCCAACCGTTCAGGCCAAACAACCCCAGGCTGTTTCAACAGCCCCAACAGAAAACCCTTTGGACAGGCCCTTGCCCAATGCATCTCCATCACAAGCTCCTGCAGAGGCCGTTTCAGGCGGATTGGGTTCACTGAAAAAAATCAGGGAACAGATCCAAAACAGAAAACAGGAGCAGGCGGAGGTGTTTACCCTGAATGAAGAACGCTTGGGTACCGCATGGGCGGCTTATTTGCAGAAATTGCAGGAAAACAACCAGGTTAGCAGCCTGAGCAACCTGAAAATGGCCAAGGTAACCATCATCGATGAGCTGGTTTTTGAAATTGCTGCAGACACCAGGATACAACAGCAATTCATCGAAAGCGAGAAAGTGGGGCTCCTCATCCACGTGCAAGACTTTTTCAACAATCCCAAGGTCCAGTTTTTGGTCCAACTCAATCCATCAGCAGATCTGGAGGAAGTTATAAAAGATCAGCCCTTGTCGTTGAGAGAGCAATATTTCAAGATGATTGAACGCTATCCCATCATCAAGGAAATGAGGGACCAGCTCAATCTTGACCTTGATTACTGAAAACCAGTGCAAAACTTTGTAAACAGACGTGCTGATTTCCCCATTTTGCCGTAATTTCGGCCTTCAAATTCATTCATTCACCTTAATATAAACAGGGATATG
>DFST01000121.1 GCA_002378975.1 Chitinophagaceae bacterium UBA3430
TCCCTATCTGTGGTGGGCGTAAGTAAATTGAGAGGACATGACCTTAGTACGAGAGGACCGGGTCGTACGTACCGCTGGTGTATCAGTTGTGCCGCCAGGTGCAATGCTGAGTAGCTATGTACGGACAGGATAAACGCTGAAAGCATCTAAGCGTGAAACCTTCCTCAAGATGAGTTTACTTTTAAGGGCCGTCAGAGACTATGACGTTGATAGGCTACAGGTGTAAAGGTGGTAACATCAAAGCCGAGTAGTACTAATTGCCCGTATGCTTTAATCTTTTTTTACTTCGGTAAAAAAATAAGATACTCGTTAACATACTCCCAATATGACATTATTCGTCGCTATGCGACAATCGTCTTATGGTGGTTTTTCCAAGGGTGTTCACCTCTTCCCATACCGAACAGAGAAGTTAAGTCCCTTTTGGCCGATGGTACTGCACCACAATGCGGGAGAGTAGGTAGCTGCCATAATCATTAAAGGCCCGATCGAGTTTTCGATTGGGCCTTTTTTTATGCCTTCTAGGGATGCGCGTAGCGCTTCCGTTTAGGAGTTTAGGTCGTTGAGGGAGCTTTTGATCAATTTAAATATTACCTCAACTCACTAAACTCGCTCAACCTCCTCAACTAATTCATCCTTCACCTCGTAATCCTATAAACCGGATACCGCATAAAACCCGGCTCGGCCCAAGGGGAGTTTCGGTAAATGAAATCCAACTGTGCTCGGCCACTCTGAGCAAATGCCGGATCCGTATTTTTTTTCTCCGTCAGTTTTCGTTGCAAGACGGTGTCCGAATTCAAGAAATTCGACGCGATGTCCTCAAATGAATAAGAAGAGTATCCTTCTTTTTGCCCCAAAATGGGGTCAAAGAAATTCCAGGTGAAATACGAATCTTCCGCCTGTGGCTCCAAAACTTCCATGATAAAACGATCCCCCATTTGTCCGGTAGGGATCAGCCAATCCCCACGTCGGAAAGAAATCAACTGACGCACTGTTTCTACTTTCACCTCAGTATTGGGATGGTGTCCCTCGTAAGGTTTACTGCCAGATTTATAGTCCAAGATTCGATACACCTCGCATTCGATTGCTGTATCGTTAGCCAATTTTTTATAGGCGACCTGGTTGGCCTCCAATCGCTCGATCACCCGATGCCATCCCTGCGGGATAACGTAATAAGCCGGCTTCTGGATGCTACGTTCCGATATATAACGGTCTTGCACGGGAACCATTCGTTCAAACGGTTTGCTCCGATCGTAGTACAATCGGTCCATGCCCGACACGGCACTCGGTTTATACCCTGCTTCGTATCCTTTGAATAAATAAGGGGTGGTGCGTGATTTATCGACTGACCAGCCCAGGGGCAATGATGTCGCTTTCTTTACCTCATTCCGCATTTCATTGCGAATTTTTGCAATTTCATCACCAAACTGGGCCGTATAGGCAATGAACGACTGCATCAAGGCCAAGGTTGATTGCACCCGATCCGTATACGGTTTCAACATATGCGTTTCAGGCACAAATGAAAAGCACTGCCAAAGGGCCGCGTAGCCGCTGCTGTAGCGCGGACCGTCCCAATACATGGACCACCCCGATTCGGGCTTGTCGCCATAGCTGTTTACATACGGTACCAGGTCGTACCCCTTTTCCTTCATCCGGGCATAAATGGCGGGCTCCATTTTATTTCGTAGATAATCACCCATTACGCCCCCCAGCTTGTCGTATTGGGTGGTTAACAATGTCATCACATGCTGATAGTCGGCTCCATTGCTGACATGATTGTCAATGAATACATCCGGGTCAATGTCACGGAACAAACGCACAAACGACAACGCTTCTTTGCTGTCGCATTTGATGAAATCCCGGTTCAGATCGAGATTCTGCGAATTCCCCCTCGAGCCAAAAGCATCCGGACCATTCTGATCTACCCGATATTTTTCACTCCGATTCAACGCGCCTCCAATATTGTAAACAGGGATGATCGCCAGGACTAGATTGTTGGGTAAATCGATCTTACGCGTAACGATGTCGCGGGCCAATAACATGCTGGCATCAATGCCATCGGGCTCGCCCGGATGAATTCCATTATTGATGAGAATGATCCGTTTCTTGGATTTTCGAATACTGGCCCAATCCGTTTTCCCATCGGCAGCGACAATCACCAAATGCAAAGGGTATCCGGCATCTGTAGCGCCCCGGGTTTCCATCCGCACCTGCGGGGTCAGCGCGCTCAATTTTTTCCACCAGTCAATGATGCGGGGATACGTGGGTGTTTGTTTCCCCTCAGATAATTCAAAAATGGTCTTTAGGTTGCTCACCTGCGATTGCCCCCTAAGGGTGCAAACAATGAGCAGACCGAGTAAGGCGAAGCGGAGTTGCATGATGAATGCTTTACTCCAAAGAAACAAAAAAGGCACCGTAGCGGTGCCTATAAAAAAGGTAAGAAGTGTGTATGCTTATTTCGCAGCGTTGGCATTCTTAGCCAGCTTGCGCTTCAGGTTGGCGGCTTTGTTCTTGTGAATCACACCGCGCTTAGCCAATTTGTCGATCATGCTGGCCACACCAGGAAGTTGTTCGCCCATTTCCTTGGCACCGGATGCCTTGAGGTCACGGATGGCATTACGGGTAGTCTTCGCGTAGTATTTGTTGCGATCCCGACGTTTAGCGGCTTGACGGGCATCTTTTTTGGTCGCACTGTGGTTGGCCATGAATTCGTTTTTAAGGACGGCAAAGGTAAGCCCTGAAACCAGTTTTACCAAAAAAATGAAGGAGGAATGATCTGAAAATGAATAAGTCCTAATCCAGGCTACTCGACTCATTCCGCGACCGCTAAAACCCTCATTTTGAACCCCATTTTCGGTTTTTCGTCCGATATTTGCCACAGTTTTAGAAGGCTTGCCTACCAAAGGCAGACCTCTCCAACCCCGCGATCCCATGAAGGATTTTTCCTACATCACCAACTCTCACCCCGGCTACATCGAAAGCCTGTACCGGGAATTTCTCCAAAACCCACAAACGGTCGACCCGGATCTCGTCAAATTCTTTCAGGGATTTGATTTTGCCCTCAGTTCCGGTGCGGCCACAGCTGCCGGTACGCCGACGGTTGCAAGTACAGCTTCCGGTGATTGGGCAAAAGAGTGGGCCGTCTTTCAACTCATCGAATCCTATCGCAAAAAGGGACATCTCATTGCCAACACCAATCCGATTCGCCCCCGCAAAGACCGCGATGCCCGTCTTTCGCTGAAAGATTTTGGATTGAGTGAGGCTGACCTGACAACCTCATTTCAAGCAGGACAGTTCATCGGACTCGGTACCGCTACATTGCAGGACATACTGAAAAAACTGAACCAAGCATATGCCGGTCCCATCGGTGCCGAGTTCAGCTACTTGCGTCAGCCCGATCGCATTCAATGGATGACCGACGCCGTAGAGCAACAGCTCACCCAAGCGGTTCCACTTGCTCAGAAGCGACGCATTCTCGAGAAACTCAATCAAGGAGTGATCCTGGAGAAATTCCTGCACACCAAATACGTCGGACAAAAACGCTTCTCCCTTGAAGGAGGAGAGAATACCATCGTTGCACTTGATGCCATGATCAACACCGCCGCTTCGCTACACGTACAAGAAGTGGTAATTGGCATGGCCCACCGCGGTCGATTGAACGTGTTGGCCAACATCATGGGCAAAACCTACGAACAGATCTTCAGCGAATTCGAAGGAACCGCTCAGCTCGACCAAACCATGGGTAGCGGCGACGTGAAATACCACATGGGATTTGGCAGTCAAGTGAAAACGCCCAACGGCGATTCCATTCACCTGAAGTTGATGCCCAATCCCTCGCATCTCGAAGCGGTCAATCCGGTCGTAGCTGGATTTGCCCGCGCCAAATCGGATCTGCTTTGCAATCAGCAATACGACAAAGTATTGCCGGTGCTCATACATGGCGATGCTTCCGTGGCCGGACAAGGCATTGTGTACGAGGTGCTGCAAATGAGTGGACTCAAAGGCTATGCAGTCGGAGGAACCATTCATCTTGTCATCAACAACCAGATCGGATTCACCACAGATTTTGACGATGCACGCACCAGCGATTATTGCACTTCACTGGCTGCCACTGTTCAAGCACCGGTACTTCATGTAAACGGAGATGATGCAGAAGCGGTGCTGAAATGTTTGGAAGTGGCCGTTCGATATCGTCAGCAATTTCATGGCGATATCTTCATCGACCTCCTTTGTTATCGTCGCCACGGTCACAACGAAGGCGATGACCCGAAGTTCACCCAGCCACAACTCTATGCCCTCATCGATAAGCATCAGAATCCGAGAGAGGTCTATGTACACCGCTTGATGGAAGGAGGAGATTCTGAGGTGCAAGACCTGACCAAGGAGATGGAGAAAAAATTCTGGTCGGATCTGCAAGAGCGACTCGATGAAGTCAAGCAACATCCCTTGCCTTATCATTATCAGGCTCCTGAGTTGGAGTGGAATAAAATGCGTCGTGCCGCTGCTACGGATTTTGACTATTCACCCGATACAGCCGTCGAAGCGTCCCAACTGGAGACTGTTTTCCGATCACTGATGAAATGGCCTTCCGGATTTCAGCCACTTCGGAAAGTAGAAAAACTATTGCTCGACAAAGTCAAACTCTTTGAAGCAGAAAAGAAGATCGACTGGGCTACGGCTGAACTTTTGGCCTACGGCACCTTGCTGTGCGAAGGGAAATCGATTCGCATCAGCGGACAAGATGTAGGGCGAGGTACATTCTCACATCGCCATGCGATCCTGCGTGATGAACAAACAGCAGAAGCCTATAGCCGGCTCTCTCAAATTCCCGGTGCTACCGGTAAATTCCAATTATACAATTCTCTCCTAAGTGAATACGGCGTGCTTGGATTCGAATACGGCTATGCCCTCGCAGATCCGTTGTCACTCGTAATCTGGGAAGCTCAATTCGGCGATTTTGCCAACGGCGCACAGACAATGATCGATCAGTTCATCGCTGCCGGTGAGCAAAAATGGAATCGGATGAACGGCGTTACCCTGTTGTTGCCGCATGGATATGAAGGACAAGGACCCGAACACAGCAGTGCTCGACTTGAACGTTTTTTGCAACTTGCTGCTGAGTTGAACATCGTGGTAACCAACATTACCACCGCCGCAAACTTCTTCCATGCCCTGCGTCGTCAATTGAGCTGGCCATTCCGTAAGCCCTTGATCAATTTCGCGCCCAAGGCAAATCTTCGATTGCCGGGTACCTACTCTTCGGTCGACGATTTCACCAAGGGAGGATTTCAAGAAGTGCTGGATGATGCATCGGTTACACCGGCATCCGTGAAAAAAGTATTATTCTGTTCGGGCAAGATCTACTACGATCTGCTGGATCGGAAGAACAAAGAACAACGTCCCGACATCGCCCTGATCCGGGTAGAGCAACTCTATCCCTTCCCGCAAAAGCAGATCGATGCCTTGCAAAAGAAATATGGCAAGGCAACCTGGTTCTGGGTGCAGGAAGAACCGTTGAACATGGGCGCAGCCTCCTTCCTCCAAATGAATCTGAAGAGTTTTCCCTTCGGCGTTATCAGCCGTCAGGCCTCTGCATCCACCGCCACAGGTTTTCAGAAGGTACATCAGCAGGAGCAGGCGGAAATCATTCAAATGGCATTCAGTATTTAATTTAAAATCGGTTGGCTATGATCGACATCAAAGTTCCCACCATCGGCGAATCCATCACGGAAGTAACGTTGCTTAAATGGGTGAAGCCCGCAGGCAGTTATGTGGAACGCGATGCCGTCATCGCTGAATTGGAAAGTGAAAAAGCTACGTTTGAAGTAAATGCGGAGCAAGCAGGCACGCTGGAGCATTTGGCCAAAGAAGGCGATACGCTCAACATTGGCGATCTATTGGCTCGGATCGATGAAACCGCTCCCAAGCCCGCCAACGCGGCACCGGCTCCGATAAAGGAAAACAAAGCACCTACACCGCCACCGGTTCCAACCGAAGCACCCGTAAGTGCTGTTTCCAACGAGATCAAAGCCACGCCGGTCGCCTCCGCCATGATCGCGGATAAGAAAGTGGATCCGAAATCAGTCAAAGCTTCCGGTCACCAAGGAAAAATATTAAAAGAAGACGTGCTAGCTGCCTTGTCCAATCCGGGTAAGATCGCTTTCAAAGGCACTGACCTCCACTCACGCAATGTGCGGGCCGAAAAGATGAGCAATTTGCGCAAGACGATTTCTCGTCGTCTTGTAGAGGCCAAGAATACGACCGCTATGTTGACCACGTTCAACGAGGCCGACATGTCTGCGATCCTGGCCATTCGTAGCGCCAACAAAGACAAGTTCAAAGAAGCCCATGGTGTTGGGTTGGGTTTTATGAGCTTCTTTGCCAAAGCGTGTTCGATCGCCTTGTCAGAATGGCCCACGGTGAATGCTTTTATCGATGGGGATCAGTTGCTGTATCACGACTATGCCGACATCAGTATTGCTGTGAGCACACCTCGCGGTTTGACCGTTCCGGTCATTCGAAACGTTGAGAGTCTGAGCATGGCCGACATCGAGAAGAAAGTAGCTGAACTAGCTGCGAAAGCACGCGACAGCAAACTCACGCAGGAAGAATTGACCGGCGGTACGTTTACCATCACCAACGGAGGTGTATTTGGTTCGCTGATGAGTACACCCATCATCAACATCCCACAGAGCGCCATTCTGGGAATGCATAAGATCCAGGAACGCCCGATGGTGGTGGATGGAGCCGTCGTGGTTCGCCCGATGATGTACCTGGCGCTGAGTTATGATCATCGGATCATCGATGGACGAGAATCTGTCGGATTCTTAGTTCGCGTAAAAGAACTCCTCGAAAATCCGGCCCAAATGCTCATGGGAAGGGACCCAGTTAAAGCATTGCTCGAGCTCTAATCAATAATTATGCGTTATCATTCCTCCTTTCGAATAGCTGTTCTGATTTTGATCGCCTCTGTGATCTTCGTTGCCTGTCAGAAAGAGATCGACTGGGGAACGGCAGTGGGCGATCAACTTTTAGTGAAGATCGTTGCCAAGACAGGGTCATCGGATAGTACAGTAACCGTCTACTCCTACAATGCGCAACGAAAGTTGATAAAGGAGCTGGTTAATAGTACGGCAGCGGGAATGTCGACACAACTTGATTTGATCATTAATCGAGATGCCTCCGGGAACATTACCAGTACGGTGCAAAAATCGCCGGAATTGGTAGCAGCGGGCATCGACAGCCTAGTTATCCGTTACAACTACAGCAACAATCGATATACGTCGGGTGTGTATTCATTGAGCCTGATGGGACTTTCGTTTACCGATAGCACGCTATATACCTATGATGCAAATGGCCGTATCATCAGCGATCAACATTTATTAAAATCATCGTTGCTGCCGCTTCCCATTCCGATTACTATCCTGAAAAATGTTTATACCTATTCTGCTGATGGTAAAAATCTGGTCAAGCAAGAACAGTCGGCTCCCTCCACACCCGGCGGACCACTATCACCCGTCTCGGAACAGACCTACACCTATGATACCAAAACAAATCCGTTGATTCTCCTGAATGAAGCCATCATTATGAATCGTACCGGTTGGTTCAACGCTAACAATGTGTTGGTGTCGCAACTCACCAGTACACTGGATCCCACGTTGAATCAAAGCTTCGATAATACGTACCGATACAATACGGCCAATAAGCCGGATTCGTTGTTCAGCATTCAAGGTGGACAATTAACTACCTCCAAGTTCTATTACCAATAGATTCAACACATGCATCGGTGAGTCGTTTTCAAAGTCAACTCAATACAGCCACACGACTCATCGAGTCCTACCGTCCGGGAGAGCCATTTCATCTCTACCTCAAACAGTATTTTTCGGCCAACCGAAAGCATGGCTCGTCGGATAGAAAGCTAATCCGGGATCTTTGTTACTCCTATTTTCGAATCGGTCAGTGGATTTCCGATCAAAGCATTTCGGATCGCCTGTTGGCTGCCTATTATCTGGTGATCACAGACCCCATGCCCTTGATCAGCGCCCTTTGCCCGGAATGGCCAGTGCCTACATCCCACGAACCGACAGCTCGTGCGGCACAGATCGGACTTGCCTGGCAGCCGGATTTGGTTTTTCCTTGGGCTGATCAATTGTCGACAGCCATCGATCCAACCGCATTCATCGAATCGCTATTGAGACAGCCTGACCTGTTTGTTCGCATTCGGCCCGGACAAGAATCGACTGTTCGAGATAAGCTTTCTCGTGACCAAATTCAACATCGCGTAATTGGTAAAACTGCATTGGCCCTGTCAAATGCCACTTCCTTGGAGTCTCGATTTTCCCTCGATTGGGAGATCGTGGTACAAGACCTCAGTTCGCAGCGGATCGCTGAATTATTTCAGACAATGCCGGTTCGGACAAGCTGGAAGGTTTGGGACGCTTGTGCAGCGAGCGGGGGTAAGTCGTTACTGACCTATGATCATTTGCCTCAGGTACAGTTGACCTGTACCGACCTTAGACCAAACATTCTTCGCAATCTACAGTCTCGATTGCAGCGTGCCGGCATTCCGGTTGAGCATGTAGGTGTTGATGATCTTACGCAACGGCGTGATCGAAGCGCCATGGGCAAGTTTGACCTGATCCTAGCCGATGTGCCCTGCACAGGCAGTGGCACCTGGTCGCGCACGCCCGAACAGCTATGTCATTTTGATCCGTCTTCAATTGATTCTTATGCTGAACGGCAGTATGCCATTCTGCAACAGTTGATCCCCCAACTCGAGCCCGATGGTTATTTACTGTACATGACCTGCTCGGTATTTCACAAAGAAAATGAAGCCGTGGTAAATCGGTTTTGTGGATCCAATGGAATGGAATTGATCGAAATGAAAACATTTACGGGCTATGCCGATCGAGCGGATAGCTTATTTGCGGCGTTACTCAAGCGATTATCGTAGACGAAGCCAATCGGTTTGACCGATGCGCTCCGCTCCATGATAAATGTTCAGGATGTATTTCCCGGCAGGCAGTGATTGAATTGATGTCCACATCGATTGACGACCTGGTCTTTTGGTGCCTTGGATCTTTTGCAAAATCCTTCCTTGCATGTCCACGAGTTGAATTTGCAGCGTTCCGTACGAGCGGTCTCCTTCGAGTATTACTTGTATTTGATCGCCAGAAGCGGGATTCGGCGCAATGAATACGTTGAATGCGGTTGTAGGATCTGTACTGACACCGGTTGTGAAACAGGTGGCCGGTAGATTGACCGTACAGGTGTCAATGTATATTCCGGTAAAACTGGAGGCAGCGGTATCGATGATCTGTCGGATACGAAATTGGATGCTGCCGGCTTGTACGTTCGATAGGGTGTGTTGAAATTGATACGATTGATTCGCGAGCATTTCTCCGGGTTTGGCAGTGAGATCACCGATTTTCGAAAAGCCGGTTTCGCCGGGTGCTTTTCGTTCAATCTCATAGCGCATGGCCGATACATCTTTGGAATTCCATTGAATGGATGCGACGCAATTATTTATTGCGGCACTGCTGTTTGCGTAGCTGGTCAATAAATTTCCAAATGCGTTCTTAAGGTTGGGTATGCCAAATCCGGTTCGATCATCGGGGTTGTTGTATCGGTCGCCCGATAGTCGCAAAGCTTGGATGATGCGCATGTTGCTGTATTCCGGAAATCCTTGCCACAGACATGTGGCTAATCCGGCCAGATTCGGGCAAGCAAAAGAGGTTCCGTTTCCGGTTACCACGGTGTTGCCGGTTCCTTGAATCAGGGCCGATACGCCTACGGAGGCCAGATCGGGTTTGATTTGTCCGTCGGCTGAAGGACCATAACTCGAAAAACTACCTACTGTGCCCGTATTGCTAACAGCGCCTACACAAAGTACACTATCTGCATCGGCTGGGGTAATGATATAGCGCCAGGCGTTTCCCCCTTCATTACCGGCTGAATTCAGGATCAGCAAACCCTTCTTAGCTCCCAGGTCGGCACCCATTGCAGAGATCGTCGTATTGCCGTTCATTTGATTGTAACTGTAATTGAAACTAGCATTGTCAAAGTCATAATAACCGACAGAAGAAGAGATCAAATCGGCACCGATGCTGTCCGCTCGTTCCGCCCCACATACCCAATTGAATTCTTCGATCGGATATTCGGAGTTAACATCTTCGGTCCGATAGAGGTGGAATGAAGCTTTGGGGGCTTTGCCAATGAATTGTCCGGGTATATTGGCCGCGATGGTCGACAAACACTGCATGCCATGCGGGTGATCTTCTACCACGCTCGCATTTCGATTTACAAAGTCCCAGGTGTTCAATACCTGGCCGTTGGCATTGACGCTGTCAAATGCTTTCAGTGTGGTGTAATTGTAGAAGCCACCATCTAAAACGGCGATCTGCATGCCTTGACCGCGAAGTCCGATATTATGCAGAAACTCGCCCTGGTGCAAACGGATCTCATTGAAAGAACCGGTTCCGTAATTGAAATAATTGGCTGTGATGCGTTCTGTTGATGGTTCGATGCCGGTTTCGCTCACCAGTTCAAATTTTTCGCGTGCGGGTTCCGGACCCATTCGGGCGGCCAATCCCTGTACGGTTTGTACAAATGGAAGTGAATTCAATGTGTTGATGGCGTTGGCGTCGGAGGTTTGGATGGCGATCGCATTCAGCCATTTGGAGGTGTTTAGAACAGTCAGGTTGGGAATGGAAGCGATCTGGCTAAGCTGAGTGGTACTGATGGGCAGATCGGTGCTATCCAATGCGAGGCTATAACGGACTCGCCGATCGATTGCTCGGGTCGAGAGAAATGCGGTGGGGTTAGAGAGTGAGTAGGTGGAATTCCCCTTGTGTTTTAATCTGACTATATATCGGGAAAACTGTCCGATCGAAGTAACGGGTGCCAAGCAGCCAACGATTATGAGAAGTAGAATGATTGGCCGCATAGTCATACACGGCTTAATTGTGGTCAACCATCCATTGGGTAATGCCGAATCCGATCTTGTAAGGGCCACCCGATCCACCGGTATTGGGTTGATATTCCCACAGCTCATGTTCTCGGTATATCAATCCGATCCCTTTGGAAAAACGTTCTACGGAACGGGATCGGGAGGCGTACACGGTGGGAGTTGTGATCGGAATATTGAACGACTCATCGACGGCATCGACGGTCAACACATTGTTGTAGGTAATGCCACGGTGGGAGAACGTAGTGGGGTCACCATCTATGCGAAATTCCCAGTCGACCATGGCGTCGTCATTGCTAAAATTATAAAGCGGTTCGTAAGGATCGGTGGGCAAAAATCGATTCCCTTTCCAAATGTATTCAGCGCGCAAGGGCTGATGAAGTTTGATCACGCGCAGGTTGTCTTCCACCACTTCCAATTGATCGCCGACCGATGTGATGTAGTAGGTGCCATCGGGTTGCCAAGGAGTGCTGGCGGTTGAGTCGCTGATGTAACGGATGATGCGATAAGAAGGTCTTCCCATGCCGTCGGTGAATAGGGCATCCACCACATGTTTCATTTGATATTTATGGATCTCCGTATTGCGGCCAAAATTGGTGAAGACCAGGGAGTCGACCCGGTACGTGATGTATTTTCCGATGGTGAGTGGTGCGTAATCGGAGATGGGCGGAAAGCTCAGCGTTTCTGTTTTATCGGTACACGCGACCATGCCCAACGTGAGACTCCAAATAAATATTCGCAGGGTTAGATGTGAATTTCGCATAGGAGGCGCCTATTGGCTATGTAATTTACTAAATCGTAGCGAATCGCGTCAGAGTCGATTGTCCATTCGTTGAATGATGCCACCGCCGATTACATCATCGCCTTCGTAGAAGACCGCACTTTGTCCGGGGGCGATGCCTTTCACTGGCTGATAAAACCGAACCTCGACAGCCGAGCCGCTTTCGGCAATTACGGATAAGGCGCCGGGATCTTTATATCGGATTTTCGTGACCACCTCGGCACCGTTTGGCGTAAAGTCGTACTTCATCCAATTCAATTTACCCACGGTCATATCGGCCGCATCGAGATCAGATTCATCGCCCAGGGTGACAGTATTCATCTCCGGATCGATGTGTGTCACAAAAACCGGCTTGCCTAGGGCGATCAATCCTTTTCGTTGTCCGATGGTATAAAAGGGGTAGCCTTGATGCTTCCCCAATATCTTTCCTTGTTTGTCAATGAAGTTGCCTCCATCCACGCGCGCTTCCAGCCCGTCCACATTTCTTCGTAGGAACCCTCGATAATCATTATCGGGTACGAAGCAGATCTCGTAGCTCTCTTGTTTTTTGGCCAGTTCGGGATAGCCAAAATCATGCGCCATCTGTCGGATCTCGGGTTTTCGATAGGGGCCTAGGGGCAACAGGGTTCGGCTCAAAAGATCTTGCTGCAATCCCCAGAGCACATAACTCTGGTCTTTATTTTCGTCAATGGCCTTGCTCACTCCGAATCGGCCGTTCTCAAATTGGGTGATCTTGGCGTAGTGGCCGGTAGCAATATAATCGCATCCCAAGGCATCGGCCCGTTTCAAAAGCGCCCGCCATTTGATGTGCGTGTTGCAAAGCACGCAGGGGTTGGGTGTGCGTCCGGCCAGGTATTCATCCACAAAATTCTCGATTACAAAATCGCCGAATTCTTCCCGAATGTCCAATATGTAATGAGCAAATCCGTGTTCGACGGCCGCTTGGCGGGCGTCGTTGAATGAGTCTAGGTTGCAGCAGCCGGTTTCTTTCTTGCTGCCTCCCGCGGCGGCATAGTCCCAGGTTTTCATGGTGATCCCCACCACTTCATAGCCTTGGGCATGCAGCATCAGGGCAGTGACCGTGCTGTCGATCCCCCCACTCATAGCGACCAGAACCTTGCCTTGTTTACTCATGGATGCTGTGCAGAATTGCGGGGCAAAGATACGAGCGGAATGCCCTTGAATTGGCTAACTTTCAAGCCTCAATCTGCTATATGAAATCGATGATTTTCCGTTTGTTTTTCTGTCTGATCGGAACTGCCTCCATGGCCCAGGATCTGAGTTATTACTTACCGACAGGCGTGAACTACGATCCCGCGGTCCCCAAACCCGCCCAAGTGATCTATCACGAGGTAGGGCAGTGGCATGTAACGCACGATCGATTGGTCATGTACATGCAAGCGCTGTCGAAAGCCGTTCCTCAGCGCATTCAGTTGGTCCAAATGGGAATGACCTATGAGGATCGTCCGCAGGTCCTGCTGATCATCACTTCCCCCCGCAACCATGCCCGATTGGGCGAGATCCGAGAGCAGCATGTGCAGCTCACCGATCCGGCTCGTTCCGCTTCACTCGATGTACGCCAGATGCCGGCGGTACTGTGGATCGGACATTCCATTCATGGCAACGAACCCAGTGGAGCCAACGCATCCTTGCTGACGGCTTATCATTTGGCAGCAGCACAAGGTCCGGAGATCGAAGCCTTGCTGGATAGCACCGTTATTTTATTGGACCCGTCGTTCAACCCCGACGGACTTCAACGCTTCTCTACTTGGGCCAATCAGCACAAGAGTAAAAACCTGGTATCCGATCCCAATACCCGCGAGTACAACGAGGTTTGGCCCGGCGGACGATTCAATCATTACTGGTTTGACCTGAATCGTGATTGGTTGCCTGCTCAACACGTAGAAAGTCAAAACCGCCTTCGCTGGTTTCATTTGTGGAAACCCAACGTACTCACCGATCATCACGAGCAGGGTAGTGATGCCAGTTTCTTTTTTCAGCCAGGTGTTCCCTCACGTGTCAATCCGTTGACACCGGAAAAAAATCAGGACATCACGGGTAAGCTCGCCGAATATCATGCTGCGGCGCTCAATCGAATTGGTTCATTGTATTTTACCAAAGAGAACTACGACGATTTCTATTATGGGAAAGGCTCCACCTATCCCGATATCAATGGGTCGGTGGGTATATTGTTTGAGCAAGCCTCTTCGCGTGGGCACGCACAGCAAACCGCCAACGGATTGCTGACTTTCCCCTTCACGATTCGCAATCAGTTTGTAACAGCACTTTCTACCCTGCAGGGGGCACAACGCCTACGTGTTGAATTGCTCGAGTATCAGCGAAAATTCTATCAGGAGGCGGCTGCCCGGGCTGCTGCTAATCCGGTTAAATCGTATGTATTCGGTGATCCAACCGATGCGGTTCGGGTGCAAAAGTTTCTGGAGATGTTGCATCGACATCAGATCGAGGTTCGTTCCTTGTCCGATAACAAAACATGCCCCGAGTTCTCCGTGCAAAATTCTTATGTGGTCAATCTGAATCAACCACAACACACCCTGATCCGCACCATTTTTGAAAAGAATCGCAATTATCGGGATAGTTTGTTTTATGACATCACGGCGTGGACCATGCCGCTGGCTTTCGGAATTCCCTACAAAGAATTGAATGGCTTGCCGACCACGAGTGAAATGAAAATGCCCGCAGTTGCTTCGATGATTGCGGGTGGGCGGTCGGATTATGCATATTTGATCCGGTGGACCGATCTGCAGGCGCCCGCGGCACTCAATGAACTCTTGCGTTCGGGTCGCTTGGTAAAAGCCGCCATGGCTCCGTTCAAGATCCGTGTTCTAGATGCCGATCGTTCTTTTGAAGCGGGCACACTCCTGATACCGGTTCAATTGCAATCGGTGGGTGCTGTAGAGTTGTACACACAACTCGAGGCGTTGGTGAAGCGATATGGTATTTCTTGTCAATCGGTACAAACCGGTTTATCTGCAGCTGGTTCCGACCTGGGAAGCAGTCGTTTTGTAACACTGAGTCGTCCTTCCGTAGCTCTGATCGCCGGTGCGGGCGTGAATGCTACCGATGCCGGGGAGATCTGGCATTTGATGGATCAGCGGATGGATCTGCGTCTTACGTTATTAGAGCCGTCTCAATTCAATCGGGTCGACCTCAGCAAATACAACACGCTGTTGATGGTGGGTGGGAGCTACTCCGACCTGAACAAGGAAAAATTAAAATCCTGGGTTCAAGCGGGCGGCAATCTGGTGCTGACAGAAGAAGCGATCAATTGGGCGCAGCAGCAAGGAATTTCCGACGTGAAGTTGAAGAAGGTCAAGTCGGGTGTGGATAGCACCAAATGGCTTCCCTATGGCAATCGGGAACAGATTGATGGGGCGCAGCAAATGCGGGGGGCGATTGTGGAAGCCAAGTACGATCCAACTCACCCCTTGTCGTTCGGCTACACCCAACCAACCGTAAGTTTATTCAAGGCCAATAAGGTTTATTTGGAGCGCAGTCGCAATCCATTTGCTACGCCTTTTGTGTATACAAGCAATCCGCTACAAAGTGGCTGGATGAGTGTGGAGAATCTGGAAGTGACCCAGGGGGCAGCTGCTGTGGTGGTCAGTGCCTTGGGGCAGGGGCGGGTCATCAACATTGCCGATAACCCCAATTTGAGGGCCTATTGGCTGGGAGGAGCGAAGTTGTACCTCAATGCCGTGTTCTTTGGGAAGCTCATCGATTCCGGCAGTGCTCGTACCGAAGAGTAGCGCTCCGGGCAACCGATAAAAACAGTATATTCGTCGTCCAATTTTTTAATACGTCCATTTAAAACAGAGTACTATGATCAAAATGCAAGTCATCGGCAATCTCGGAAAGGACTGTGTAGTCAACACGGTCAACGGCAAGAATGTCATCAATTTCACCGTTGCGCACACGGAAAAGTTTCGCGACAGTCAAGGCAATCAACAAGAAAAGACCACGTGGGTTGATTGCGCGTATTGGACCGACCGTACCGCGTTGGCCCAATACCTCACCAAGGGTAAGCAGGTTTATGCGGAAGGGCAACCCGAGGCTCGTTCGTTCCAACGAAATGACGGTACTCCAGGTGCATCGCTTTCATTGCGTGTTCGTGATGTGCAATTATTGGGTGGCCGCGGGGAACAAACAGGTAATGGGGGCGGTTATTCGTCTGCTGGGTCCTCTTCCTCGGCTCCGGCGTCATCTGGTAACGATTCCATCGACGATCTTCCCTTCTGATCGAATTCGATATGATCTTGAAAGCCCCCATTCGGGGGCTTTTTTGTGTCCATCCCAATGCATCCGATTACTTTTGTGGCATGTCAGATCAACGATTTTCTTACGAGCAACTGACCCGGTTTGTTCAATCGGTTTTTGAAAAGATCGGTTGTCCGGTTCCGGATGCACAATTGGCCACTCAGGCTTTATTGTCTGCCGATCTACGCGGCATCGATTCGCACGGCGTTGCTCGACTCAGTGGGTACGTTCGACTCTGGGAAGTGGGACGCGTCAATGCAAGGCCCAACATTCGGATCATTCATGAAACACCCTCTACCGCTGTGGTGGATGGAGATGGTGGATTGGGACTGATCGTCGCGACCCGGGCGATGTCGATCGCCATCGAAAAAGCAAAACAAGTGGGTACCGGTTGGGTGAGTGTGCAAAACAGCAATCATTTTGGCATTGCGGCCTTTCATGCCATGCAGGCGATGGAGCAAGACATGATCGGTTGGGCGATGACCAATGCGAGTCCACTCGTGGCTCCCACGTTCTCCAAGGACCGATTGCTCGGCACCAATCCCATTTGCGTGGCGGCACCGGCCGGAGAAGAGCCTTCTTTTGTGGCCGATCTAGCCACCACGACGGCAGCCAACGGCAAACTCGAGATTTTACAACGTAAGAAACAAAACACACCCACGGGTTGGGTACAAGATGCCGAAGGAAATTCCGCGCACGATCCCAATATTTTGAAGCAAGGTGGGGCCTTGTTGCCTTTGGGGGGCGATCGAGAACATGGATCTCACAAAGGCTATGCCTTGGGGGCGATCGTCGATCTTTTTTCCGCCTTATTGAGCGGGGCCAATTATGCGCCTTGGGTTCCACCCTTTCCGGCCTATGTGCCGATGCCTTCGGAGCAACCCGGAAAAGGAATCGGACATTTCTTGGGGGCCATGCGGGTGGATGCGTTTCGCCCGGTGGAGGAGTATAAAAAACACATGGACCATTGGATCCGGGGTTTCCGAAATGCCGCACCGATTGATCCAAGTCAGCCGGTGATCATTCCCGGCGATCCCGAGCGGGAGGCTGAATTGGAAAGAAAAGCTTATGGCATTCCGTTGATGGAATCGGTCGTCAATGACCTCAGCCAATTGGCCCATCAATTGGGGGTGAACCCACTTTGACGAAGTGGTGGTCGCTGCTTGTTGATTGTTATATTTGTCCGCTTGCCGCCCATTTAAATATTGTTTATGAAAGTCATGAAATTTGGCGGCACCAGTGTGGGTCGTCCCAAGCGAATGCATCAAGTGGCTGAGCTGGTGGTTGGTCAATCCGAACCAGTCCTCTTGGTACTATCTGCTTTATCTGGCACCACCAATGCATTGGTAGAGATTGGCAATCATTTACTGACCGGCCGAAGGGATGCGGCCACTTACTGCATTGCCCAATTGGAAGCCCATTACCATCAATTCGTAGAAGAGTTGGTGCAATCAAAAGAAATATTGGAGCAGGGCAGACAGATTATTCAAGAACATTTTGAATTGTTGAGTGTGATCTGTCGGATCTCTTACAGCGAGGCGTTGAGCAAAGACATTTTGGCCCAAGGCGAGTTGCTGTCGACCAAATTGTTCTGCTTGTATTTGCAGGAAAGAGGAATCAAGCATCAATTCTTGCTGGCTTTGGATTTCATGCGGATCGATGCACACGATGAACCTCAAATCGAGGCCATTCGAGAGCGATTGATGCCCTTGTTGGATCAACAAAAAGATTGCAAGCTATTTGTTACGCAGGGTTATATCTGCCGAAATGCTAAAGGAGAAGTAGATAATCTGAAGCGAGGCGGAAGCGATTACACCGCTTCGTTGTTGGCCGCGGCAGTCCCAGCCACCGTTTGTGAGATTTGGACTGATATTGATGGCATGCACAACAACGATCCCCGTATTGTGGATCAGACACGACCTGTGGAGCAGCTCAGTTTTGAAGAAGCCGCGGAGCTGGCTTATTTCGGTGCCAAGATTTTGCATCCTGCTTCTATCTGGCCGGCTCAGCAAGCACATGTTCCGGTCAAGCTCCTCAACACCATGCAACCCGACGCGCAAGGAACGCTGATTGCTGATGAGGCAAGAGGAGTTGGGGTGAAAGCCGTAGCAGCCAAGGACAATATCTGGGCCATTCGAATCAAGAGCAGTCGAATGCTATTGGCCTACGGATTTCTGCGACGCGTATTTGAAGTGTTTGAAAAATACAGAACGCCGATCGACATGGTCACCACATCGGAGGTAGCGGTTTCGTTGACCATCGATTCGGATCAGTATTTGACGGAGATCTTGGAAGAATTACGTCAATTTGGATCTGTCGAAGTGGATGCCGATCAGACCATCGTGTCGGTGGTTGGGCAAGGCATTGCCAAAGAAAATGGAGTCTTGCAGCAATTGTTTAAAGCTATTGGAGACATTCCCGTGCGCATGGTGAGTCACGGAGGTAGTCCGCATAATATTTCCTTGTTAGTGGCAGCAGATCGAAAGAAGGAGCTACTTCAACAGTTGAATCGAGGTCTGTTTGGACTGTAATTAAAAAGCCCCGGAATTCCGGGGCTTTTTGTTAGATGATCAGCAGGGCGTCGCCGTAGCTGAAGAATCGGTATTTGTCTTTGATGGCTTTCTTGTAAGCCTCCATCGTCAATTCATAACCGGCGAAGGCGCAAGTCATGATGAGCAAGCTGGTCTTAGGCAGATGAAAATTAGTAACCAGTGCGTCGGCGATGTTAAAATCGTGCGGAGGATGAATGAATGTGTTCGTCCACCCTTCGGAAGACTTCAATAATTTTTGAGCGGTGAACGATGACTCCATAGCGCGCATGGTCGTGGTGCCGATGGAGCAGATCCGATGTCCGTATTCCTTCGCCCGATTTACGATCTTACAAGCCCCCTCGTCGATGTGGTAGTACTCGGCGTCCATCTTGTGTTTGCTGAGGTCTTCCACTTCAATGGGGCGAAAGGTTCCTAGTCCCGTGTGCAACGTGACTTCAGCAAAACGAATGCCCTTGATCTCTAAGCGCTTGATCAACTCGCGGCTGAAGTGCAGTCCGGCGGTGGGGGCGGCTACGGCTCCTTCGTGTTTGGCATAAACCGTTTGATAGCGCTCTTTATCTTCTTCATCGGGTTTGCGCTTGATGTATTTGGGCAGAGGCGTCTCGCCTAATTTTTCCAATTGTGCACGGAAAGACTCTTCTGAATCTTCCCAGAGAAAGCGGATGGTACGTCCCCGGCTGGTGGTATTGTCGATGACCTCTGCAACCAGGTCTTCGTTGTCGCCGAAATACAATTTGTTACCGACGCGGATCTTACGGGCCGGATCCACGATCACATCCCAGAGTCGGTTGGGGCGGTTCAGTTCACGAAGCAGGAATACCTCGATCTTGGCACCAGTCTTCTCTTTGCGGCCGTACATGCGCGCGGGAAACACTTTGGTATTGTTGACGACGAAGCAATCCTTATCATCAAAATACTCCTGGATGTCGCGGAAATGTTTGTTCTCGATCACCCCGGTGTGGCGATGCACGACCATCATGCGGGAATCCTCGCGTTTTTTCGCGGGGGTTTGAGCAATGAGGTTCAGGGGAAGGTCGAACCGGAATTGGGATAATTTCATAGTTTGAGCGTTTGGGCGATTTCACGACACCACACGGGCAAACAGCCGGCTCGAGATCCTGCCGGCCTTACGGCGCCGGTGGGGTCTTCGTGAAGAAAAGTGGGCAAAATTAAGGGATTTAGCTCACTCGGATCACCTTTTAGGGCACTGATTTGAGTTGGGGGATTGCCTGTAATAAATTCTGGGTGTACGGGTGTTCGGGGCGGCTGCAGACCTGTTCTGCCTCCCCGGATTCGACGATCTGGCCGTTTTTAAGCACCAGGAGTCGGTCGCATAGGTATCGGACCACCCCCAGATCGTGTGAAATGAACAAAGTGGTGAAATTCAGTTCCTTTCGCAGATCGTTCAACAGATTCAAGACCTGGGCCTGTACACTGACATCGAGCGCCGAAACGGATTCATCGCAAACCACAAACTCAGGCTCTAGGGCCAGGGCGCGGGCAATGACGATCCGCTGGCGCTGTCCACCACTAAATTCGTGGGGATATCGGTTGTAGTGCTCCGCTTTCAATTGAACACGTTGCAACCACTCCATTACTTTTTCTTTTTCTTTTAGTCGGGTATCGACCAATCGATGAACACGCAGGGCTTCGCCAATCGCCTCACCGATCGGCATGCGGGGGTTGAGCGAAGAATAAGGGTCTTGAAAGATGAGTTGCAGTTGTTTTCGTCGCAGGGGCCATTGCGCCGGATTCAATTTTAGTAGATCTTGATCCTGATGCCACATCGATCCCGAGCAAGGTTTGATCATTCCCAGTACAGCTCTTCCCAGGGTTGATTTTCCCGATCCGGATTCACCGACGAGTCCCAATACCTCTCCCTGTTTGATTTCGAAGCTTGCCTCCTGCACTACCATCGGAGAAGGCCTACTTCTTCCCAGCCAATTTTTAGGTCCCGGATAACGGATCGATAATCGTTCTGCTCGAAACAAGGTTGGTTGAGGAGCTTTGGATGCGGATTGATGGGCTATGGTTGCAGGGGGCTTATCAAAAGATTCAAGAAAATCACGCACCATTGGCAGTCGGTCGCCTTTTCGATGTGCTGCGGGACGGCAGGCCAGCAACGCCCGGGTATACGGATGATTGGGTTGTTGGAAAATGTGAGGACTCGCTCCCTCTTCTACCAGCTTGCCCTGGTACATAACAGCGACCCGGTTTGCATACTGACTGACCAAGGCAAGGTCGTGACTGATGAATAGTACGGCCATCCCCATTTTTTGTTGTTCGTTTCGGATGAGCTCCAAGATCTCTTTCTGCACGGTTACATCCAGGGCAGTGGTCGGTTCATCACAAATGAGCAGATCCGGGCCGCAACAGAGCGCAGCAGCGATGAGGATGCGTTGTTTTTGTCCGCCGCTGAGTTGATGCGGAAAGCGATCGTACATCAATTGGGGATTCGGGATCTGTACGCGTTCGATCCATTTGATGGCTTCTGATCGAGCCATGTGCGCATCCATTTTTTTATGGCGACGCATTACTTCAGCGATTTGTTCGCCGCAACGTACTAGTGGGTTGAGTGCGGTCATCGGTTCTTGAAAGATCATGCTGATCTTACTGCCGCGTATCGAACTCCATTCAGCCGGGGTCAATCGGATCAGATCGATGGGCTGTTCTTGATTTGGGTAATATTGGATCTTGCCGTTCGGGTATAGGTTTGATGTCTTTGGTAATAACTGCAAGAGGGAGAGGGCGGTGACTGATTTGCCCGAGCCGGATTCACCTACTAATGCTAAGAACTCACCCGTTCCGATGCGGAGCGTTAAATCATCGACGGCAGGGGCGTTGGTTTTCGGATCTCCGAATTGAATAGAGAGATTTTCTATCGAGATCAGCGGTGACATCAAGGTACTACCTGGATGGAAAGTGATTTCGCAGGCGTTGGGTAAAAAGCGAGGCATTGCACGCAGCTTCCATTGCGAGATACGATGCGGAATGAAAAGGTATCCCCGGCCTGAAAGCTGTCCGGGAAATCACAGTGGTTGGTCAATCCGAATACGTTCGTGTAGGCGATGCCTGTATTGGGATCGGTCCAGTTGGCTTGAACCTGCGTGGTGTCTAGCCCACCATTCAACGACGTTATGGTATAGTTTCCACAGATGCCGTCGATTTCCAGGCGTCCGGTGTAAACAGGTCCATTTTCTGTTTTTCGGCAACCGATCACGTTGCACAAAAACAGGGCTAATATGAAAATGAATGCAGGCATTTTAAAATTTTAGGTGACGAACGGTTTGCCCGCCGTGAATCAATTGTTTGAGTGAATCGATGCCGATCTTCAAATGTCTTTCCACAAAATTGGAGGTGATCTGCTTGTCGCTTTCTTCGGTCTTTACGCCTTCGGGGATCATGGGTTGATCGCTGACCAGCAACAAGGCGCCGGTGGGGATCTTGTTGTAAAATCCAACGGTGAAGATGGTGGCGGTTTCCATATCGATGGCGTAGGCGCGTACTTTTTGTAAGTAATCTTTGAAAGGTTCATCGTGCTCCCAGACACGTCGGTTGGTGGAGTAGACTGTGCCGGTCCAATAATCGATCTCCTGTTCCCGGATCGTGGTGGATACTGCTTTTTGCAGGGCGAAAGCGGGCAAGGCAGGCACCTCGGGTGGGAAGTAATCGTTGGAGGTTCCTTCTCCGCGAATGGCGGCGATGGGCAGGATGAGGTCGCCCAAGTTATTTCGCTTTTTGAGTCCGCCACATTTTCCCAAGAACAAAACCGCTTTGGGCCGAATGGCGGTCAGCAGGTCCATGACCGTGGCCGCGGTAGGCGATCCCATGCC
>DFST01000144.1 GCA_002378975.1 Chitinophagaceae bacterium UBA3430
GCCTTCCAGCTGTGGAATCGGGAAGAGATTGCTTTAGCCGGAATAACATCTACCATCATACCTACGCGTAATACCAGAATCAGCAATAAGCTAACAGGCAACAATCGATAGACCCATCGTTGCCAGCGATTGTGCTCGGCGATGTATGCATGCGCGAGCAGTACGAGTGGGATTAGGGCAGGTGCGGTCCAGTTGCCTTCGACGCGACCGCGAAAGGAGCTGAGTAGAAAAAACGCGTAGATGCCGATCGCGGTAAAACGAAGGGCGCGTTCAAACGGATTGGTAACCCGATAGAGCCAAGCGGCAGGAAGGAGGAGTAGCCCGATCAGCGGACCGGGAAGCAGGACTTGTCCAACTAGATACTCAATCGTGTAGGATAATTTATATGGATTGACATTGCTTTCTTGTAAATGATACCGGAAGCTGACAAAATCGTGTTGGTATTGCCAGAGCAGATGCGGGACAAAAAGCAGGAAGGCGAGTAGTCCGGCGCCATATACACGTGGAGATCGGAGCAAGCGCAGATGAGAGATGAGTGTGAAGAATAGAATCAATACACCATGGTATTTGCTATAGAGCAGACAGGCGGCGCTGATGCCCAATCCGAGCGTGTTGACGAGTGTTTCTGCTTTGAGGAACCGGTCGTATCGATAAAAGAACAGGGCGGTGAAAAAAAGCAGGGGAATATCGGGAACGGCGAGAAATCCACCTAGTTGAAGGGCAATCATGGAAAGAGCGATCGCATAGAAAAGGCGGGGTTCTTTTCGAATGGTCATTTTCTCCAGCAGCCAGATCGAGCCGGTCGATAGCAATATGCAGAGTAGGCGTACGCCCAATTCATTGGGGAAGATCCAATAGCCAGCCCGGATGAGCAGGGCGGTCATCGGTGGATGATCGAAATAACCCCAGTCAAGATGTTGGCTGAATGTCCAATAGTAAGCTTCGTCGTCGAGCAGTTCGGTGTTGGCGGCCTGGATAATTGCGAGTATTAACCAGATTAGATAAAATAGCGGAGCGATTGAACGTAAACGAATCGATTCCATGTCTACGAATTTACAGCAGAATCGAGCATGACTTGATCGATGGCGCGGATGGCGCTATGGAGACGGTCTGTTCCGGTTCCTTGTACCAAGGCCCAGGGGGTAGATTGATTCACGAGCAGGTCTTTGTACATGCGGAACAAGGTTTTGCGGGTATCGAGGTCGGGGTACTCGCGGAGTTCGTCTTTGGTCCACGGCAGGTCGATGTTGCAAAGCAGGTAGAGATCGTATTTTCTTTTCAGGATGTTGTCGAGTACAAAGCGATGGCATTTTCCGAATACGAATTCGCACCAGACCTTCATCACATACATATCGGTATCGATGAAAAGAGGGATGTTGCCTCCGCTTTCGAGTAGCGGGAGCGATTCGTTTTCTAATTGTTGGGTGTATTCGTCTTCCAGGTTCAATTGTCCTTCAGCAATGGTCAAGAGGTCTTCAAACGTGTAGTTCGTTCCGTTTTGGATCAGCCATTCGCGTGCGTATTCGGGGCACCAGCGGGTTTCGTAGTGTTGCGCCAGTTGCTCGCAGAGGGTCGATTTGCCGGTGCTTTCCGGTCCGATGATGACGATTTTCTTGATCATGCGTTTGCTCGTTTTTTCCAATCGGCCAATCCCGCAACGGCCAGGAATAACAGGATGAAATAATACAGACTAGTCACAACCAATCCTTTTACAAAATAAAGGGGGATGGAGCAGAGGTTGGTGGCGATCCACCAGTACCAGCTTTCTACTTTTTTTCGTGTCATCAACCACATGCCGGTGAAGGCAGTGGCGGCGGCGAGGGAGTCGGCCCAGGGAATGGCCCCTTCAAAGAACAGCGCTTTCAGGTAGCTGATGGAGAAAAAGAGGGTGATCAGGCAAATCAAAAAGAAAGAAACTTGTTGGGCCCATTCTTTTCGGTTGCTGAAGCTGACGTGTAAGCGGATCTGTTGTTGGGTATCGCGGCGGGTCCAAACGTACCAACCATAGACACTCATCACGGTATAATAGAAATTGACGGTTGCTTCGCCTGCCAGATGGGCATCGAGGCTGATCCATACATAGATCAGGGTGTTGATCAGTCCGATTGGATAGACCCAAACCGATTCTTTTTTGCTGAACCACACGCTGGCGATGCCGGCGAGTGCTGCAATGATTTCGTGGGCTGGGGCAAGTTTCAGTCCTTCGATCAGGGCCTGGAAAAATGATTCGAGCATGGCGGACAAAGGTAGTTGGAACCGGTTGATGGCCGTCATTCGAATGGGCGCCCGGTGTCATTGATGGCGAAATGTTGGCCGGCTAGCTTGCGCTCATCTATCATCAAAACAAAACAACATGAAAAAGCAATTCTACGTATGGATGTTATGCTTATTGCCCGGATTGGCGCAAGCGCAAGAGACGACCGAAAAAGCACCTGAAAAGTATCAGTATTTGGCCTTGCATCTCGGAGCCGGATTTCCCGTAGGTGATTTTGGAAGCAATACGCTCACCAACGAGGAAGCGGGTTTTGCCAAGACTGGCTTCACAGTGGGTTTGCAATATTTAAACAAACTAGGGAAGAACTGGGGAATCGGCGCCAACGGATTTTACAATTTCTTCAATGCGGATAAATCGGTGAGTGTGCCAGATAATGGCGGTAGCATTACGGTGAGCTTGGACCACTGGCAGTTTTTTGGATTGGCCGTTGGACCTACAGTTACCCTCGATATGGACGATCAGGTTTGTTTGGATCTGAAGGCGATGGCCGGGGTGGCCAGTGCCAATGCGCCGCGCATCAACTACCAGGGAGCGGCATTTTTGAAAGAAGATTGGAGCACAACCCCGGTTTTTCAGGGTGGTGCGAATCTGCGTGTAAAGATGAATAATTCCCGGATCTACGTATTTGCGAATGCCGACATCACGTATTTGGATCCTGAGTTCACGATCACTTCCTATGACGATACATACACCGATAAGTACAAACAGCGGATGACCGTGTTGAATCTGACCGGTGGTGTGGGTTTCCGACTTTGACCGGATCCATCTCTGTTTGTATCAATCTCCCGGGAAACCGGGAGATTTTTTTATACAGCCAACGCCTCGTTCAGGGCAACGTCCCAAAGCCCTTTTCGAAGTTCGAGTGCCCGCACAGAAGCATCTGTAGCCTCCTGCCATTTAATCGGATCGTTTCCACAGAGTTCTTCGACCATTTGCAGGGCGAGTTGACTGTGGTGGTCGCCATCAACTTCAATATGACGCTCCAAATAATATCGGAATGTGTGGGTTTCGTTCGGATATTTTTCGGATAGACGAATCACCATTTCATGGAACATATCCGGGATGAGGTCTTCCCGACCAAACGTGAATACGGCCGCTTGCACATGGATGGGCGCCGTTTGAATCAATGAAAAAGTGAATGCACAGAAGTTGTAAATGCCCTCTGGTAGTTCAGCTTGTTGCAGGGCGGTTTCAATCGGAGTTCCGGTTTGACAGGAACGGATGACGGACTGGATCGGATCTGTGTCGGCGCCCAGCTCCTTCATGGCGCGGAGGTATAATTCGAAGTGGCTGATCCGGTTTCCGGCCGGATCGATGTCGCTTTCTTCACCGGTAACGATCTCGTTGATCAGATAGCGGGTGCTCGCCGATCCCACTGGTATCCAGGGAACCCGTACACAGGTCAAGTTTCGCTGGAGGCTTTTTAGTAAGCTCATAAAATCCCAGACGGCAAAAACGTGTACTTGACTGAACGTCCGCAGGTCGTTCAATTCTGTAAGCGATCCATACAGCGGGTGTTCAACAATTTGCTGGCGAATGGGAGCGATGCGCTCGGATAATGAATTTACCATACGCTTGATAACAAGTCTAGCACTAAATAGTTCTTAGGAAAATATGCTTATTCGGATTCTGCGACTACCTCTTTTACTTCGGGGATCATGCGTTTCATCATGCCTTCGATGCCCGCTTTCAGGGTGATCATGGAAGAAGGACATCCGCTACAACTTCCCTGCATGGCCAAGCTAACCGTTCCTTCTGTATAACTTTTGAATTGAATGGCGCCTCCGTCCATTTCAACGGCAGGGCGTACGTAGTTATCGAGCAGTTCTTTGATTCGTTTTACCACATCGTCATCATCGGCCGACACTTCATTGCTGCTTTGCTGCGTCCGACGCTGGGCCATTTCCTCTTCATTGATCACTGGCTTGCCTTCTTCCAGATAATCTTTCAGGAATTGGCGGATTGAAGGGATCGCATCGTTCCAATCGGTCTCACTGGTTTTGGTGAGAGTGACGAAGTTGCTGGCGATGAATACAGCCTTGATGAAGGGGAAACCGAACAGTTCCGTTGCTAGGGGTGAGGGCATAGCAGATTCTACGTCTGGGAAATCGGCGCTCTTTCCGGGATATAAGAGTTTGTTGGCCACGAATTTCATCGTCTCCGGATTGGGGGTCATCTCGGTATAGATGCTGATGATGGGGTTGCCCGTTTTGATCATGGTGGTGAATTAGGGTACAAAAATAACAAGGAAATGCCCCCCAATGTTTACGAGGAAGGGAAATGGGACGAGCTGTTTGGGGTAGAGCGTTGAGGGTTTAGGGGCTAGGGGTCTCTAGACTCAACAATTACTCGGCTTTGAATCGACCTGTTTTCTTGAGCACGCGGACCAACAGGTAAATGGCCGTAAGTGTAGAGAGGGTGCCAATCAGCCAAGCATTTCGACAGTCAGGGTTGTTATCGGTGAGTTGCGGGTGGTTGAACAGCAGCAGCAGGGTGATCCCGATGAGCCAGATGAACTGGGTGGTATGTTCTTTCAGGATCCAGCGCTTCCAGTTGAACTCCATGCTGCTCAGGGTCTTGGATAGTCCGTGGATGCGCGGCAACCATCGATTTACATCTTGGCAGTACGCATCAAAGCCCGGTCCGAATTTTTTCCGAAGAAAATCCTCTTCGGCCAGTACGATGGCTTGATAAATGAACAGAAACAGCGGAATCATTATGCCGATGTAGAAAAGCGAATTGGCCAGGATGCCTACACCCAACAACATCAGTATGTTCCCTACATAGAGTGGGTTTCTGCAATGACGGAAAATTCCTTCTGTGACCAGTCCGTCCGCGTAGGGCTTCCCTTCTTTTCCGCCTCGTACGATGTAGGCCAGTCCGATGGTGAGCCCTCGGATCAATTGTCCAGCAATGGTGATGATCAACCCAAGCGCCATGGACCAAAAATCCAGGGAGGCTGGGATCAGCGAAGGCGACGGAAGGAAAAGGGCCGCATAAAAGACAATGAATAACCAGTTGCGGTGTTTGAAGAAGAAATTACCGATGGCGACCATAAGCTTATTTTTTCACGGCGACGAGTCCAGCAAAATTGTACCATTTGAAGAAGGTCTCGCAATGGGCGAATCCTTGGTCGCGAAGCAGGCTGATGTTCTCGCTCAATTTATAAGGGACGAGTACGTTTTCCAGCGCTTCTCGTTTTTGCGAGATTTCCATTTCGCTGTATTCGTTTCGACGTTTGTAGTCGTAGTAGTAGCGAATGAAGTCGCGGTTGTACCGGCTGTCTTCGGCGAGTATTTTCTCCACCAGGATTAGGGCGCCACCGGGAACCAGACCGGCGTAGATGTCGCGCAGTAGTTTTTCCCGATAGATTGGCCGAACGAATTGGAGGGTAAGGCAGAGCACGACTACCGAGGCGTTTTCGACGGTTACACCTTGTCCCAGATCCGCGCAGCGGAGTTCGTAATTGCGGGAAAAACCCATCTCCAGCAATTTGGATTTGCATTTATCCAGCATTTCCTGGGAGTCGTCGATGCCAATGAATTTTATTTCCGGGTTGACCGATGTATTCATTCCGATCAGGGTCGTTCCGGTCGAGCAACCCAGGTCGTACACGCAGGTTCCAGGTTGGGCGTGGTCGGCCGCGATTTCGGACATCATGCGCTGGATCTCGCCATAAAAAGGCACGGAGCGGTTGACCATATCGTCGAACACCTTGGCCACATTGGCTCCGAATTTAAAGTCGCTGGCTTTTTCTATATCCTCTCGAAAAACAAGGTCTTTTCCCATAGTGTTAAAATTCAACTGCAAGGTAGCAATAAAACGGCGCTGACTTTCCCGGGAAGAGTATATTTGCTCCGATTTTGGGCTGCCGGTGTGGAATTTAATCCGGCGGCGATCTATAACACCAAAACATACAACATGAATGTTCGCCACTTATTTTTTTCAGCCCTGGCGCTCGTCTCATTAAGCGCCTGTGTGAGCAGCAAGAAATTCAAATCTGCTCAGGCCGATTATCAGCAGCTCGAATCGAAGTACAAAACCATCGAGAGCGATCTGAGCGAATGTGCCACGGAAAAAGCCACACTGGCCCGTCAAAAAGAGGCCTGTGAGCGCGAGAAAGCTATGTTGGCTACGAAGATCAATGAACTATCTGATCAGGTTGAATTCCTGAAACAGAATAACAACCAATCGCTCAAACAACTGGAGGCGATGTCGGTCATCTCCAGTCAGCAAGCGGAGAGTATTCGTAAGTCCATGGATAACATGGGCGCGAAAGATGCGTATATCCAAACCCTGCAGCAGCAAATGGCCAAGAAGGATTCCATGAACATGGCGCTGGTCATGAATCTTAAAGGGGCCATCGGAAACCTCGACGATCAGGACATCAACATCAAGGTTGACAAAGGCGTCGTATACATTGACATTTCAGACAAACTGCTGTTCCAAAGCGGTAGCTACGACATCACCGAGAAAGCCAAAGTGGTTCTTGGTAAAGTGGCAACTGTATTGAAGAACCAGCCTGATCTGGAATTTATGGTGGAAGGACACACCGACAATGTGGGCTTTACGAGCAGCAGTGCGATCAGTGACAACTGGGACCTGAGCGTGAAACGTGCAACCACCGTGGTTCGTCTTTTACAAAAACAATACGGATTGGATCCCACCAAGATGGTGGCTGCGGGTCGTGGACAATATAGTCCCGTTGCCGACAACGCGACCAAAGAAGGAAAGGCGGCCAATCGTCGTACCCGCATCGTGGTATTGCCACAACTGGATCAGTTCTTCAAGTTGTTGGAAACACCGAAGTAAGGTTTAGGGTTAAGGCTTTAGTGTTTAGGTTGATTTGTTTTATGTGAAAAGTTGAGTAGAATCTCAACACCATCTCCTCATCACTCTTCAAACGGCTCAAGGAAGGCTGAAAAAATATTACTTTTAGGGCTAAGCCAGGCTCAGCCCTTTTTTATTTCCATCTTTAAACCCCTACGCTGCTTTCGAGTCTGAGTTCGTTCAAAACCAACCCATGCGATTTTCCCTGCTACTTGTTGCCATCCCAATTATTTTGATCGCTTGTAAAAAGGATCAGGCCAATACGTCGGCACTAGTGACGGGGCTTTCCTGTTCCGGCGGCTCCTTTTCAGCTCAAGCTACAGCCGGGATGGCTTATTCGGCTACCGCTACGCTTCCCTATTCCGGAGGCAACGGACAAAGTTTTCCAGTAGGCACAGCGCTGGCTTCTACGGGTGTTAGCGGACTGACCGCAACCTTGCAAGCCGGAACGCTCACCAGTGGTACCGGAAATAGTATGTATTCCGTAACCGGAACCCCCCAATCCGCTGGAACGGCCAGTTTTGCTATTTCCTTCGGGGGACAATCCTGTACGCTGAGTCTGGTGGTCAATCCGGCGGGCGGAATGCAGGTCCCATCGGTTTATTCCAAGATCTATGGGGCCACGAGTATCACATTTGATGGCACGTTTGTGACGATCAAAACCAACGATCAGCCCGACCATAAAAGTGCTTATTACCCAACCACGCATGCTTTGTATGAAGCTTTCAGTGGAGCCACTTTTTCCGGAGTCAACTTCGTGATAAATCCCAATCGGATCGCCACCCAAAGCATGACGTTCAAGATACCCGCGAACCCGACGATGGCTTCCACTCATGCAGCCACTCCGTTGGGACCGATCGGTATCGCCATCAATGGGGTTCCCTTTTTTAATCAATATGCGGGCCCGAATCAACCACTCACCAACGAGATCACTAGTTTCGACCAATATTGGGGGCACCCACAGCAAACGGGTATGTATCATTATCACGTGGAGCCCAAATATTTGACTACGATAAAAGCGAGCAAATCTGCCTTAATGGGATTTCTACTCGATGGCTTTCCGGTTTATGGTCCCTGGGAAGAAAACAATTCCGTCGCCACCGGCCTGGATGTATATCATGGGCATACCCATGTTACCCTCGATTATCCAGGGGGAATCTATCACTATCACTTCAGTGATGCAAGCCCATATCTGAATGGAAATGGATATTGGGGAACTCCCGGAACTGTTGGACAATAATTTTTGATGCGTCGATTCAACTTGTATTGGGCTGTAGGGCTTGTTTTTTTTGCAAGCTGTCGCCCATCAACGAGTTCTGATCTTCAAGGACCCAAACTGGCCAAAACCATTCCGACTTATTACTTGACATCCAACGACGATCGACTTAAGCTTGTTCGCGACACCATGTTTCTGGACGGGTCTTATTACACTGGATTTTATCTAGGCTTTCATCCTTCGGGCGATACGGCGTTTATTCGGGGTTTTTTTAACGGAGTGCCGGAAGGAAGACAAGTTGTTTGGAATGAGCAAGGGGTTCCGGTTTCCAGCGCATTTTATATTAATGGGAAAAAGGAGGGCTTACAGCAGACCTGGTGGCCGAATAAAACCCCCCAACTGCGTTATTCGACTTCTGACAATGACTATGAGGGTGAATTTTTAGAATGGAATTCCGCGGGGGTATTGATCAAGCAGTTCAATTATCTTAAGGGACAAGAAAGTGGTCATCAGCGTCTTTGGTGGGACAATGGTACGGTGCGCGCCAACTATGTAATTCGAAATGGCCGTAAATATGGCCTCATCGGTTTAAAAATATGTGCCAATCCTAATGACTCGATCCGGTAATATTTTATTATGGATGATCTTGTTGATCGGTGGGTGTCGTTCTAACCAAATGGTGGACACGCTTCCTTTTTTCAATCGTCCCGATTTCACACCGGAGTGGATAGACCCAAACTCTTCGGCCTATGATTCCATTCATCGCATTCCTCCATTCCGATTTTTGGATCAAGACTCGAACTGGGTCACCGAACAGACAGTTGACGGGAAAATCTATGTCGCTGATTTCTTTTTTACCACCTGCAAGAGTATTTGCCCGCGCCTGACTAAAAACTTGGGCGAATTACAACGACGATTCAACACGAACCCCAATATATTATTTGTTTCACATAGCGTATTGCCGGATGAAGACAGTGTGGCCGTATTAAAGCGATACGCCCAACGAAACAACATTCCTTCGAACCAATGGCACTTGCTTACCGGTAATCGCGACTCGATTTATCGATTGGCTCGTCGGGAATACTTTGCCGGCGATTCGGTTGGGTATTTTCAGGCCGGCAATGAGTTTTTACATACGGAAAACTTCATTTTGCTAGACCGACATCGTCGCATTCGAGGAGTATATAACGGAACGCTCCCTGTGGAGGTCGATCGTCTGGAAGAAGATATTCGAACGCTCCTTCGGGAAAGAAATTAAACTCCCTTATCGGTGAAGGATCAACTATTTTTCTCCTCGAAGGCCCCTGAATCGCGGTTTTTGCGCACATTGCCGGCTTCAAAATAACGACCGTTCAT
>DFST01000076.1 GCA_002378975.1 Chitinophagaceae bacterium UBA3430
AACCCTACGAAAACCACCGATCCTCCGGGAAGCCTACGCTTCCATGCCCACGAACGACAACACGACCATGTCAAACAACGAAACTCGACTCAATTGGAAACGGTGGTTGAACTACCCATCGTTGGTGCGGCAACTGCCGTTCATCCTTTATCTAACCGGGTTGGGCGTGCTGTACATCTACAATGGACATTGGGCCAATAAGACCATCCGTCAAACACAACTCGCAGAAAAACAGATGCGTGAATTGCAATATGAATACATCGCGGCCAAAGGAGAGTTGCTGGCCCGAAGCAAACCCAGCGAAGTGATCCACGCCGTAGCGCCACTCGGACTCAAACAACTGACCAGTTCGCCCGTCGTACTGGCCGATTCCACCACCCCCAAAACCGAACGCTCCAACTGATGGATACCAAGCGCGACATATTGGGCCGGGTTTATCTCAGTTTCATCTGCATCGGGGTACTGGGTGTATTCGTTATGGGTCGGGCGGTATACATCCAACGCGTAGAAGGCAGTTACTGGCGCGCATTGAGCGACAGCATGCGCCAGCGCTTTGTAACCCTCGACGCCCAGCGAGGAACCATCTATGCGGAGGCTGGCGAGCTACTCAGTACCTCCGTACCCACCTTCGATGTCTATTTTGATTTTCAAGCCGAAGGATTGCGGGAGAAAAAAGGAAAACGTTTTTACGAGAAGATCGATTCATTCGCGCAAGCAATGTCAACCTATTTCGGCGATCGCAGTGCCGTCGAATACTCGAAAGATTTCAAAGCCGCCTACAAACGAGGGGATCGCTATTATACCCTCAAGAAAAAACTCAGCTTTCAGCAGTACAAATCGTTTCGGACATTTCCCTTGGCCAATCTGGGTAGAAATCGAAGCGGCCTGATCGTGGATGTACATTCCAAACGATTGGTTCCGTACGGCATGCTGGCCAGTCGTACCGTTGGATTGTCCAGAGAATATGTTTTGTCTGACGGAAAAGTCAAGAAGCAAAATGTTGGCTTGGAGAAAAGTTATGATTCCTTATTGAGTGGTCGAGACGGACAACGACTGGTGCGTTACGTAGCACCCGGAACGGCGCTCCCGATTGAGGGTACTGAAACAGACCCCTTAAATGGTAAAGACATCTTCACGACCCTCGATCTTACTATCCAGGACATCACGGAGAATGCTCTGCAGCGCAAAATGGAATCAAGTCAGGCGCTTTATGGCACGGCCATCGTGATGGAAACGGCCACCGGTAAGATCAAGGCCATGGCCAATCTGGGTCGGCGCCCCGATGGCAGTTACTGGGAAGACGATAATTATGCCTTACGCACAACCGAGCCTGGGTCGACCATTAAGCTGGCCACACTGCTGGCCGTTCTTGAAAAAGGAAGCAGCCGCATCGATGAGATGGTCGAGATTGGAACCGCCGGTCGAGCGCCCGTTGGCCCCAAGACAGTCATCGACGCTGAACGCTCACCCAAACCAAACCTGACCGTACTCGAGTGCTTTGCGCACAGCTCCAACATCGGCATGAGCAAGCTGGCTTTGAAAGCGTTTGGTAAAGATCCGGCTGAGATCAAAAAATATTTGCACCGGTATCGAATGGATCAGCGGATCGCCATCGATCTATCTGATTTACCCCAACCCCGCATGGCGCCCCTCAACGAAAAAGGTAGTTCGGTCGGAAACATGCTCTGGATGAGTTTTGGATATGCCTTGCAAGTAAGTCCGCTGCATACGCTTTCCCTCTACAATGCCGTGGCCAATCAAGGGCGGATGATGAAACCCTATTTGGTCAACTCCATTCGACAAGGTGGGATCGTGTATCGTCAATTCGATCCACAAGTATTGGATAACGCCATTGCGCGACCTGATGTCATTGCAGCAGCTCGTCGTTCAATGGAGGCGGTTGTAACCGAAGGAACAGCACGTAAAGCATTTGCCGGACTTCCCTTCGCCGTAGCCGGAAAGACGGGCACTGCGTTGGTAGCCGACGGGCCGATCAAATACAACGATGGTGTATACCAAGCTTCCTTTGTAGGTTATTTTCCGGCCGACCGTCCTCAGTATAGCTGCATCGTCGTTATCCGTACCCGTCCCCACGTCGCGGATCACTTCGGCGGTACACTTGCTGCACCTGTATTTCGTGAGATCGCCACACAATTGTACTCGCTGTACGTAGAATCGCCCAAGCCCAACCGAATCGAAGCGCGCATCGATAGCACTCGCTCACTCTATGCCGGCGATCGTCGTTCGCTCGATAAGGTATATACCACCCTCGGCATCGGTCGACTCGATTCGGCACAGGGAAGCAACCTCATCCAAGTACAGGCGATCAACGGAAAGAATCAGTGGGTGGCTGTTGTCGATGCTTCCGACGCGCAAATGCCCGATCTGCGTGGACTGAGTTTGAAAGATGCAGTGGCTCGCATCGAACGGCTGCGTCTGGGCATTCGCATCGAGATCAAAGGCAATGGAAAAATAACTGGACAATCCATCACCCCTGGAACTCCGCTTTCCCGTGGCGGCAAACTCACGTTGGAATTAAGTTGAAATGATCGCGCAAGATCTACTATATCGAGTATCGCTCCAATCCGTTCAAGGCAACCTGAATACGGAGGTCACCGCTTTGTACACCGATTCGCGTAAAGTAACGTCGGGCTCTGCTTTCATCGCCTTGCGTGGCACACAAGTGGATGGACATGATTACATCGAACAAGCGCTGAAAAACGGCGCAGCTTTAATCGTTGCCGAAACAGCGCCCAACTCCGTTGATCAGACTTGGGTATGCGCCCGCAATACCTCGATCGCACTCGCTGAAATGGCTGCAAATTTTTATCAGCATCCTGCCGCACAACTCACCATCGTGGGCGTAACCGGCACAAACGGAAAAACCACCGTTGCCACGCTCCTCTATAAATTGTTCCGGGCCTTAGGCCATCGTTGTGGGTTACTCAGTACAGTTGAAAACCGCATTCAAGATCAAGTCATTGACGCTACCCATACCACGCCCGATGCCCTACAGTTGCATGGCTTACTTCGTCAAATGGCGGATGCGGGTTGCACGCACGTATTCATGGAGGCCAGCTCGCATGCCATTCATCAACATCGTTTGCATGGGATTGAATTCGCGGGCGGCATTTTTACCAACATCACCCACGATCACCTCGACTATCATCAAACTTTCGAAGAATACATCCGCGTCAAGAAATCCTTTTTCGATCAATTGCCTTCTACTGCTTTTGCACTGAGTAATGCCGACGACAAACGTGGGGCCGTTATGTTGCAGAATACTACGGCACACACCGTCTACTATGCATTCCGAACGCTGGCCGATTTCAAAGGGAAGGTGTTGGAGAATGATCTCGACGGACTACTTCTCTCTATCGATCAAATCGATGTTCATTTCCGGTTGATCGGTGAATTCAATGCGTATAACCTACTGGCCGTGTACGGGGCAGCTTGTTTGATGGGCGCCGATCGACAAGAAGTGTTAACGCAACTCAGCCAACTCAGCGGAGCCACCGGACGATTTGATTGCTATCGATCCGCGCGCACCGGTGTACTGGGTATCATCGATTATGCACACACGCCCGATGCATTGCAAAATGTACTCAGCACCGTCGCTCGTTTGCGCCAAGGATCTCAACGAGTCATCACCGTGGTTGGCTGTGGGGGCAATCGCGATGCCACGAAACGTCCGTTGATGGCAGCCGTTGCCAGTGCGCAAAGCGATCAGGCGATTTTCACGAGCGACAATCCCCGTTTTGAGGATCCAAAGCAGATCCTGGCTGATATGGAGCGGGAACTGCTTCCTTCCGATCGTCGCAAATGTTTATCCATTCTGGATCGCCGGGAAGCGATCAAAGCGGCTGTACAAATGACCCAACCCAATGACATCCTGCTGGTAGCCGGAAAAGGACACGAGCAATATCAGGAGGTAGCTGGCCTGCGCGAGCCATTCAACGACAAAGAAGCCTTACTTGAATTTTTTGAACTCCTCGAAAAATAACCATCCACCATGCTATATCACCTCTTTGATTGGTTGAAAGAAGAAGGGATCCGGTTTCCGGGGGTCGAGTTGTTCCGATTCATTACGTTCCGGACGATGGTGGCGGTGTTGTTGTCGTTGTTCATCACATTGGTGTATGGAAAGAAATTGATTCAATTCCTTCAAGCACGTCAATTCAGCGAGGGCGTACGCAATTTGGGCTTAGCGGGCGAAAATCTGAAGAAGGATACGCCGACCATGGGCGGCATCATCATCATACTGGCCATTCTTATTCCAACCTTGTTGCTGGCAGATCTGACAAAGGTGTATGTACAGCTCATGCTCATCAGTACAATTTGGTTGGGTGTCATCGGATTCGTTGATGATTACCTGAAACTCCGCGGAAAGCGACGTGCAAAAGAATCAGGTGTGGAGCATAAGAAGTCGAACGACGACGGCCTCGCCGGTCGATTCAAGATCTTGGGTCAAGTCGGATTGGGCATCATTGTCGGCACAACGTTGTACTTCAACAGTGAAGTGAAGATCTGGCGTCAGTATGTAGGAACCGCCGAACAGGCCAAAGCGGATTCTACGGTAATTACCAAGACCGTGAATGGGCAGGCTAAATATTTCGTGGAGACCAAAACCCCCATCACCACCATTCCGTTTGTCAAGAACCACGAGTTCAATTATTCGAAGTTGTTGCCGGCCGACTGGCGATCCTACACTTGGCTGCTTTACATCCTCATCGTGATCTTCATCATTACCGCTGTTTCGAATGGAGCAAACCTCACGGATGGATTGGACGGATTGGCCACAGGTACCTCGGCGCTGATCGGTGTATTGCTGGGCATTTTTGCTTACGCCAGCGGAAATCTGGTCTTTGCCGACTACCTGAACATCATGTACATCCCCGACTTGGGAGAGCTGTCCATTTTCATTGCGGCCATGATCGGTGCTTGCATTGGCTTTCTCTGGTACAATTCATTCCCGGCACAAATGTTCATGGGGGATACCGGCAGCTTGACGCTGGGCGGCATCATCGCTGCTTTGGCCATCATCGTGCACAAAGAACTCCTGATCCCCATCTTCTGTGGTGTATTCCTAGTGGAAGCGCTGAGTGTGATGATCCAGGTGGGGTATTTCAAGTACACGAAACGCAAATACGGTGCGGGTCGACGGGTATTCCGTACGGCTCCCATTCATCATCATTTTCAGGCACTGGGGTTGCACGAAGTCAAAATCGTGAACCGATTCTGGATCGTGACCGTGCTGTTGGTGGTGTTGTGTATAGTCACTTTGAAAATTCGATAAATCCAATCCATTCAATGCTTATAAAGTACCCCAACCGGACGGTGTTGAAACCATGAACAAGAAACTGGTCATATTAGGAGGCGGCGAAAGCGGCGTAGGTGCAGCGCTCTTGGGCAAGCGACAAGGATACGATGTGTTCTTGTCCGACCAAGGAACGCTGAAGCCGATCTATCGAACTACGCTCGCCGAGGCCGGTATCGAGTTCGAGGAACAACACACGTCGATGGAGCGTTTGTCAGCAGCAGATGAGGTCGTAAAGAGTCCGGGTATTCCGGAAACCAACGATACCGTCGTTGCCCTGCGTGCACTGGGTATTCCCCTGATCAGCGAGATCGAACTGGCCTATCGGCACGTGGGTACCAGCCGGGTGCTTGCCATCACCGGCACCAACGGCAAAAGCACCACCACCACCATGCTCTGGCATATCTGTCAGAAAGCCGGACTGGATGCGGCGCTCGTTGGCAACATTGGCCGCTCCTTTGCCTGGCAGGTAGCCGAGGCACCCAAACCCGTCTACGTCGTGGAGGTGAGCAGTTTTCAGCTCGATGACATCGTGACTTTCCGACCGCACGTAGCCATTCTCACCAACATCACGGAAGACCACCTTGATCGCTACCAGTATCGGATGGAGAACTACATCCGCAGCAAATTCCGCATTACACTCAATCAAACACCGAGCGATGTATTCATCTATAACCTAGATGATGCCGTTATCGAAAAAGCCCTTTCCTCCATTTCCATAAAAGCCACTGAGCGGCCCATTACCATGAAAAGAGAAATCCCCAACGGCGCCTTCATCAAGGACGGCGACATGTATGTGCGAACCAGCCAAGACTATATGTCCATGAGCGTGTTTGATTTTGCGCTCAAAGGCAAGCACAATCAATACAATACCATGGCCGCCTGCATAGCCGCTGCGACCATCGATATTCGGAAAGAGAAGATCCGCGAAGCGGTGATGGACTTCCAGGGGGTGGAACATCGGTTGGAACCCGTTGCTACGATCCGGGGTGTGCAATTCATCAATGACAGCAAGGCGACCAATGTCAACTCCGTTTGGTATGCACTGGAAAGCATGACTCGCCCGACTGTACTCATTCTCGGCGGGGTCGATAAAGGAAATGATTATGAATTGATCCGTGAATTGGTGCAGGAAAAAGTAAAAGCCATTGTGTGCTTAGGTACCGACAATCAAAAAATTCACGATGCTTTTCAGGATACGATATCCGTCATCGTCGAATCGCACTCAGCCGAAGAAGCCGTACAGGCGTCCTATCAGCTCGCCGAAAAAGGTGATGCAGTATTGTTGAGTCCGGCCTGCGCCAGCTTCGACCTCTTTAAAAATTTTGAAGACCGCGGAAATCAATTTAAACAAGCTGTTCGCAACCTCTGAGATGGAAAACGTAGCGCCACAAACAACGAGTCCGGAACGTCGTTCGATCTTCGACACCCGCCAACTCGTGCACAACACGAAAGGGGATCAGGTAATCTGGGGACTCGTCGTGCTTCTGACGCTGGTTTCGTTGCTGGCCGTTTACAGCTCCACTGGTTCATTGGCGTATAAATACTATAAGGGCAACACCGAGATCTATTTATTGAAACAAGTCGGCTTCATTGTATTCGGCATCGCTGTTGTATACTTTGCGCATCGCTTTAACTATACCGTTTATTCACGCATTGCGCAGATCGCCTTTCTAATCTCGATTCCGCTGCTTTTCTATACCCTATTTTTTGGAGTGAAGATGAATGAAGGCAGTCGATGGATCAAACTGCCGATCATCAACATGACCTTGCAAACGTCCGACTTTGCCAAGCTAGCCTTGTTTATGTACTTGGCTCGCGGACTCAGCAAACGACAAGATCAGATTAAAGACCTGCGCAAAGGATATTTGCCGCTGCTCGCGCCCGTGATCCTGGTTTGTGGTCTTATTGCCCCCGCCAACTTGTCGACTGCACTATTATTGGGTGCGAGTTGTTTGTTGCTTCTATTCATTGGACGGGCCAGCATAAAGCACCTGCTGGTTACCATCGGCATCGCATTGATCCCGTTGGTATTCTTGATCTTGGCGGCCATTAGCCAGCACGACGGAAAATCGAGTGAAACGACCGCGGTAGCAACCGAAGCCACGACACAATCTTCTTCGGCACTGACCCGTCGTGTGAGCACCTGGGTCAGTCGAGTTGAAAATTTCATCTACGGCAGTGAAGATGTCAATGATGATGCCTATCAGGTGAATCAAGCCAAGATCGCAATTGCCCGCGGCGGGTTGATGGGTGTTGGTCCCGGTCGAAGCACCACCCGCGATTTTCTTCCGCAGGCCTACAACGATTTTATCTATGCAATCATCATCGAGGAGTATGGATTGATAGGGGGCGCGTTCATCTTGTTT
>DFST01000151.1 GCA_002378975.1 Chitinophagaceae bacterium UBA3430
CCCTGGAAGGCAGCGTCTTCATTTCTGGAGCCGTGGTTCAATGGCTGCGCGATGAATTGCAGATCATTCGCCATTCGGGTGATGTTGAAGCGTTGGCTGCACAAGTGAGCGATTCAGAAGGCGTATTTCTGGTGCCTGCTTTCGCCGGATTGGGTGCCCCCCATTGGAATCCCCATGTGCGTGGATCGATCTTCGGACTCACCCGTGGCAGCAACAAAGCACACATCGCCCGTGCGGCACTCGACAGCATTGCTTATCAAACAGCCGATGTATTGCAAGCCATGAATGCCGATGCCGATATTCCCATCAAAGAACTTCGCGTGGATGGAGGCGCAACCGTGAACAATGCCTTGATGCAATTCCAATCGGACCTACTGAATTGCGCCGTGGTGCGCCCTACCATTACCGAAACCACTGCATTGGGTGCCGCCTATTTGGCCGGATTGGCCGTTGGATACTGGAAAGACCTGCAATCACTTCAAGCCCAATGGAAAAAAGATCATCAATTTGAACCGACTTGCTCCACGGAACAACGCGATCAATACATGCAAGGGTGGAAACGGGCAGTAAAAGCAAGCATAGCTTGGTCTGATACAAACTGATTGAATCATTCAAAACCTCGAAATAATGGCACCTTATATCGGAGAATTCGTTGGCATGACCTTAGTGATCACCTTAGGTACGAGTGTGGTCGCGAATGTGGTGTTGTCAAACACCAAAGGACAAAACAGTGGCTGGATCGTAATCACCTTGGGCTGGGCAATGGCCGTATTCATTGGCAATTACGTTTCGGTTAAATTGGGTGGAAGCGGTCATCTCAATCCAGCTTTCACCATCGGCGCTGCACTCTTCAGTGGTTTCGAGCCTTCATTGGTAATGCCCTATATCGCGGCACAATTTGCCGGAGCGATCTTGGGTGCCGCACTCACCTGGCTGAGTTATCATTCCCATTTTGAGGTGACCGAAAACCAATCAGCCAAACTTGCCGTATTCTGCAATGCACCGGCCATCCGAAAAACCATTCCAAACTTACTCACCGAAATCATTGCTACGGCTGTCCTAGTGGTCGCGGCATTGGGGATGTCACAACCCACTACCGCATTTGTCACGCTGGACGCACTACCCATTTCACTGGTGGTGTTGGCGATCGGCCTCTGCATGGGTGGCCCAACTGGTTATGCGATCAATCCCGCCCGCGATCTAGGTCCACGCATCGCGCATTTCATCTTACCCATTCATGGAAAAGGAAACTCCGACTGGAGCTACAGCTGGATCCCGGTCGTTGGCCCATTAATCGGCGCTTTGATCGGATTTTATACCTATGGATTATTCTGATCGATTGCGGCTAAGATTCGCGCGCAAGCTTGCTGAATTTGATATTCGGAAATCAGCAAAGGCGGAGCGATCCGCAAACAGTGTGGCGCAAATAAGAACCAATCCGTCATCAACCCGACTTCATTCGGATCACGAATGTCGATGCATCGATCGATGACTTTCTTGCAGGTTTCCGCATCCGAGAATTCAAGGGCCATCCAAAGGCCGAACGAACGAATCGATTCGATACGCGGATGAATCAATAACGTTCTGAATAGTTGCTCCTTCGCTTTGACGCCCTCGATCCATTGCTCTTCGATCAGGGCATTTAACGCAGCCAATCCGGCTGCACAACTCAGCGGATGACCTCCAAACGTAGTGATGTGACCCAATACCGGTGCATCGGTTAGTTGATCCATCAAACATTTATCAGCTATAAAGGCACCCAAGGGCAATCCACCACCCAATGCTTTGCCTAGCAACAGTACATCTGGAACCACATCAAACCATTCAAAGGCCCAGAGTTTACCGGTTCGACCAAATCCAGCTTGGATTTCATCGAGTATGAATAACGCACCGGTGGATCGACATTTCTGTTCCAATGCTTTCAGCCACGCGGCATCCGGGATCAGTATGCCCGACTCGGCCTGCACGGTTTCCAACAGCACACAGGCCGTGGTTTCGTCAATGGCATCGATCGCCGCCGGATCGTTGTAATTCAAGTGCCAAACATCGGGCAACAACGGACGAAAAGCCTGACGCCAATATTCATCTCCGATCGCACTCAATGCCCCTTGCGTACTCCCATGATAGGATCCATTGAAACAAACGATTCGCGAGCGCTTTGTAATCCGCTTGGCCAATTTCATAGCTCCCTCCACCGCCTCGGCTCCGGAATTCGTGAAATAAACCGAGTTCAGCGATGCGGGCAACAGCGCAGTCAATCGTTGCGCATAATGCACCTGTGGGGTTTCGACGAACTCGCCGTACACCATCACGTGCAAATATTTATCGAGTTGCGCGCGAATGGCATCCAATACCTTGGGGTGACCGTGACCGATGTTGGCCACCGAAATGCCGCCGATCAGATCGACGTAGGAACGACCGGAACGATCGAACAGCGTGGCGCATTCCGCACGCTCAATCTCAAAGGCCAGCGGAGCCGGGGAAGTTTGTGCCACATGCCGCAAAAAAAGTTCTCGGGTATTCACGCACCAAAGGTCGGAAAGAAAACAGGATATTTGTTGTACAACACGCAACATGGCACTGATCTTACCCGTAGCGGGAAAGCAACCAATCATCGGAGAGAATAATTTTCTGGCACCCAACGCCACGATCGTGGGAGAAGTGACCCTAGGAAAAGACTGCAGTGTTTGGTTCAATGCCGTACTTCGAGGAGACGTGAACTTTATACGAATCGGCGATCAGGTCAACATACAGGATGGAGCCTGCATTCACGGAACTTATCAGAAATGCGGGACGACCATTGGAAACCGCGTCTCCATCGGCCACAATGCGATCGTACACGGGTGTACCCTTCACGATCAAGTGCTCATTGGCATGGGCGCCATTGTGATGGACAAGGCGGTAGTGCACGCCAATACCATCATCGCCGCGGGTGCGGTCGTATTGGAAAACACCATCTGCGAAAGCGGCAGCATTTATGCCGGTGTGCCTGCTAAAAAGATCAAAGACATATCGCCGGAGCTGGTTCAGGGTGAGATCGAACGCATAGCCAACAATTATGTCCAATACGCAGACTGGTTTAAAGACTTGCCTGCTACCCAATAATCCCCCTCCCATGAAAACAAATCGCATTTTTTGGATCCTGATCCTTGTTGCATTTTCATTGACTTCTTGTGCCAAGCTAAACAGCTTATTCAAACGCAAATCGGGCTGCCCCAGCAATGGAAAAAATGTGGGCGCCGAGCAGATCCTCAGCGGCGATCCCAAAGCGATGAAAAGTGTGCGACGTGCGAAGAAATTCCGCAGTTGATCAGTAATTCCGATCATCGATGGACTCGAGCAGATTCACGTAACTCAGATACCGTTTCTCGTCAATGACTCCATCGCGAACGGCCGTCTTGACGGCACAATCCGGCTCATTGAGGTGCAGGCAATTGTTGAATTGACAATGCTCCATCACGCGTCGCATTTCGGGAAAATAATGCGAGAGTTCCGCCCGTTCCAAGTTTACCAACCCAAATTCTCTCATTCCGGGGGTATCGATGATCTTTCCTCCGTTCGGTAGTTCGAACATCTCCGCAAACGTAGTGGTGTGCAACCCTTTTCCACTCCATCCACTTACATCCTGGGTACGGCGGTTTAATCCGGGCAACCAGCGATTCAGCAAACTGGATTTCCCAACGCCGCTATGCCCTGTGACCAAGGTTGTTTTATCGACCAGACGCGCTTGCAGATCATCCATGCCTTGTCCGGTTTCCGCACTCACCAGCAAAACCGGATATCCCGCCCCGCCGTAAACGCGTACCCACTCCTCAAATACAGCCAACTCCTTGGGGCCGTAGAGATCGGCTTTGTTACAGACGATCAGCGACGAAACATGATACATTTCCGAAGCGACCAAACAGCGATCGATGAAACCAGTCGAAGTCTTTGGATTTTTGATGGTTACCAGCAACATGGATTGATCCAGGTTGGAGGCCACAATGTGATGCTGGTGTTTGTGCCTCGGACTTTGCCGATGCAGATAATTTCTCCGCGGCTCGATGTTCAAGATCATCGCCGTTCCGACTTCCTCGTCCTCTACTTCCAATTGTACCCAGTCGCCGACAGCCACGGGATTGGTACTGGTGATCTCATCCAGTTTCAGTACCCCCTTGATGCGGGCATTCCAGAATTTTCCTTGCTCATCGCGAACGGAGTACCAACTACCCGTGGATTTGTATACCAATCCGCGTTTTGCTGCCATTAGGATGTGTGCTGTTCGGTGAGGTAATGAGCCACGATCGGCATCCGTCGGCCAACCCCAAATGCTTTGGGCGACACACGGATGATGGGGCAAAACTGATTTCGCTTGTATTCATTCACATTCACCAAACGGATCACGCGTTCAACGATGGCGCGGTCAAATCCCTGGGCGACGATCGCTTCAGGCCCCTGTCGGCGTTCGATGTATTGATAGAGGACCGGATCGAGTACGGCATAATCTGGCAGCGAATCGGAATCTTTTTGATTGGGTCGAAGTTCGGCCGAAGGGGCTTTGGTCAAGATGGAATTCGGAATGATCTCTTTTTCGCGATTGATGTAACGGGCCAGTGCATAGACCTGCAATTTGTAACAATCACCCAGCACAGCCAATCCGCCGGCCATATCCCCATACAAGGTACCATAACCCGTTGCCAATTCGCTCTTGTTGGACGTATTCAACAAAATGTATCCGAATTTATTGGCGATCGACATCAAGAAATTGCCCCGGATGCGCGACTGCATATTCTCTTCGGCCAATCCGAAAGGCCGATCGGCAAAAAGGGGTTTGAGCTCGGATAGAAAAGATTCGAAGACTTTATCGATGGGAGCAATGTCGTACGGATTTCCCAATCGATCACTCAATGACCGAGCATCCGCTACGCTATGTAATGAGGAAAATGGTGAGGGCAATAATACCGCTCGTACATTTTCCTTACCCAAGGCTTCCACGGCGATGGCCAAGGTTACCGCGCTGTCAATTCCACCACTGCTGCCCAAGATGGCTCGTTGAAATCCCATCTTGTTGAAATAATCTCGAATACCGACCACCAAGGCCCGATGAATTTCGACTATGCTTGCTTCTGGCTCCAAGGCAGCCGGCGAATACTCGGCATTGGGCAATTGCGCAGCAGATGACAATACGGGTTGTGCAAAACGTCCGTCCGCTTTCCAATCGACATACCGAATGGACTCTTCGAACAAAGGGAGTTGTTGAATGAGATTGGCCTGTGCGTCCATCACCAGAGACCCTCCATCGAAGACGATCTCGGTCTGGCTACCTACTGCGTTGCAGTAGATCATCGGGAGTTTGTACTTCTGTACATTCTGCTTGAGAATGGCTTTACGATCCTCCAGATGCGTATAGTCGAAGGGGGAAGCCGAAAGATTCAAAATGATATCGGGATGTTGGCCGATCAATTGATCGAGCGGACATTGACGATACAGCGGATTGTCGCCCAGATTCCAGATGTCTTCACAAATGGTGACCGCTAATTTCTTCCCTCGGAAAGGCAGCACCGACCATTGCCAGGCCGGCTCGAAATATCGATACTCATCAAATACATCGTAGGTGGGTAAGCAAGTCTTTTGCGCTACGCCTACCAGTTGTTGTTCATCGAATACATATGCAGCATTGAAGAGGTCCTTGCCTTCCTTGACCGGATTCCGTTGTGGGGCGCCGACCACAATGCCGATGCCGTTGGAGGCGATCCGTACGCGCTCCAAGGCTTGCTCACAGGCTTCGATGAATTCGCTGAACTCCAACAGATCGCGAGGCGGATAACCACAGATGGCCAATTCAGAGAATAGGATCAACTCGGCACCCGCCTGCTTGGCGGTTTCGACGGCCAAGAGGATCTTATTGGTATTACCATTAATGTCCCCGATCCGATAATTTTGCTGTGCCAGCGCGATCCGCATGACGCAAAGGTACTGACTCAGCCCGCTTGGGAGACAATACCCAAGGCCCGGATTTCGTTAGCTAAAAACCATGAAAAAACTCTTCTGCTCCTTGATCCTCGCCCTCGGCCTAATCGCTTGTGGGGACCGATCTGACCACCCGGATGTTTCCAAGATCGCGGTAGACCTAAAAGTCGATCGGTTCGATCAGGCATTTTTCCAATTGGATACCAACCAAATCGCTGCCGAACTCAACCGACTCAACGCCTCCTACCCGAATTTCTACCCCGATTTCATGGAGCACGTGATCGGATTGCCCGCAAACGATACCTCTGCCGATGTTAAAAACAACCTGGCATTCTTCCTGAATAGCTACTTACCTCTTTACAGCACCTTGTTGGCATCGTATAAAGACGTTAGCCAAATCGAATCCGATGTAGAGGAAGGACTTCGCTACGTCAAGTACTATTTCCCTACGTACAACTCCATTCAAAAACTGATTTTTTTTATAGGCCCGTTCGATGCGCCGGGCGCAGCCCTTACTCGTGATGGAATTGCGATCGGATTGCAACAATATGCCGGTCGGGATTTCTCGTTTTATCAATCTCCGCAAGGACTCGAGCTATTCCCAGCTTACATCAGTCGTCGCTTCGAGCGAAGTTATATTCCCGTCAATGCCTTGAAGTTGGTGGTTCAAGAACTTTGCCCCGATACGGTTGGATTTGGTCCGCTGATCGATCAGATCGTCGTACACGGACGAGAAGCTTGGCTGCTGGATCAGTTTTTGCCTTCGACCGCTGATTCGCTCAAGCTCGGATTCACACAAAACCAGATCGATTGGTGTAAGCAAAACGAAGCCCTGATCTGGAGTTATCTGGTGAAAAATATAGACTTGCAATCGACCGACCCTGACCTCATCCAGAATTTTTTAGGGGAAGCTCCATTTACAGCGGGATTGGATCAGGATCATTCGCCCGGAAATCTAGGCAACTGGATCGGCCGGCAGATCCTGCGTGCTTATAAAAAGAAGCATCCAAACATTTCGCTTAGCGAAGTCATTAAATTGACCCCTGCACAAATTTTGGAGGGCGCGGCCTACAAGCCGAGTTGATCAATTGAGTTTGGCAGGTGCGATCAAATCGAAGGCCGGAATGGTTACATTGAATTCGCGCTGTGTGTTCAGGTTAACCATTTGATAGGTTCCCGACATGCGTCCCATTCCCGTATTCAGGTTGCATCCACTGATGTATTGATGCCTACTCCCCGGTTCTAATATGGGCTGTTGGCCGATCACTCCTTCTCCTTCCACTTCCCGGTGACTTCCATCGCTGTCAAAGATCATCCAATGACGGCGCAATAGCTGAACGGGAAACGCGTTCAGGTTTTCGATCGTGACCCGATAGGCAAAAATGAATTCGGGCTGATTGGCATCGGCCTGATAGAACGTCTCGATCGAGACCTCAACGCCGGATGTGACCAAACTGACCATGATTAAAAGTAGGTAAAGCCCGTCACAAAATTTCCTTTTTACATAAATACCCTAGAGATGCCGACTGTAATTTTGCGCCCAAATGAAGCCCATGAAAATTGCAGTTGCCCACGGTGACGGGATCGGTCCCGA
>DFST01000042.1:0-4070 GCA_002378975.1 Chitinophagaceae bacterium UBA3430
ATCGAGCAGGAACAAGGCGATCGAACTCCGAAATCTGGAACCAAAGTCGTTATGGTGGATGCGGCGCTTTTCGCCATCCGAGAGTTGATGAATAAGCATCCGGAAGCCATGGTCTATGGACAGGACGTTGGGAAACGGCTGGGTGGTGTATTTCGAGAGGCAGCCACTTTGGGCGACCAATTCGGCGATCACCGGGTTTTCAATACGGCCATCCAAGAAGCGTACATCGTTGGGTCCACGGCAGGCATGGCCGCTGTTGGGATCCGTCCCATTGTGGAAGTGCAATTCGCCGACTACATCTATCCCGGATTCAATCAACTCGTTACCGAACTTTCCAAGAGTTGTTACTTATCCATGGGGAAATTCCCCATCCCCATGATCTTGCGTGTGCCTATTGGCGCATACGGTGGAGGGGGGCCTTATCATAGTGGATCCATAGAAAGTACGTTGTTGTCGATCAAAGGGATCAAGGTGGTTTATCCGTCCAATGCGGCCGATATGAAAGGATTGATGAAGGCTGCCTATTACGATCCCAATCCGGTTGTCATGCTTGAACACAAAGGCTTGTATTGGAGTAAAGTGCCCGGAACAGAAGAGGCAAAATGCATCGAGCCTGCCTCCGATTATATCTTGCCGCTCGGGAAAGCCAATATCGTATTGGAAGCGGATGGAAACTATTTAGCCGATGGCGATACGGTTTTGATCATCACCTATGGAATGGGTGTGTATTGGGCGAAGGAAGCGGCGATGGAGTTCCCGGGACAAGTGGAGGTCATTGATCTGCGCACCTTATGTCCGATCGATCTGGATCTATTGATCGCCCGCATACGCCTACATGGAAAATGTTTGATCCTGACCGAAGAGGCCGAAACGCATTCGTTTGCTCAGTCGCTGGCCGGAAAACTCAGCATGGACTGTTTTGTTCAACTCGATGCGCCGATTCAGGTGATGGGTGCGTTGGATCTACCGGCCGTGCCGATGAATATGGCGCTGGAAAAAGCTATGTTGCCGAATGCAGAAAAAGTTGCAGCCCGAATCGATCGGTTGCTGAATGATTGATCAGCTTTTCAGGTCCAACCGGATCTGCAATTCATCAAATTGTTTGTCGTCGATCGTAGCGGGGGCATCGAGCATCACGTCGCGTCCGGCGTTATTCTTGGGGAAGGCGATGAAATCCCGGATGCTTTCACTTCCACCTAAAATGGAGCAGAGGCGATCGAAACCAAAGGCAATGCCTCCGTGGGGCGGAGCGCCGTACTCAAAGGCCCCGAGCAGGAACCCGAACTTATGTTGTTGCTCTTCTTTATCCATGCCGAGGGCGGCGAACATTTTCTCTTGCAGTTCGCGTTGATAGATCCGGATCGAACCTCCGCCGATTTCATTGCCATTGAGTACCATGTCGTACGCATTGGCCTTGATCTGGGCATAAGGATGGTCGAGGTATTTGGAAGCATCTGTGATCGAAGGCTCGTTCTCGATCATGGTGGCGATCTGCAAAGGTTTGGGAGCGGTGAACGGATGATGACGGGCGACCCAACGATTGCCGTCTTCGTCGTATTCGAAGAGCGGGAAATCCAGCACCCACAAGAGTTTGAATTCATCTTTCTTGCGCAGGCCAAGACGTTCGCCCATCTCGAGCCGCAGTTCACTGGCGGCTTTGCGGGTTCTTTCCTCGGGGCCGGCCACGATCAAGATCAAGTCGCCGGGTTGTGCACCGCAGGCACTAGCGATCGATTTCAACCGCTCCTCCGAATAGAATTTATCGACCGAACTCTTGAATGTTCCATCGGCCAAGCATTTGATGAAGACCAATCCTTTCATGCCGATCTGCGGACGTTTCACCCAATCGGTCAGCTCATCGGTTTGTTTGCGGGTATATTCAGCGGCACCGGGTACCGCCAAAGCAATCACGCTTTCTGCCTCATCGAACACCTTGAAATCAGCTCCATCGATCAGGGCCCGTGCATCGGTTCGGTCGCGGTAAACGGATTCGGGTTTTTTCAGATTCAGTAGTTGCATCCCGAAACGAATGTCGGGTTTGTCATTTCCATAAGTCCACATGGCCTCTTCCCAGGTCATTCGTTGCACCGATTCTGTATACTCGATCCCTTTGACTTCCTTGAATATGCTTTTGATCAATCCTTCGAACATCTGCAGAATGTCTTCTTGTTCTACGAAGGCCATTTCGCAATCAATCTGCGTGAATTCGGGTTGACGATCGGCACGCAGGTCCTCGTCGCGAAAACACTTCACGATCTGATAATATCGATCGTAGCCACTCACCATCAGGAGCTGTTTGAAGGTTTGTGGCGATTGGGGAAGCGCGTAGAATTGTCCGGGATTCATGCGGGAGGGAACCACGAAATCGCGGGCGCCTTCCGGGGTGGATTTGATCAAGAATGGGGTCTCAATATCCAAGAATTCCTGTTGATGTAAATAATTGCGGGCAGCCCGGTTCACGGCGTAGCGGAGTTCTAGATTCTTGCGAACGGCAGTGCGTCGCAGATCGAGATAGCGATACTTCATGCGCAGGTCGTCACCACCATCCGTATCATCTTGGATGGTGAAGGGAGGGGTAGCGGAGGCATTCAGGATGGTGAAGGACTGTACGAGGATCTCGATATCGCCGGTTGGCAACTGCAGGTTCTTGTTGCTGCGTTCGGCGACTTCGCCGGCCACTTGCAATACAAATTCACGACCCAGCGGCGTTTTCTCCAACTCGGTATTCAAGGATTCGTTGAATAGCAATTGGGTGATGCCATAGCGGTCACGCAGATCCACGAAGGTGATGGATCCAAACTTTCGTACGGTCTGTACCCAGCCGGCCAGGGTGACGGACTGAGATTGGTGAGAAGCGCGTAATTCTCCGCAGGTATGGGTTCTGAACATGGTTGCCTTTTTCCGTCGCGAAGATAACCCGAATCAGGGGCAACCTTACAGGGTGGTGGTGTGCTTTTCTCGGATCTCGCTCGGGCGTTGCAGCAGGTAGTAATAAAGCAGGATCAGGACGCCGGCTATGAAGGGGATCAGGGACAATTGTTTCCCGGTGATGCCCATCCAAACAGACTGCTCGTCAAACCCCAAGAATTCACTGATCATCCAAAAGGAGTTGGCGCTGATCCAGAATGCGACGGCCAGGTTGTGTGCCAACTCGGAGGCAATGTGTCGGGTGCGCCAGCTGATCACGATCGCAATGGTGAGGGTGGGAATGATCATCGCTATGCCGAGTTCTTTCCAAAACAGACACCAGCTGATGTCCTTCAAAAGCCAAAACAAAATGTGCATGTTTTCCATCCGGCGAAAGCGCGCCGGTATGGTATAAAGTGAATCGGTATTGGCAGCCATGTTGGAGTTTTTTGAAAGATAAAAAATCTGAGGAATCAATCAAGCTTGAATCTGGTAAGCGCAGCTTCCGGATGAATCGGAGATCCATTCGAAATATGCTGAACCAGTTGACGGGCAAAATAGGGGGCCAGGGAGCATCCCTTGGTACCCATGCCATTGAATAGGCCCAGACGTTGGTCCTGCGGATGCAGTCCCACGAAGGGCCGACGTTCCAGGGTGGCGGGACGAATGCCTGCCACGTGATCGATTACCCGGAAGGGAACCTTCAACCATTTGCGAAGCGTTTGTTCCGTGGATGTCCGAAACTCAGCCGTGGGTTCGGCGTGATCGAACGACCATTGATAACTCGATCCGGCCCACCAAGTGCCATTGCTGAGTGGGGCCAACATCAATCCGTGTTTGTACAAGTGATCGGTTGGTAGATCCGGAATATCCAGGATCAGGACTTCGCCTTTATTGGGGGCGAAGGGTAGGTTTGGGAAAAACCGATTGGCCAATTGGTAGGAGCCGTCGCAGAAAATGATCCGGTCGGCTTGGATATCCTGGTATTGGATCGCAGACTCTGTCAAGATCAATTGATCGACATCGAACGTTTCTTCGCGGAGGGATTGTTTATGGATCAATTCTTTTCTCCATCCATCTAGGAAGGCGGGTAAGTCTACCAGCAGCACGGGATCGATTCGACCGATGCCAAAGGGATCATTCAATGGAAGGGGCGAATGTGC
>DFST01000042.1:4369-13662 GCA_002378975.1 Chitinophagaceae bacterium UBA3430
AAAAGGGATCATTTAATGGAAGGGGCGAATGTGCAGTTTCGTTGTAGGCATGTACGTACCGGCCACCTTTTCGGATGCGATCCAGGAAGCTGTCACGCATTTGTTCAGCCGGAAAAAAATCAAGCAGGTCCAGTTTGCGCAAGAGCGTTTGGTGGATCGATTGACTCAATTCGCCATAGGCCGCCGCTGCATGGGGGAGGATGTCATCGGCCATCCAAACTTCCACATGTCTTCGTCCGGTAATGGGATTGATGATGCCTGCAGAGAGTCGGGAGGGGGAACGGGGATCAATGCGGTCGATCACGCAAACGCGGGCACCGGCACGTAGGCATTCGTAACTGAGCCAGCTTCCGCTCAGTCCTTGTCCTATGATCAGCAAATCGACCCGCATCGTGTAAATCTAAAAAAGAAAAAACCGCATCGGGGATGCGGTTGTAAGATTATTTACCGAGGATCTCGGCCATTTTTTTGCCGATGTCTGCCGGACTGCTTACGACGTGGATGCCACATTCGCTCATGATCTTCATCTTGGCAGCGGCGGTATCGTCGGCGCCACCTACGATGGCTCCGGCATGGCCCATGCGTCGGCCGGGGGGTGCGGTTTGTCCGGCAATGAAGCCCACGACCGGCTTTTTATTACCATTTGCTTTTACCCAGTTGGCGGCTTCGGCTTCCATGCCTCCTCCGATCTCACCGATCATCACAATGGCATCGGTGTTCGGGTCGTTCATGAAAAGCTCCATGGCATCGCGCGTCGTGGTGCCGATGATGGGGTCTCCACCGATTCCGACGGCAGTTGATATGCCCAGACCCGCCTTTGCTACCTGATCGGCGGCTTCGTAGGTGAGGGTACCAGATTTGGATACGATTCCGATGCGTCCGGGGATGAATACAAATCCGGGCATGATGCCCACTTTGCATTCACCGGCGGTGATCACACCCGGACAGTTCGGTCCGATCAACCGGGTATTTTTTCCTTGCAGATAGTTCTTGGCTTTGACCATGTCCTGAACCGGAATGCCTTCGGTGATGCAAACCACGAGTTCAATGCCGGCCTCAGCTGCCTCCATGATCGCGTCCGCGGCGAAAGCCGGTGGGACGAAGATGATGCTCACGTTGGCACCGGTGGCCTTCACGCCATCGGCTACAGTATTGAAGACGGGCCGATCGAGATGTTGGCTACCACCTTTGCCGGGGGTGACGCCACCCACTACGTTGGTGCCGTATTCGATCATTTGTCCGGCGTGGAAACTACCTTCGGTGCCGGTGAATCCTTGTACCAGGATCTTGGAGGATTTATTGACGAGAATGCTCATAAGTTCGTTGGAATTGACCGCAAAATTAAGGGAATTTAACCCGGCTTCCGAGGAGGGCAGGGGCTATTTCAGGAGGTCGTCCATGTTCCGTTCCGGATCGATCTTGCCCCGTTGTTCCAGCATGCGCATGTCTTTGGCGTCCTTGAGGAAGTCGGAGGCAAAAATGAAATCGTTCAGGCGCTGGTTCTTGCTGAAAATGATCTCTTGATTGCTGCCTTCCCACTCTTTGTGTCCCTGATACATGTACAGGATATAGTGTCCGATCTCCATCACACTGTTCATGTCGTGCGTGTTTATCACGGTGGTCATGTTGTATTCGACGGTGATGTCGCGGATGAGTTTGTCGATCACCAGTGAGGTTTGCGGGTCCAGGCCGGAATTGGGCTCGTCGCAGAAAAGATATTTTGGATTCAAGACAATGGCGCGGGCCAAGGCAACCCGTTTTTTCATTCCGCCACTTAATTCGGAAGGATACTTTTTATTGACACCGGGGAGATTGACGCGCTCGAGCACTTCATTAACGCGTTCTTTTTTACGCGCAACCGAATCGGAGGAGAACATGTTAAGCGGGAACAGGATGTTCTCTTCCACATTGAGACTGTCGAACAGTGCGGATCCCTGGAACAGCATGCCGATCTCCTTGCGAATCTCCGTCTGTTGCTCATCATTCATTTGGGTAAAGGACACGCCGTCGTACAGGACCTCTCCGGCTTCTGGTTGAAAGAGTCCAACCATGCATTTCATGAGTACGGTCTTGCCGCTGCCACTGGCCCCGATGATGAGGTTACACTGGCCGGCCTTCATGACGGCATTGACATCCTCGATGATGGTTTTGCCGTTGAACGACTTTTGTATTTTTTTGACTTCGATCAAGGGATTCGTTTTGTCAATCTCACTGCGAAGATAACCAACCAAAGCAACCAGCCGAAGAATACAAATTGCTTGACCCGGTGCCGAAAATTGGATGAGGGCCCCAGCGGATCATAGATCTGGAAATGGCTGTAATCAAGCAGGTAGTGCCGCCACTTGTTTTTCCAGCTGTAGACGATCTCAGGGTCTGTTTGTTCAAAGAAGATCAAGTAGTAGGATTTGGAAAAATAGGGGTCCCGGATGGCCTTTGTAATCTGCTCAATCCTGTTTGAGTCGGTCTGATATACCGTAAAAAGAGCGGAATCACTTCGCACACGCGCATCATACAGGTCTGTGGCGGTTAGATAGTTCCCATGTTGTTTTATCAAGTGTCGATTTTGGAAAAGATCGGAGAGTGCCCATTGATTTTTTTCCGACAGCCAAACCTCGTTGTACACATGAGAGTCGGGTGGAATATTCAGATGGGGCTTCTGTACATGTTGAATGTACCTGGATTTGAGTCCTGCTGCTGTGTAAAAAAAAGCCTGCAGATAGGCAGCTTCCCCACATTGGAAAGCCAGTTTTTTGTCGCTACGTAGGTTTTCAAAAAGGGATAGGGGGTCATCGTATGATTTGTCCAATACGCCGTATACATGGTTGGAGCAAATTGATGCATACAGAAATTGATTAATGCTCAGTAATTTTTCTTGATCAGAATTGCACGTGTCGATACGCAACGAGTCGGCAAGGAGTGTTCTTGCTTTTAAAAGTTGTTCAGTCGTAAAGAAAAAGGCTTGCTCCTGCGCGGCATTTGGGGCGTAGAGCTCTTTCGGGTCTGCAAAATGCTTGTAATCAAATCCTTGTTTGCGGCTGAAAAAAATGAGTACGTTCAGCCCAAGTAAAATCCCGCCGATCCATAAAAAACGTTTCGCAAGCATTGGGCGGATTATAACAACAATGCCGATAAAATGTAGTCGGCAAAAAGAATCAGCACGCAACTCACGACCACCGCTTTGGTGCTGGCTCGACCGATCTCCAAAGCACCTCCCCGCACGTAATAACCATAATAGGCGGGTATGCTGGAAATGATGAACGCGAACACATACGATTTGGTCAACGCGAAGTACACATTGTACGGAACAAAAAACTCGATCAATCCTTTGTCATAGATATTGGCGGGTATGATGCCGGCCATGGTGCCTGCCAACCGGCCGCCCCAGATCCCCAATACCATGGCGATCACGACCAACAACGGGATCATGATCAACGCTGCCACAATCTTAGGTAAGATCAAATACGCACGGGAATTGATGCCCATGATCTCCAAGGCATCGATCTGTTCGCTGACCCGCATGTTGCCCAACTCACTGGCAATGCGGCTACCGGCTACCCCAGCCAAAACAATACAAACCAAGGTAGGTGCAAATTCCAAGATCACGGTGTCGCGGACGATCTGTGCAATGGTCAACAGTGGAATCAACGGACTCACCAACTGATAAGCCGTCTGAATGGTGGATACCGCTCCAATGAAAACTGAGATGATCGCTACAATTCCCAAGGAGCCGATACCAATCTCCGAGCATTGGTGCATGAACTCACGCCAGTACATGCGGCCGTTCTCCGGTCGGGCGAACATGCCTTTGAGCATGATCATGAATCGTCCTATGTCACTAAAAAGATTCATCTCAACGATTGGTGTTGGCTTCAGCGGAAGGTTTGCGGAAACGTTTCCACCAACGGGAACGCTTCACGATATCCGCCGTAGCCGTTTTTGATTTTATCTGCGCATCGACAACGGCGATCATGGCCATGTTTACAATGCTGCGAACCGAAGAGCCCAGTTGCAGGATGTGCACCGGACGTTTCAATCCCAACAGGATCGGTCCAACGGCATCCGCCGTCTCCAATTCTTTCATCAAATTGTATGCGATGTTGCCCGCCGATAAATTGGGGAATATCAAGGTATTCACTTCCTGATCCACCAATTCACTAAACGGATAATTCTCTTTGATCAGGTCCTGATTGAACGCAACACTGGCCTGCATCTCTCCATCGACGATGAGGTTAGGCATTTTTTGTTTGACGATCTCCCGTGCCTTTGCCACCAATTTTGCCTCCGGTGACTCGCTGCTTCCAAAGTTCGAGTAACTAAGCAAGGCAATGCGAGGCACGATGTTGAAGTTGCGCACTTCACGAGCTGCGAGCAACGTGATTTCTGCCAATTCTTCGGCGGTCGGACTAAAATTCACGGTCGTATCGGCTAAGAACAATGGCCCTTTTTTGGTCAACATCAAGTACATGCCCGCAATCTTACTGGTGCCTTCTTCGGTTCCGATGGTTTGCAATGCCGGACGGATCGTGTCGGGGTAGTTTTTAGACAATCCGGAGATCATCGCATCCGCATCTCCGCATTCCACCATCATACATCCGTAATAGTTGCGGTCTTTCATCACCTTCTTTGCCTCGTAGGAATTGAAACCCTTTCTACTGCGTTTAGCAAAAAACAGATCGCCGTATTGATTTCTTTTTTCTTCCGAAGCATCGCTGCGCGGGTCGAAGATGGGCAGTCCCTCAATATCGATGCCATTGGCGGCGGCGATGTTTTTAATGCGGTTCTCATCACCCAGTAAAATGGGATAGCCGATCCCGTCGTCAAATACGATTTGAGCGGCCTTGAGTACCTTGACATTATCCGCTTCCGCGAAAACAATTCGTTTCGGGTCTCGACGAGCTTTATTGCCCAAGATCCGCATCACCTGATTGTCCAATCCCAGACGCTTGTTCAGCTCCGTCACGTAGGCAGGCCAGTTGGTGATCGGACTTTGCGCCTCCCCACTTTCCATGGCCGCTTTGGCCACGGCTGGTGCTACGGTGCTCAACAAACGGGGGTCAAGCGGCTTGGGAATAATGTAATTCGGACCGAACGTGATGTTGCTTTCGTTGTAAGCCATGTTCACGATATCCGGTACGGGTGTACGGGCCAATTCAGCGAGTGCTTTCACTGCAGCCAACTTCATCGCCTCATTGATGTGCCGGGCACGAACATCCAAGGCCCCGCGGAAAATGTAGGGGAAGCCCAAAACGTTGTTTACCTGGTTGGGGTAATCACTTCTTCCGGTGGCCATGATCACATCTTTGCGTGCACCGGTTGCGGCTTCCCAGCTGATCTCCGGATCGGGATTGGCCATGGCAAATACGATCGGATTCTTGGCCATCGATTTAACCATATCAGCCGTGACCAGATTTCCGGCGCTGAGTCCGATGAAGACATCCGCATCTTTCATGGCTTGAGCCAAGGTCATTTCGCCTTTCGCATTCGCAAAGCGCAGCTTGAATTCCTCCATGTCGGTTCGACCCTTGTGCAAAACCCCTTTCTTGTCGAACAAAAGGAAATTCTCATGGCGGGCACCCAATGCTTCATACAATTGAATGCAGGCCATGGCTGCTGCCCCCGCACCGATCACCACAAACTTGACTTTATCAATTTTCTTTTTCTGGATCTCCAACGCATTCAACAAAGCGGCCGCACTGATGATGGCGGTGCCGTGCTGATCGTCGTGCATCACCGGAATATTCAATTGCTTTTTCAGCTCTTGCTCGATGTAAAAACATTCAGGCGCCTTGATGTCTTCCAGGTTGATGCCTCCGAATGTCGGCTCCAGGGCTTTCACGATCTCTACAAATTTCACCGGGTCTTTTTCATTGATCTCGATGTCAAATACATCGATGTCGGCGAAGATCTTGAACAGCACTCCCTTGCCTTCCATCACCGGTTTGCTCGCTTCCGGACCAATGTCACCCAATCCGAGAACGGCGGTTCCATTGCTGATTACGGCAACCAGATTTCCTTTGACCGTGTATTTGTATACGTTTTCGCGGTTCTCGGCGATCTCCAAACAAGGACTGGCCACCCCGGGCGAGTAGGCCAGGGAGAGGTCTCGTTGAGTCTTAGCTTCTTTGGTGGGAACAACCTCGATCTTTCCGGGGCGCCCTTTGGCATGATATTCCAGCGCCTGCTGTTTCCTCAGATCGTTTTGCATAGCAACGTTTTAGACAGGTGCAAGGTACAAAACCGGGGGTAAAGGGCAGCGATTAAGGGGGCGTTAACTGAGCTCCCATCCAGGCCATCAAGCCGATCCCGACCTCAATGGCCGATTCATCCACGTCAAAACGTGGGGTATGTACGCCTGAAACAATGCCTTTGGCCTCATTGCGCGTCCCCAATCGATAAAAACAGGCCGGGATCTGCTGGGCATAATACCCGAAATCTTCAGCGCCCATCCGCAGTTCGGTCTCGGATACTTTTGAAGCACCCAGATAAGATTCTGCCAAACTACGGGCCGAATCATTTACGCGGGCATCGTTGTTTACACACGGATATCCGACATCAATGTGCAGATCCAATTCACCGCCCATGGATTGCACCAATCCCTCAGAAATCTGACGAATCAGTTGATGCGCCTCAAAACGCCAGGCTTCGTTCATGGCACGAAACGTTCCCATCAGCTTCACTTCATCGGGGATCACATTGGTGGTGGTGCCGCCATGGATCGAGGTGATGGATAATACGGTCGGATTGAAAGGTTGATTGTTCCGACTGATCAATTGCTGCAACGCGGTGATTAAATGTGCACTGATCAAGATGGGATCCACCGCCAAATGCGGGGAAGCAGCGTGCCCCCCTTTTCCTTTGATCGTGAAATACAATTCATCGGCACTGGCCATCACTTTTCCTTCCCGAAAACTCACCAAACCGCATTCCAGCGTCGTGTTCACATGCAAGGCCAGGATCGCTTGTGGTTTGGGATTTTCCAACACGCCATCCCGGATCATCAGCGAAGCACCGCCGGGATTTTTTTCCTCGCCGGGCTGAAAGATCAATTTCACCGTACCGGTCCAAGCCTCTTTGTTCTCTTGCAAGATCTGCGCTGCACCCAACAAACAGGCGGTATGAACATCGTGACCACACGCATGCATGATGCCGGGTTTGGTCGATTTATAAGGCAGATCGTTCTCTTCCAAAATAGGCAGGGCATCCATGTCCGCGCGCAATGCGATGATCCGGTTCTGCGGATCTTTTCCTTCGATGATTCCCACCACGCCGGTGGTGGCTATGACCTCATATCGAATGCCCATTTCGCTAAGCCGAGCTTGCACAAAAGCGCAGGTCTCAAACTCCTGATAGCTTAATTCCGGGTGCGCGTGTATGTGTCGACGCCACTCCGTAGCCAACGGCGCAATCTTTTTCGCTTGTTCTTGGATCAGCTCCCGATTCATAGTTGGTTATTCTTTTTCTCCATTCAGGAAATTCGTATCAATCTCATCATTGATCACAAATACCCCCCGGGGAAAATAAGTTTTCATTTTGCGTATATAGGCTTCGGCTTCCTCCTTCAACTTGAAATTGCCTGCTTTGAGTTTGTAGTAGGGCGACTGGTGCCAGAGGTAAGCTTTCAATTCTGGAAATTTCCCATAGATCAAGGCTTTGGCATCTAAGGCCTCCTGCCGCTGTTTGGTATTCATGATCAGGATGCGAAATCCGGCCGCCGACCGACGAGCCGTACGCGTCGTATACTCATTTACTTCGATCTGCTTCTGTACCAGCTTGTCCAATCGCGGATCTTTTATAACACGTAAGGTTCCGGTGTCGCTGCTTCGCGTATACGAACTATCCTGCCCCTGCAGCTGAGTGGTGGTCAAGTTGACCATTAGAAATAACAGAAAAAAATAAATCGAATTCTTCATGGTTAATAGGCAGCGCCGGATCCGGCAATGTTTTCAATCGGGTGCCAAGTGGTTTTGATCTCTTGCAGGTCCAATATCCGGTAAGGCGATAATGGATCCGCTGTTTTAGACCGGATCACCCGTTTCAAGTTGGTGGTGGCTTCTTGCTCTGTGCTTTTCAGCATAGCGTCTGAAAGCGGATCCAGCACTAGCGCATTCACATCGTAATGTCCGCTCATCCAGGGCAACAATTCCGCAACCTTACCGGTTAAAATATTTACTACGCCACCCGGCAAATCGGAAGTCGCCAGTGCTTCGGCCAAAGTGATGGAAGCCAAGGGGTTTTCCGAATTGGCCACGATCACGCAGGTGTTGCCACCGGCCAGCGCCGGAGCCATGGTTTGGATCAATCCCATCAGGGCATTGGTTTGTGAGGCGATTATGCCCACTACACCCGTCGGCTCGGGTACGGAAAAATTGAAATGCGAACTGGCGACGGGATTGACTGCACTGAATAATTGCTGATACTTATCGCACCAGCCCGCATAATGGATCAAGGTGTCGATGCAGGCATCCACTTCTTTTTTTGCTTCGCGCAAGGTGCTGCCTGTATGCAGCAACTCGTCGGTGAATTCCGTTCTCCGCGATTCCATCACCTCGGCCATGCGGTAGAGAATCTGCCCGCGATTATAGGCGGTTCGTCCACTCCAGCCACCAAAAGCAGCCCGCGCGGCGGAGACGGCGTCGCGTAAGTCTTTTCGGGAGGAAAGACAAGCATTGGCAATGGATTTGCCAGCTGAATTCTTCACCACATAATATCTGCCCGATTCAGTACGCGGGAATTGTCCACCGATGTAAAGCTTATAGGTCTTTAGTACGGAGAGTCGAGAGGTAGATTGAGTATTTGCCATGACTTTCCGTTTATGCATTAATGTTAAGATAGGGGAGAAGGCCATGCAATCCGCCTTCCCGACCGAAGCCACTTTCCTTGTACCCGCCGAAAGGAGAGGCCGCATCGAACTTGTTAAAAGTATTCGCCCAAATCACGCCGGCACGCAGGCGACGCGTCATATTAAAAATGCGCGAACCTTTGTCGGTCCACACACCGGCACTGAGGCCGAAGGGTGTATTGTTCGCTTTTTCGATCACTTCGTCATCGGTGCGGAAGGTGAGTATGGCCAAAACCGGACCAAAGATCTCTTCCTGCACAATGCGATTGCTCTGCGCCACGTCGGTGAACAATGTAGGCGGACACCAAAATCCTTTCTTGGGCAGACGGCAGACAGGTTGATAGATATCCGATCCTTCTTTCTTTCCGATCTGAATGTATTTCAGGATAGTTTCCAACTGACTCTTTGAGTTGATGGCACCGATGTCGGTGTTCTTATCCATCGGATCGCCAAC
>DFST01000042.1:13982-14113 GCA_002378975.1 Chitinophagaceae bacterium UBA3430
TCGGTGTTCTTATCCATCGGGTCGCCCACGATCAAGGTCGCGATCCGATCTTTCAATTTTCGAACGAACTCCTTGGCGATCGATTCCTGCACATACAATCTGGATCCGGCGCAACAGACATGACCCTGATT
>DFST01000116.1:0-3108 GCA_002378975.1 Chitinophagaceae bacterium UBA3430
CCGGGTACCGACCATGCCTCCATCGCCACGGAAGCCAAAGTAGTTCAGATGCTGCGCGAACGCGGTATCCAAAAATCATCCCTCTCCCGCGATGAGTTTCTGAGTTACGCATGGGAATGGAAAGAAAAATACGGCGGCATCATTTTGCAACAATTGAAAAAACTCGGTTGCAGCCTGGACTGGTCACGCACCAGTTTCACGATGGACCCCGACTATTACCGCTCCGTAATCGGCGTGTTCAATGACCTCTACGAAAAAGGCTATATCTACCGTGGCAAGCGGATGATCCACTGGGATCCCAAAGCCAAGACGGCTCTCAGCGATGAAGAAGTGATCCGCAAACAAACGCAACAGAAGCTCTTTCACATCCGCTACCGGTTGGATGTGCCCGGAGAAGAATACATCGTAGTCGCTACGGTTCGCCCCGAAACCATCATGGGCGACACCGCCATTTGTGTGAATCCCAACGACGATCGATATAAGCACCTGCACGGAAAATTCGCCTTTGTCCCATTGATCAATCGCCGCATTCCCATCATCGCCGATGAATATGTAGCCATGGATTTTGGAACCGGATGCTTGAAAGTAACACCGGCCCACGACCCGAACGATTATCAACTCGGACAAAAACACAAGCTGGAGATCGTCGATGTACTGAACGACGACGGAACCCTCAGTGAAGACGCACAACTTTACGTCGGCCTGGACCGGTTTGATGCGCGCAAGCAGATCGCCATCGAACTGCAAGAAAAAGGATTCATCGTCCAAACCGAAGAATACACCAGTGAAGTTGGATACAGTGAACGCACCGATGCCGTGGTGGAACCCAGGCTATCCTTGCAGTGGTGGGTGGATATGAAAAAAATCACCGGACCGGCCCTGAGTTCCGTGATGGAAGAAGAGATCCAGTTCTATCCCCCTAAGTTCAAGAACCTGTATCGTCACTGGATGGAGAACATCAAGGATTGGTGTATCTCCCGACAACTCTGGTGGGGCCACCGCATCCCCGCCTGGTACGATGCCGATGGAAATTTTGTCGTGGCCAACGATTCGAAAGAAGCCAACCAACGATATGAAGCTCAATTTGGGAAAGCTGCGGAGCTGCACCAGGATGAGGATTGCTTGGATACCTGGTTTTCCAGCTGGCTCTGGCCCATAGAAGTATTTAAAGGATACAGCCAACCCGGCAATGCCGAGATTAATTATTACTACCCGACTCAAACATTGGTCACTGCGCCCGAGATTATTTTCTTCTGGGTTGCCCGTATGATCATGGCCGGATTTGAGTACCAAAAAGGCAAACCCTTTCAACAGGTTTATTTCACCGGCATCGTACGCGATAAGCAAGGACGAAAAATGAGCAAGAGCTTGGGCAATTCACCCGATCTACTTGGCCTGATCGATCAGTACGGTGCAGATGCCGTTCGATTTGGCATTCTCATCGCCTCCCCCGCCGGCAACGATCTGTTGTGGGATGAATCAACCAATGAACAAGGCTTGCATTTCAACAACAAGTTGTGGAATGCCATGCGCCTGGTCAAGATGTGGGAAACCCGCACAAAAGACAACGAGGGCGATAAATCCGAATTTGCCCGCGCCTGGTTCCGCAACCGACTGAACGAAGTGCGCATTGAATTGGATACTCAATTTGCTGAATTCCGACTCAGCGAAGCCCTGAAGACGATCTATTCATTGATCTGGAATGATTTTTGCAGCTGGTACCTGGAATGGATCAAACCCGGATTTGAACAACCCATGCACCGGGACGTATACAACGAGACCGTCGGATTCTTTGATGAACTGTTGCAATTGCTTCACCCATTCATGCCATTCATCACCGAAGAGATCTATCACCAATTACAATCGCGCGAGGGCGATCTGACCGTTGGTCGCTATCCGGCGACTGCCCCCGCTGATGCTTCCATCTTACATTCCGGTGAGCGCCTCAAAGCGGCGATCACGGCCATTCGAGATGCCCGCACCAAGAATCAATTAAAACCCAAAGACCCGATTCAACTCTTCGTTCAAACAGCAAAAGCCGAAGCTTATCAACAAGCACTTCCGTTGTTGCAGAAGCAAGTGAATGCAGATTCAATCGAATTTGTTTCTGAATCGGTTGCCAAATCAATCAACGTGGTGGTGGATACCGACCGTTTCTACTTGGTATCGGAAAATTCCGGAAACACCGAATCACAGCGAGCACAATTGGAAAAAGATCTAGCCTATCTGCAAGGCTTCTTGGTCACCGTTGACAAGAAACTGAGCAATGAACGTTTTGTGCAAAATGCCAAGCCGGATGTCATCGAGATCGAGCGAAAGAAAAAAGCCGATGCCGAGGAAAAAATCAAATTGATTCAAGACACACTCGATCAACTGTGAGTTTGAAGCGTTTGAGAAGTTGGATTTCCGGGCAAAGGAAGCGGACGCTCTGCTTCATGATACTGGCTACGATGATGAGTCCATCCCTTGTTCAAGCGCAGGCAAGGTGGGAAATGGATTGGCTGCATCGATTGGCCGATCATCGTACCGCTGGAAAAAATGCATTCTTTCAAACCATTTCTGATGTAAATGTTCCACTGACGCTGGGCGTACCCATCGGCTGGTTGGCATATGGTCTACTGGATAAAAACGCAAGCGCCACCCGCGAAGGCATTACCTGGACGGCGGCCCAATTGGTTAATGGGGCCCTGACCTTATCGATGAAAGCGGCGGTGAATCGCCCCCGCCCAGCAGTATCCGATCCCACCTTGATCGCCCTGGAGGATGTGCGCATTCACTCCTTCCCTTCCGGACACACCTCTTCTGCTTTCACATTAGCTACATCCATCAGCATTGACCATCCCCAATGGTATGTGGTGGCCCCTGCTTTTTTATATGCAACGTTGATTGGTTATTCACGTTGCTATTTGGGCGTTCATTATCCCAGCGATGTGATCGCCGGGGCAATTCTAGGAAGTGGGTCTGCCTGGTTATCCGATCGGGCCGATCGTTGGATTCGGGAAGGATCCGCCAGAAAGCAAAAAAAGCAATCACTCGCCTTCATTTACTAACTGAATCATCATGGCTGAAGACCTGCATATCACATCCGGAAGTAAAGAAGAACAATAC
>DFST01000116.1:3524-8321 GCA_002378975.1 Chitinophagaceae bacterium UBA3430
CAATTCGGATGGCTTTGGGTAGGATTTTATCTGGTCAAAATCAATGAGCAAGGATCCGAAGAGTTAGTACTCGGACCGTTTCAAGGGCCGGTCGCCTGCACCCGCATTCGATTTGGAAAAGGGGTATGCGGATCTGCTTGGAAAGAAGCAAACACATTGATCGTACCCGATGTGGAGCAATTCCCTGGACACATCGCCTGCAGTTCCATGTCTCGCTCAGAGATCGTTGTACCCCTGATCAAAGAAGGACGTGTTTGGGGCGTATTGGATGTAGACAGCAGTGACTTGGATCAGTTTGACTCTACAGATCAATCCTATTTGGAAGAGATCGTGGGATGGCTCAATGCTTCAATTGCATAAGCATATCGGCCGTCATGGACGCTAAATTGAATTCCTCTTTCCATCCCCAATCAGCGCGTGCCGGCGAATCATCGATGCTTTGAGGCCAACTATCGGCAATAGCCTGACGAAAATCGGGCTTACAATCCATTTTGAACGCTGGCAGGTGCGCCCGAATGGAGTCAGCGATCTCTTCGGGAGAAAAACTCATCGCGGATAGATTGTAGGAAGTCCGCACTTTGATCCGATCGGCTGGCGCTTCCATCAGCTCCATCGTGGCCCGAATCGCATCGGGCATGTACATCATGGGCAGTTGCGTATCCGAACGCAGAAAGCAGGTATACTGTCCTTTATTCAATGCTTGGTGATAGATGTCGACCGCATAATCGGTCGTGCCCCCACCCGGGGCCGATTTATAGGAGATCAGTCCGGGATAACGCAAACTCCGCACATCTACCCCAAAGCGCTGGTGATAGTAGCTACACCAGAATTCGCCGGCGTATTTACTGATTCCATAAACGGTGGTCGGCTCAATGATGGTGTGTTGCGGGCAATGCTGTTTGGGAGAAGTGGGGCCAAACACGGCGATGGAAGACGGCCAATATACTTTTTGTATTTTTTCTTCCCGGGCGATCTCCAGCACATTCAGCAATCCCTGCATATTCAGATTCCAGGCCAGTGCCGGGTTCTTTTCGCCGGTTGCCGATAAGATGGCAGCCAATAGATAAATCTGGGTGATGTTCTGTCGGATCACTTGAACGTGCAACATTTCTTTGTTCATCACATCCAGGGATACATAGGGACCAGTTCCTTCCAATAGCGGATTCATTTCCCGCAGGTCGGCGGCAACCACCTGATTGTTCCCATAAACACTGCGAAGTGCCAGGGTCAATTCGACTCCGATCTGCCCGGAGGCACCGATGACTAAAATTCGTTCGTTGGCCATGCAATCTTGATTCGATGCAAAGATGTGGATTGAGGCGGAATTTCGGGTTATTTTTGGGCCATGAAGCCATTTTTGAAATCGCTGTTCGAAAGACAATCCTACGACCCGAATGCCTTTTTTCTGCTAGCCGGACCCTGTGTGGTGGAAAGCCGCGACTGCGTATTCGACGTGGCGACTTCTGTCCAAAAAACCTGCGAGGAACTGGGCATCCCCTTTGTGTTTAAATCGTCGTATCGTAAGGCCAACAGAAGCAGTGCCAGCTCCTTTACCGGACTGGGCGATGCAGAAGCTGGAGCGATCTTACAGGCCGTACGCAACGAATTGGAGCTGCCGGTGGTAACCGATATTCACGCCCCCGAAGAGGCAGCCATGGCCAGCGGATTTGCGGATATGCTTCAGATCCCCGCTTTTCTTTGTCGACAAACCGATCTGCTGATCGCAGCGGCCCAAACTGGAAAGATCATCAACATCAAAAAGGGGCAATTCCTCAGCGGCCCTTCCATGCAATTTGCCATCGATAAAGTAAAACAAGCCGGCAACGATCAAGTGATGCTAACCGAACGGGGCACAACGTTTGGATACCAAGACTTAGTGGTTGACATGCGCAACATCCCCTGGATGAAACAAACCGGGGCTCCGGTGATCATGGACGTTACGCATGCTCTTCAACAACCCAATCAAACCAGCGGCATCACCGGTGGCAACCCGGAAATGATCGAGACCATCGCCCTTTCAGCGATCGCCGCCGGAGCCGATGGACTCTTCATCGAAACGCATCCCAACCCATCTGTTGCCAAAAGTGACGGAGCCAATATGTTGATGTTGGAAAAATTGCCCGCACTATTGAAAAAAGCCATAGCCATTCGCCGGGCCATTCAGGCATAAAAAAAGGGGCGAATCGCCCCGAGTATTTTTAAAAAGACCCCGCTCAACGAAGATCCTCCACCGTCACACCGGGGAATTTCTTGGAGTCGAACTGAAACTGACCATCCAATGCGGGCACGTTGGTCTTCATGGCGCTGACCGTATACGAATAACGGCTGCCACTCTTTTCCAACACCTTGGTGCTGTATATGGATTGAGCGGTTTTGTCGATGAGCAAATAGACCGTATGAAAGTTCTTGGATTTGTCAACCGGCGTCATCTGGATCTCTTGAATCACTTTCGCCCCCACTTTTTTCTCTCCATTCAGGATATAAAAAAAATCCTTGTCGTAGAAGTTCGAAAACAGTTTTTGAGGAGTGATCATGCCACTTGATGCGTCCAGATTATTCACGGTCACCTCGTTGGCGGCCTTATCAAAATTCCAAACCGTAGTACCGTTGCAGAAAACCTCCAACCCACCGAAATCCAATTTATAGCGGGTACCTTTCATCAAAATGGTTCCGCTTTTGGATGACAAAACTTTACCCGCTGCGTTCTCTACTTTATATGCAAATGAAGCTTGTACCGACTTGTATGTCTTGAATTTAGTACTTACCGCGTCAAGGATTTTTTTGGCTTCCGGGTCGTTGGCGGCAGCTGACTTTCCCTGAGCTTGAACGGCAATGCTGAACAGCAGGGATAGCGCAAGTGTAGAGGTGAATTTCATGGCGCAAAGATAAGTTGTACCGAACTAAGATGAGGATTCCGCTCAAAACGTTTACCCGAAGTCGGTCATTTAACAGGGCACTAACGATTAACCGATTTGGTCTAGGTACTGCTGCAGCTCCATGTCGGTCTTGATCAATACTTCCCGAGCCTTACTGCCCAAGCTGGGACCAACGATGCCGGCTGCCTCCAGTTGATCCATCAAACGACCAGCGCGGTTATATCCCAACTTCATACGCCGTTGCAGCAAGGAGGTCGACCCCATTTGGTTTTGCACGATGAGTCGGGCGGCTTCCTCGAATAAGGAGTCTCTGTCGGACAGATCAAAGTCTTTACCCTCCATATCCTTTTCGTCGACGTATTCGGGCAACAGAAAAGCTTGGGGATAGCCCCGTTGCTCACTGATGAATTCAACGACCTGTTCCACTTCGGGGGTATCCACAAAAGCACACTGCAATCGGGTTAGTTCCCCATTGTATGAGATCAGCATATCCCCTTTTCCGATTAATTGCTCTGCACCGCCGGTATCCAGGATCGTGCGGGAGTCGATCTTACTCGATACCTTAAATGCGATACGGGCCGGGAAGTTGGCCTTGATGGTACCCGTTATGATGTTTACGGAAGGCCGTTGCGTAGCGATGATCAGATGGATACCGATCGCACGGGCCAATTGAGCCAAACGAGCAATGGGCATCTCGACTTCCTTTCCGGCTGTCATGATCAGGTCGGCGAACTCGTCGATGACCAACACGATGAATGGCAAGTATTGATGCCCTTTTTGCGGATTGAGCTTGCGCTTGGTGAATTTCTCGTTGTATTCTTTGATGTTACGTGCACCGGCTTCCTTGAGCAGGTCATATCGATTGTCCATCTCAATGCAAAGGGCATTCAGCGTGCAAACCACTTTCTTGGTATCTGTGATGATGGCATCCTCTTCACCGGGGAGCTTGGCCAAGAAATGACGCTCGATGTGTCGGTATATGCTGAGCTCCACTTTTTTGGGATCGATCAATACAAACTTCAGCTGCGAGGGATGCTTTTTATAGAGCAGCGAAACCAGGATCGCATTCAGCCCGACCGATTTACCTTGCCCGGTGGCACCTGCCATCAGCAAGTGCGGCATGGAAGCCAGATCAACGATGAAGTTCTCGTTGTCGATGCGCTTTCCGACCGCAATGGGTAGACTATGCGGGCTGTTTTGAAATTTTTCACTGCTCAACAAGGTCTTCATACTCACCACGGTCTTTTTCACGTTGGGAACCTCGATACCAATGGTCCCTTTTCCGGGAATCGGCGCGATGATACGAATGCCCAATGCCGCCAAACTCAGTGCAATGTCATCCTCGAGATTTTTGATCTTGGAGATCCGAACACCCGCGGCCGGAACGATCTCATAGAGCGTAACGGTGGGCCCCACTGTAGCACTGATCTTTTGGATTTCGATGGAGTAATTACGCAGCGTAGCGATGATCTGATTCTTATTGTTCTCCAACTCGTTATTGTCCTGAATAATCCGTTCGCTGCCGTGCTGTTCCAACAAGTCAAGCGTGGGGTATTTGTAATCGCGTAGATCGAGCGTGGGCTCGTATGGGGGTAGTTCGTCTTGCTTGGCGTCGATGGCCTCGGCAACCGGCTCCGGACCAGTCTTGATTTCGAGCGCCAGATCATCTTCTTCCAGAGGAGCAGGCGACTCTTCCGCTGGCGGGGGCTCGATCGGGGTTTGTCCGGTAGTAAGCACCTCTTGCATGCCGGTATTCATTTGAACAGGCATGGTAACGGACACATGCGGACTCAATTCAAGCGGTTTCACTTCCGGTACCGGATCCGGCTCGGGAATGATTTCTTCGGGCATCACGTCCGGATCCTTTTCGATCAGGATCAGCGGCATTGCCCCTTCCTCTTCGAGTGGGAATTGAACCACT
>DFST01000142.1 GCA_002378975.1 Chitinophagaceae bacterium UBA3430
GGATGGAGTTGGGCGTACACATTGCCGACGTAAGTCATTATTTGGAGGCCGGAACGTCGTTGGATGAAGAGGCTTTTGAACGAGCTACTTCGGTGTATTTGCCCGATCGGGTATTGCCCATGTTGCCGGAGCACATTTCCAATGAACTTTGTTCGCTACGTCCCAAGGAGGACAAACTCACCTTTTCGGCCGTTTTCGAGATACATGCCGAAAGCGGCGAGGTTCGTCATTCTTGGTTGGGTAAGACTGTGATTCATTCCAACCATCGGTTCACCTATGAGGAAGTCCAAACCATCATTGAACAGGGGAGTGGTTTGCATGCCGATTCCATTTTGGTGTTGAATCGGATGGCCCGACAATTGCGTGCTCAACGATTTGCCAACGGAGCCATTAATTTCTCCTCCCAGGAAGTGCGATTCCGATTGGATGAACAGGGGGCGCCATTGGGAATCACCATTAAGGAAAGTAAAGAAGCGCATCAGCTCATTGAAGAATACATGCTGCTGGCCAATCGCGTGGTAGCCGAATTTTTGGGAAAGGTCAAAGTGCAAGACAAAACCCTGCCATTTCCGTATCGAACACACGATGATCCCGATCGCGAAAAACTATTGCCCTTTGTAGCTTTTGCCAAGAAATTTGGACATCGTTTCGATCTTTCCTCACCCGAGGCGATCACCGACTCCTTCAACCAACTATTGCAAGATGTTCAAGGAAGGCCCGAGCAGCACGTGCTGGAACAATTGGGTATTCGAACTATGGCCAAGGCCAAGTACACGGTAGAGAACATTGGACACTATGGGCTGGGATTTGAGCATTATTGCCATTTTACCTCCCCGATCCGGCGCTATCCCGATGTGCTGGTGCATCGACAACTTTTTGAGGTGCTTAATAAAAAGGCACAAATCGATAAAAAGATGGCCGATAAATGCATCCATTGCAGCGACCGAGAGCGGGCAGCCATGGAAGCGGAACGAGCGGCCAATAAATACCTGCAGGTTCGGTACATGCAACAGTTCCTGGGTCATGAGTTCGAGGGCGTGATCAGTGGGGTGGCCAGTTTTGGGTTCTGGGTGGAAACCGTTGAGCATAAATGCGAGGGGTTGGTATCGGCACAGTCCTTGTATGAATGGGATGATTTTCGCCACCTCGAATCCGACTACTGTTTACAGGGTATGCGTACGGGAATCCGCTTCAGTATGGGAGACAAAATCCGCATTCGGGTTGTATCCGCAAATCTGGTCAAACGTCAATTGGATTACGAATGGGTTTCCGACCAGCAGGTATCTCCGAAAAAAACAAGTGCGCGTAAGCCAAAAACAACCAAATGATGGTTAATTTGTCGCATGCGATCCTTTGAGGAATTATCCCTGTCATTTTCAACGCGTTTTGAAACGGACCATTTTCCGACAACGCCCGATACCTTGTATGGCCCCAATCGTTATTTTTTAAAACTGGGTGGCAAGCGGGTTCGTCCGGTTCTTTGCCTGATGGGCCATGAACTATTCGATGAACTAAATGAAGACACCTGGCAGCTGGCTACTGCGGTAGAGCTGTTTCATAATTTCACGCTGATCCACGACGACATCATGGATCAAGCTCCTCTGCGTCGCGGACTTCCAACTGTGCACACCAAGTTTGGCATGAATACCGCCCTGCTTTCCGGGGATGTAATGCTCATAAAGGCCTACGAGTACGTGAGTCGTATTTCGACTAAGCATCAGTCGGAGGTTCTGCATCTGTTCAACCAAACGGCTCGAGAGGTTTGCGAGGGTCAGCAATTGGATATGGATTTTGAAAATCGTGATCAGGTTGCGATTGACGAATATTTGCGGATGATCGAACTAAAGACATCCGTTTTGTTGGCAGCCAGTTTGCAATTGGGCTCCATGCTTGGTGGTGCTACTCAACGAAATCAGGAGCGCCTGTACGAGTTTGGTCGAAAACTGGGCTTGGCTTTTCAGGTTCAGGACGATTACCTCGATGCATTCGGCGATCCGGAAAAATTTGGCAAACAAGTGGGCGGGGATATCCTGGCTAATAAAAAGACTTTTCTATTGATTCATGCCCTGGAGGTGGCTGATCCGTCCACCAAAGCCGAGCTCATGCAATTGATGCAAGAAAATCCGGCCGATAAAGTAGCGCGTATTCTGGGAGTCTTTCGGAAAACCGGGGTAGATGCCTGGGCCTTGGAGCTCAAAAAAAGATTCTTGAATGAAGCCATGTCGGCACTCGATGACATAGCCGTTTTGTCTGTGCGGAAGAAACCACTGATCGACCTGGCTCATTATTTGATCCAGCGGGAACACTAAAAAAAGCCTTTCATGTTATCAAAGCTATTTCGAAAAAAATCCATTGAATCCATTCAAGCCCAATACGATGAGCAGCAACGAACCGGTCAGGGATTGCAGCGCATCCTGGGTGTTCGGGATCTGACCTTTTTGGGTATTGCTGCGGTTATTGGTGCCGGTATTTTTTCAACCATCGGAGGTGCCGCCTTTCAGGGTGGCCCCGGTATTACCGTTCTGTTTGTCCTCACGGCCATTACTTGCGGGTTCTCGGCCCTTTGCTATGCCGAGTTTGCCAGTCGGGTGCCAGTGGCTGGCAGCGCTTACACATACTCCTATGTTACGTTTGGCGAGTTGATCGCCTGGATCATCGGTTGGGCCTTGATCCTCGAATATGCCATCGGAAATATGGTCGTAGCGATTTCTTGGAGTGGTTATTTCAACAATTTACTGGTGAACATTTTTCACATTCATCTTCCTGGATGGTTATTGATTGATCCGGAGACCGCCACATCTGCCTATTCAGAATCTGTAAAGGCTTTAGCGAATTCTGCCTCAATTGTCGATCCCGCCAAATTGGCGAGTTACCGATATGCCGTAGAGGCCTTCGAACAGGCTCCGATGTTGATGGGTTATAAGATCTTCTTTAATCTTCCTGCACTCTGTATTGTTTTGTTGGTCACCTGGCTTTCCTACATTGGAATCAAGGAGAGTAAACAATCGGCCAACGCGATGGTATTATTTAAGATCGGGGTGATCATTTTTGTGATCGTTGCCGGTGCTTTTTTTGTCGACACCAATAATTGGCAACCATTTCTGCCCAATGGTTTTGAAGGAGTTTTGAAAGGGGTTTCGGCTGTTTTCTATGCCTACATCGGTTTTGATGCGATCTCCACCACCGCAGAAGAGTGTAAGGATCCCAAAAGGGATATGCCACGTGGAATGATCTATTCCCTGTTGATCTGTACCGTCTTGTACATTCTGATCACCTTGGTGTTAACCGGCATGGAAAGCTATCAACGTTTTGAGGGAGTGAACGATCCGCTGGCATTTGTGTTCGAAAACCGTGCGCCTTGGATCGAGAAGATCGTTTCGGTCAGTGCCATCATCGCCACTACTTCCGTATTGTTGGTATTTCAGATCGGTCAGCCTCGGATCTGGATGAGCATGAGTCGAGATGGTTTATTACCCAAGAAATTCCAGCAAGTACATCCTAAATATCAAACACCCGGATTTGCAACCATCGTGACCGGTGTTTTTATTGGTATTGGTGCCATGCTGATCCGCAGCGGACTGGTCACTGATTTAACAAGCATCGGCACTTTATTTGCGTTTGTACTTGTTTCAGCGGGTGTACTCTTCTTACCCCCGCGTAAAGCTGAGCCCGGAAAATTCTCTTTACCCTACATCAACGGCCAGTGGTTAATTCCAGCCCTCTTTGTTTTGTTGATCTATTTATTCCGCGCACGATTGACGGAGATATCCAGTTTGATCAGTGCGGGTGAATCAGGTAGCATTACGTTGGTACAGGGGTTGTTTTTGCTCTATATCTTGATCGGGTCGATCCTGAGTGTGCTGACCTTCATGCGTCGATATTCTTTCATACCGATCATGGGCGTGATGTCGTGTATGTACCTGATGATCGAGATCCCCGCCATCAGTTGGATCTGGTTTTTATTCTGGATGGGTGGGGGATTATTGATCTATTTCCTGTATGGATACCGGCACAGCCGGTTGGGCCAATAAGTCCATTTCAGATCCGCCAGGGGGATTTCGTATTTTTGTCCCGCTACAAGCCAGACCATCGATCCCGCGCTTCCAGTGGGGTAGGAAAGTCCGGACAGCATAGAGCGATGTACCGGTGAATAGCCGGGTTCCGCGCAAGCGGAAACAGCCAGTGCCACAGAAAATAACTACCGGTCGGGCAACCGAACGGCAAAGGTGAAAACGTAGGGTAAGAGCCTACGGGGGTCGCGGGTGACCGGGATCTTGGGTAAACCTTGCATGCTGAAATGCCATGTATAGTACCGTTTGAGGGCGGCTCGCCCGAGGTACAGGGTAGGCAGCTCGATTCCGTTGGGTAACCTTCGGAACAGATAAATGATGGTCCTCGACCGAATCCGGCTTATCGGCTTGTAGCATTTTTTACCTTACAACGGTTATCTTCGCACCATGACAATCGAGAAATTACAGGATATGCGGTCCCGCGTTACCGGGATAAGGAGGTTTCTTTGACTTCGAGAACCGACTATATAAAATCGCACAAGACAAGCAGCTTTCGCTGAGTCCCGGTTTTTGGGACGACAACAAGCGTGCCACCGAGATTCTCAAGAACATCAAGCTTAACGAATACTGGGTAAATCTGTTTGAATCGACCGAAACGGCCGTGGAAGATTTTGCCGTGCTGTTTGAATTCTGGAAAGCCGGCGATGCTACCGAAACAGAAACACTGGAGGCATTCGATAAGGCCGTGAATCAGATAGATGATGCGGAGTTCAAGGCCACCCTCAATGAGCCGGAAGATGAACTACCGGCGGTCTTACAGATCAATTCCGGGGCAGGTGGTACGGAAAGTCAGGATTGGTCAGAAATGCTTGCCCGGATGTACCGGATGTATGGGGAACGCCAGGGATGGAAAGTCACCGAATTGGATTGGGTATGGGGAGATGGGGCAGGTATCAAGACGGCCACGTTGCAATTTGACGGTCCTTTTGCCTACGGATTTCTAAAAGGAGAAAGCGGCGTGCATCGGTTGGTACGCGTTTCGCCTTTTGATAGCAATGCACGACGTCATACTTCCTTTTCCTCAGTCTTTGTCTATCCATTGGTCGATGACACGATCAACATTGAGATCAGAGATGCCGATGTAAAAATGGAAACTTCCCGCAGTGGGGGTGCGGGTGGACAGAACGTAAACAAAGTAGAGACCAAGGTTCAACTGACCCATTTACCCTCTGGCATGGTGGTGGTTTGCCAAACCGAACGAACCCAATTGGGCAACCGCGAGAAGGCTATGCAAATGTTGAAAAGCCGGTTGTACGAGGAAGAATTGCGCAAGCGCAATGAACTGAAGGATGCGACAAATTCCAAAAAGAAAAAGATCGAGTGGGGGAGCCAGATCCGCTCGTATGTTTTTCATCCCTACAAAATGATCAAAGATCACCGGACCGATTTCGAGACCGGAAACATACAACCTGTTATGGACGGTGAACTGGATGGTTTCATCAAGGCCTTCTTGATGAGCGAAAAAGAAGCAGAGTCCTGATTACTCAACCCTACACGAATTACGGTTGCCCCTCCCTTTTTTTCCGATTACACGATGAATCTTTACGGTAGCCCTAGTCGTATTACTACCATTTGTATAAATCTATCCGGCTTGTCGGTAGAATGATGCTCGTCTATTTATTTGAAAATCAACAGTATGGGTTAGGGTATTCAAAAGCGGTTTTTATTGAATTCCAATTGCCTAACGAAACTCAGTCGATTACAGGATGGGGTCGGTTTTTTTCGGATCGGGTTGGAGTTACTTTCATGTGATCCAGCATCTAACCCATTTATGAACCTTAAAAACATACAAGACCCTAGCTCTCCCAATCGGGATTTGTTTTTATTGGAGCGATCCTCTTGGATTCGTTTGTTCATGATATTGTTGCTGATCATACTTCAATGGTCACTTCGTGCTCAGCCACCTACTCGAATAAAAACAACGATCGAGGCCTCTTTGCGCAATCAAGTTGAGCAAACGATTCGAGCCAGTAGTCGCAAGTTTCAGATCATACCCAATTCCGGGCAAGAAGGACTGCCTACTTCCGTTCTCGGATATTTTACCACCGATCGTTCTTTTGTTTTCATACAACATGACCGGCTACGGGTCATGATCCTAGAGACCATTGAATCTGAAAGCCATACACCGAATGTGGACGGAGCACGATTCACAGCCGGACCCAGTGAGATGAAGTATCGCTTTTTTGATCTGGTATTTGAAGGAAGTTCCCCGTTTTCTGAATTGGAACAAAAACATCCCTTTGAAACTCGCCGTAACTATCTTCATACAGTTGGAAGAAGTAATGCCGTTCCCAGTTACGGGGAATGGGTTCTGAAAAATGTATATCCCGGAATTGATATCCGTCTGTATAGCCAACAGCAAGGTCATTTAGAGTTCGACTGGATCCTTTGGCCAGGTGCTGACCCCGGTAAAATTCAGATGCGTTTTGAAGGAAATTCCGATCTGGCATTAACCGAAAATGGGGCGCTTCGCGTGGGTCTGGGTAATGGGCATTATGACATGAATCTGCCCGAAAGCTATTCTGTTCTACCGAGTGGCAAAAAGGCTGTCGACGTTCGATTCCAACTGAAAGGAACCAATGCCGTCGAATTTCAGATCAAGGACACCTACGATCTGAGCCAGCCGTTGGTGATTGATCCAGATCTAATTTGGGGCATCTTTTTCGATGGGGCGAGTGCAAGCTTCGATGAATATTTGTACGCAATAGAAAAGAATCCGGTTAGTGAATTAATCTATTGTGCCGGTGCTGCAAACTTGCAAGTTTCTACTGTTTATGCCGCTTCCTTGAGTGGCGCCTACGATGGTACCTTTTCTTCCAATCCCGACGCTTTTATCTATGCCTTGACACCCGATGGTCAAACGGTTAAATACGCCACCTATTTAGGCGGAACTGGATCTGATATTGCCATTGGGCTGGCCGTTTATGATACGGCCGTTTTTGTGACCGGATATACGGCGTCCAGTGCTTTCCCGGTAACAGGCAATGCTTGGGACAATAGCTATGGAGGCAGCATCGATGGATTCATAACCGTGCTGAATGATTCTTTGAATCGGATTGTTTATTCAAGCTTTTTGGGAGCTTCCGGCACCGATTATGCCTATACGGTGCGTGCAACGGGTGCCGATGCTTTTGTGATCTCCTTGCAGGTTTCTGCCGCATTGCCAATCGTAAGCCCGCAAAATTATTTATTGGGCGCAGCCGATGCAACTTTTGGCGGAAGCAATGAAGCATGGATCGGACGATTTTATAACTATAATCAATTAAATTTTGGAACCTACGTAGGCGGAAGTGATGTAGATCAAATCAATGATTTCCAAGTTTTATCTACTGGGTCGATCCTATTTGTCGGTTACACCAAATCAATCGCCGAGGTCAATGCAAGCATTACCCACAACAACAATACACGAACCGATGCTTTATTTGGTCGGATCGATGTTCGAGAAGGGCAGGCCATTTTCCAATACATCGAAAAATTCGGGGGAAACAATACCGATAATGCTTGGGGGATTACCTGTTTAGGTGATTCGATTTCCATTGTAGTCGGACAAACTACATCCAGCACCGGTTTCCCGCTGGGTACGGGTACCCCTTTTCAGGCTGTAAACGGCGGAGGTACGGAAGCATTCATAGCTCGATTCAACAACAACGGGGGCGGCTACAAAGCAAGTTATGTAGGTGGAAGCGGAACCGACATTTTGGTAGCCGTAAGGCCGATCATTCTGGGCGGGCGAATTGTGTTGATGAGTTTCGGAACTACAACTTCGACCAACTTACTCGTTAATAATTACAACGCTGGCACGTTGTATAGCCCAACCAATGGGGGCGGGCAGGACATGATGTTCCTGATCTGCGATCAACAGCTGGAGACCAAGTATTACCTATCCTATATTGGCGGATCGGCCAATGATTATTTGGGTAAAACAGGTGTTCCATGGGGAAGTAATCACATGTATTACGACAGCACGAAATTCGTTTTGTATGTGGGAACGACGACCCATAGCTTAGAAACAACCCATAATACACGGTTTGTAGGAAGAAATCCTATCTACGCGCCTTATCAAGGTCTTCCCATTTTTGATGCGGTTAAATCCAATGGATCCAACGATGCTCATTTGGTCTTTGCCATTGAGATCCGTTCTTTCATCATCTCGGTTCTTGCTTCTGAATGGATGGACCTCAAAGTGCACGCCAACGCAGCATGCAAACCCGTGCTAACTTGGTCTACTTCCGATGAAATGGATGTTTCCTCTTTTGAGATCCAGCGCAGCTACGACGGCATTCATTTTCGGACGATCCAAACACTGGGTGGCAATGCTTATTGGTACCCTTATACCGACAATCAGATTGATCCTCAAATGAATCAGGCAATCTATCGGATCATGGCGAATAGCCACAAAGGGACTCAGTATTTCAGTGACGATCGACTGTTCAGAACCTGTAAAAAAAATCGGCCAGGCTTTGAGGTTTACCCAACGTGGGTTAAGGATCACATTACGATTCGAGATGATGGGGGTAGGGTTCGAAGGACCCTGCGGGTTGTGATGATCAATGAACTGGGTGTTCGTGTTCAGCAATGGGATTTTCATACCGGTGAGGGCGCCCAGGTGTTGACGTTCAACCGACCACTTTCCAAAGGCACCTATTTTTTAATCATACAGGATTCTGAGCGCGGGGATCTGCTCCATCGTAGTCGCCTGATCGCCATGAAATGAGTACGTGTTCCTATCTTCGCTGAACAAGCGAATCACATGTCAATCGGAACCTTTTATTATCCCTTGCCCACGAATGAGCCGGTATTGAATTATGCACCCGGTAGTGCAGAAAAAATGGCCCTAAAAAAGGCGCTCAAGGAGTTGAAGTCCACCACGATGGACATTCCCATGTACATTGGTTCCAAGGAAGTGCGAACCGGGAAAAAGGCCGACATACGTCCCCCACACGAGCACGCCCATATCCTGGGACAATTTCACATGGGGGAGGAAAAACATGTGAAACAAGCGATTGACGCAGCCTTGGAGGCGCGTTCGGCCTGGTCGAATATGTCTTGGGAACAACGCGCACACATCTTTTTGAAAGCGGCCGATCTCTTGGCTACTAAGTATCGCCCATACATCAATGCCGCGACCATGTTGGGTCAGAGCAAAAACGCCTTTCAGGCTGAGATCGATGCGGCTTGTGAGTTGATTGATTTTCTACGTTTCAATGTTCATTTCCTTTCGGAGATCTACAAACAACAACCCATCAGCGGCCCCGGTATGCACAACCGATTGGAGTATCGTCCGCTGGAAGGGTTTGTGCTGGCCATCACCCCATTCAATTTTACTGCCATTGGGGGCAATTTGCCAACATCGGCAGCACTCTGTGGCAATGTAGTAGTATGGAAGTGTGCCTATACCCAAATTTATTCCGCTCAATTATTTATGCGGATTTTAAAAGAGGCAGGATTGCCCGATGGGGTGATCAATCTGATTTATGTGAGTGGCCCTACGGTGGGCGGAGTCTGTTTCAATCATCGGGATTTTGCCGGTGTTCACTTTACCGGATCGACGGGTGTTTTCAATAATATGTGGGAGACGATTGGCAAGAATATGTCTCTTTATAAATGCTATCCGCGCATCGTCGGTGAAACGGGTGGGAAGGATTTCGTTTTGGCACATGCTTCAGCGAATCCGGATGTGGTGGCCACAGCCTTATTGCGGGGTGCTTTTGAATACCAGGGGCAAAAATGTTCCGCCGCCTCCCGAGCCTATATTCCTTCCAACATAGCAGAGGCCGTCAAAAAGAAATTGACAGAAGGTGTGAAGAGTTTTCAAATGGGATCGGTAGAGGATTTTCGCAATTTCATCAATGCGGTTATCGATGAGAAGAGTTTTGACAACATCAAACGCTACATTGATGCTGCCAAGAAAGATCCCAAATGTCAGATTTTGGTAGGGGGTAAATGCGATAAGAAAAATGGTTATTTTATTCAGCCTACTGTAATTGAAACGAAAAATCCACGTTCGTTGACCATGTGCGAGGAGATCTTTGGACCGGTGTTGACGATTTATGTCTATCCCGCCGGACAATTTGAAAAAGCAATGGATCTGGTCGACAATACTTCACCCTATGCTTTAACGGGCTCTATCTTATCTCAAGATCGTGGCGCAATCGATCGAGCAACCACTCGGTTACGTCATGCAGCCGGTAATTTTTACATCAACGACAAACCCACGGGTGCTGTGGTAGGGCAACAGCCTTTTGGAGGTGCACGAGCCAGTGGAACCAACGACAAGGCGGGGTCGATGTTGAATCTGCTGCGTTGGCTGAGTCCCCGTACCATTAAAGAAACCTTCAATCCGCCTACCAATTATTCGTATCCCTTCCACCAAGAAGCGTAACTTGAAATCGATTTGTTTCTAGTATGCAACCCATTTTAGATACCACGGCCTACGCGAAAGCTGTTCAACAATTGGCAATCGCACTTTTAGAGCGACATCCCAATCTGAATAATACCGTTTTGGTGGGCATTCAACAGGGTGGGGTTGTATTGGGTTGGGACCTGGTTCGTCAACTTCGAAAGGAGTCTGGTTTGCAAGACTTGGAAATGGGCCTTTTGGATATCACCTTTTATCGGGATGATTTCCGTACCTCCATTTTAGCGCCGGATCGCATGAACATCCCATTTTCGATTGAAGACAAGACCGTTATCCTGATCGATGATGTGCTTTTTACCGGACGGACCATCAAAGCGGCCTTGGATGTTCTTTTGGATTATGGTCGTCCGGGTCGGGTTGAGCTACTGGTTTTGGCCGATCGTAAGGAACACCGTCAATTCCCCATACAGGCTGATTACGTGGCACTTACCGTTTCAACCCAGCGCAGCCAGAAACTCAAACTCCTTTCCGCCGAGGGGGGTGGTCAAACCTTGGTTTTACTTGAATCCTGATTTTTCCTAATTTCGTCCTTTGATGCAACTATCTACCCGCCACCTGTTGGGCATCAAAGAGCTGACCCCCTCCGACATTTCCCTCATTCTATCAACGGCTGAACAATTCAAGGAGGTCTTGCAGCGCCCAGTAAAGAAAGTACCCTCGTTAAGAGACGTTACGATCGTGAATCTGTTTTATGAAAATTCCACCCGTACTCGTTTCTCTTTCGAATTGGCTCAAAAACGGTTAAGTGCTGATACGTTGAATTTTGCCGCATCCAGTTCCTCGGCCGCAAAAGGCGAAACCTTACTGGATACCGTCAACAACATCTTGTCGATGAAAGTAGACATGGTGGTGATTCGGCATAGTTCCAGCGGGGCCCCCCATTTTCTGGCCCAACACATACCGGCTGCCATTGTAAATGCCGGAGACGGCATCAACGAACATCCCACGCAGGCATTGCTGGATGCATTCTCCATAACCGAGAAATACGGTCAATTGAAAGGGCGTAAAGTCGCCATCATCGGTGACATTCTACATAGCCGGGTGGCGCAAAGCAACATTCATCTGCTGAATAAAATGGGGGCTGAAGTGGTTGTATGCGGACCGCCAACATTAATTCCCAAGCACATCCAATCAGCTTGGAACGTTACGGTCAGTTATGACCTGAAAGAAACCTTGAATTGGTGCGAAGTAGCCAATGTACTTCGTATTCAGCTCGAGCGTCAGAATCAGGTGCTGTTTTCATCCCTGCGCGAATATCGATTGCATTATGGGATCAACCGACAATTGTTGGATGGGTTGCAAAAGCCGATTACCGTCATGCATCCCGGCCCGATCAATCGAGGCGTCGAGTTGGACAGCGACGTTGCTGATTCCCACCAATCGATCATTTTACAACAAGTGGAGAACGGAGTGGCCGTCCGCATGGCGGTGCTTTACCTACTTTCCAATCGCAATCTTGCCTAGCACAAACCAATTCCATGAGCCGCATTTGTCTATTCCCGGGAACCTTTGATCCCGTAACCCTTGGGCATGTCGACATCATCGACCGGGCGCTGCCCTTGTTCGATAAAATCGTAGTAGGCATCGGTTTAAACTCGGCCAAAGCACCCATGTTCACTCCAGAACAAAGGTTGAAGTGGATCAACGAGCTATACGAACACGATGCACGGGTGGAAGGGGCGATCTACGAGGGACTAACCATAGATTTTTGTCGGACGATCGGTGCTCGTTTTATTCTGCGGGGAATCCGTTACGTCAGTGATTTTGAATACGAGAAGACCATTGCAGATGCCAACCGAACGATGGACCGATCCATCGAAACCATATTCTTGACCGGTGAGCCGAAGTACACATCCGTTGCGTCCACCATTGTACGTGACATCATCCGAAATGGAGGGGACGCTACGCCGTTTCTCCCAGAACGGGTGGCGCATTCCATCAGTACACAGCCGATCTGATTAAGGGACGCAGGGAGGGATAGATCTGATCCCAATATTGGGATAGTTGATCGGTCTTGATCCATCTAGCGTCCTCGATGTCTTCTTCCTGTTGAAGGACTAGAGCTTGTGGTTCGTTCAATCGAAATCGAAACCAATGTGTTTTTTTTAAGACCCAATTATTTTCCCACGGGTAGATGTGGAACGTTGGCGGAAGATCTTCGATCCAAGTCGGGTTGGTAAGTCCGGTTTCTTCTTCAATTTCACGATTCGCAGCTAAACGGGGTGTTTCTCCGGCATCGATTTTGCCTTTGGGAAGATCCCAGGCTCCACGCCGATAGATCAGCAATAATTCGCCAGACCAATTTTCAATCAATCCACCAGCTGCCTCTACCCAGGTACATTGATGGGAAGACTGCTTCAACACTTCCTCGGGGGGCGGGGT